>JBILYE010000147.1:0-9313 GCA_044377925.1 Caulobacter sp. | reverse complement strand
GCCGGAGCGCAGTTCACGGGCGGCGAAGCGGAAGGGGAGCGGCAGGCTCATGCGGATTGGCGCTGTTCTTTTGTGATTTCAGAAGGTTGTCTGGAAACGATGGTGGCCCGGCGGTGGGCTTCTGGTGGCCTTTGGGTCGCCCTTTGGTGTGCCTTTGGTCGGCTGGAGGTGACCCGCAGGTCGCCCGCGGAATTTCCCGGCGTGCTTATCGAAGCGGCAGGACCATTATCGCACGGACGCGGCGCAATCACCCGACGACCCGCCCGTCGCCCATGGTGACGATGCGATCGGCGCGGGCGGCCAGTTCGACGTCGTGGGTCACCAGCACCAGGGCCGCGCCGGTCTGGGCGACCAGGTCGAACATCATGTCGGCGACGGTGTGGGCGTTGACGCCGTCGAGGTTGCCGGTTGGCTCGTCGGCGAACAGCAGCTTGGGCTGGACGGCCAGGGCGCGGGCGAGGGCGACGCGTTGCTGTTCGCCGCCGCTGAGCTGGTGCGGGTAGTGGGTCAGGCGTTCACCCAGGCCGACCTTGGCCAGCCATTCGCGGGCGGTGTCGTCGGCGCCCTTGCGGCCGGCGATCTCCAGCGGGGCGGCGACATTTTCCAGGGCGGTCATGTTGGGCAGCAGGTGAAAACTCTGGAACACCAGGCTGACGCGGGCCCGCCGCAGTTTCGCCCGGCCATCCTCCGACAGTTTGCCCATGTCCTGTCCGAACAAGGCCACCGACCCGCTGGTCGGCCGCTCCAGACCCGCCGCGACCGCGATCAGGCTCGACTTGCCCGAGCCCGAGGGACCGACCACGGCCACCCGTTCGCCCGGGGCGACCTCGAGATCGACGCCCTTGAGAATTTCCACCGGCCCGGCCGCCGATGGCAGGGTGAGGGTGACCGCTTCAAGGCGGAGCGGCGAGGTCGTTGTCTGGGCGTCGTACATTTTGGGGACCGGGCGATTGAAACGGGGAGGAGGCGTTTGTGGATACGAACTCCTCACCTACATAGGGCGCTGAGATGGCGAACACACCTGAACGATCTTTCACGCGACGCGCGGCCCTGGCGGGCCTGGCCCTGCTGCCGGCCGGCGCGGCCTTTGCCCAGGGTCCGGGCAATGCCAAACCCCGCATTGTCACGGTGCTGGGCGACAGCATCACGGCGGGTCTCGGCCTGCCGCGAAACCTGGCCCTGCCGGCGGTGCTGGAGGCCGACCTGCGCAAGCTCGGCAAGCCCGTCAGGGTGCGCGGGGCCGGGGTCTCGGGCGACACTTCGGCGGCGGGCCTGGCCCGGGTCGACTTCAGCGTCCAGAGCGACACCGATGTCTGCGTCGTGGCCTTCGGCGGCAATGACCTGTTGCAGGGCATCGATCCGAAGAAGACCAGCGCCAACCTCGACCGGATCATCAGCAAGCTGAAGGCGCGGCGGATCAAGGTGGTGCTGGCCGGCATGGCCCCGCCGCCGGCCCTGGGCCGCAGCTATGCGCGGGATTTTTCGGGGGTCTTTCCGGCCCTGGCGAAGAAGCACGGGATCGCCCTCTATCCGAACCTGCTGGCCGGGGTCGGCGGGGTGCCGCGCCTGAACCAGCGGGATGGCATCCACCCGACCGCCGAAGGCGTGCGGATCATCGTGCGGGGGCTGGCGCCGGTGGTGTCGCGGGCGCTGGGCTAGGGACTTTTCGTTCAATCCGAGGCGTGAGGCCCTGACTTCCCTCAGGGCAGTCCGGCTATGGGTCAGGAAAACAGGGGATAGAAGGGGCAGATGCAGTACTCACAACTCGGCCGTACAGGCATTTCGGTGTCGCGCTGCTGTCTCGGCACCATGACCTGGGGATCGCAGAACAGCGAGGCCGAGGCCCACGAGCAGATGGACTACGCGCTCGAGCGCGGGGTGAACTTCTGGGACACGGCCGAGATGTATTCCTCGCCGCCGACGCCCGACACGCAAGGCTCGACCGAGCGGCATATCGGGACCTGGTTCGCCAAATCGGGCAAACGCGACAAGGTGGTGCTGGCCAGCAAGGTGGCCGGGCGCTCACCGATGAGCTGGCTGCGGGACGACGGCTCGCCGACGCGGCAGACCGCGGCGCAGATCGACGAAGCGGTCGAGAAGTCGCTCAAGCGCCTGCAGACTGACTATATCGACCTCTACCAGCTGCATTGGCCGGACCGGGCGGTACGCATCTTCGGCGGCATGACCTGGCAGCCCTATGGCCCTGACCATGAGGGGTTCGAGGCCATTCTCACGGCGCTGGACAAGCATGTGAAGGCCGGCCGGATCCGCGCCATCGGGGTCAGCAACGAGACGCCGTACGGGGTGATGAAGTTCATCGAGGCGTCCGACCGCCTGGGCCTGCCGCGCGTCGCCTCGATCCAGAACGCCTACAGCCTGGTCAACCGGGTCTATGAGTACGGCCTGGCCGAGATCGGGGTGCAGGAGGACGTCGGTCTGCTGCCCTATTCGCCGCTGGCCCAGGGGGCGTTGACCGGCAAGTACCTGGACGGCGCCCTGCCGGCCGGGTCCCGCAAGATGCTGTACAACCGCATGCAACGGTACGACGGGCCGGGATCGCAGGAAGCCATTCGCAGCTATGTGGCGCTGGCGGCGCAGCACGGCATCGACCCGGCCACCCTGGCCCTGAAGTTCTGCGACAGCCGGTCGTTCGTCACCTCGACCATCATCGGGGCGACGACCATGGCGCAGCTGACAACGGCCATCGATGCGTTCGACTTGGAGTGGACGGCGGAACTGGAGAAGGCGGTCGACGCGCTGCACGTCGAGCGGCCGAACCCCTGTCCTTAAGGTCGGCAACCTCCTCCCCCGCAAAGCGGGAGGAGGACAGGTTCGGAGCCTTGGCGACGGACCAGGAGGCGGGCCCCGCCGGTTGGGGTTGGCGGTGGTGAGGCCACCACTTGCCCCCCTCGGCATGGCTCGCTTGCAGCGCTCGCCATGGCCACTCCCCCCGCAGGCGGGGGGAGAGTAACATCGGATCATGCTTCGACTCTTCACCGCCATCGCCATTCCCTGGGACATCGCCCAGGGCCTGGCCGAGCATCAGACCGGCATCAACGGCGCCCGATGGCGGACCGCCGAGCAGCTGCACATCACCCTGCGGTTCATCGGCGACACGCCGGAGAACAAGGCCGCAGACCTGGACGCCGAGTTGTCGGCCATCGCGCTGGAGCCGTTCGAACTGGAGCTGGCCGGGGTCGGCCATTTCGGCGAGGCGGTGGATATCCACGCCATCTGGGCCGGGGTGGCGGAGAACCCCGCCCTGCTGCGGCTGCAGAAACGCTGCGAGAGCGCCGCAAGGCGGGCCGGGCTGGCGGCGGATACGCGGGTCTATCGGCCGCATGTGACCCTGGCCTACCTCAAGCGGCCGGACCCCGGGGCAGTGATGGACTGGGAGGCGGCCAACAATCTGCTGCACAGCCCTGGATTCACCGTGAAGCGGTTCGGCCTCTATTCCAGCGACCTGAGCGCAAGTGGCGCGGCCTATGGACTGGAAGGAGACTACCCCCTGCGATGACCAGGTCCGGGACGGAAGCGGGAGCGGGACGGCTGATCGCCTGCTGGATTATCGGGCCGGTCTATGCCGCCTTCGGGGTCTTGCACCTGATGGCCGTGCAGAGCTTCCTGCCGATCATGCCGCCCTGGGTTCCCTATCCGGCGCTGGTCATCCAGTTGACCGGACTGGCCGAGATCGCCGGGGGCATCGGCCTGCTCATCCCGCCCCTGCGCCGATGGGCGGGTCTTGGGCTGGCGCTCTACGCCATCGGGGTGTTTCCGGCCAACCTGCACCATGCCTTCGGCGGCGTTCACGTGCCGGGGCTGCCGGACAGCTGGTGGTACCATGCGCCCCGGCTGGCGATGCAGCCGGTGCTGGTGGCCCTGGCCCTGTGGGCCGGCGGCTGGTTGACGCCACGACAGCATTGCGCCCGGCGCGGATAAGGCCGCACCTTCCCCGTCAACGACAAGACCAGGGGGAAACGGGTGAGCACTGCGGAAGCTGTTGTCGTTCCGGCGTTCAAGCCGCCCCTACAGGTCAAGGCCGCCTATGGCCTGGGCCAGGCGGTGCAGAGCGGCGGCTTCGATGTCGCCCTGCCGCTGACCTTTTTCTACTACACCCAGGTGCTGGGGCTTTCCGGCATCCTGACAGGGGTCGCCGTGGGTCTCAGCCTTTGCGCCGACGCCATTCTGGATCCGCTGGTCGGGTCGCTGTCGGACAACATCAAGTCGAAGCTGGGCCGGCGGTTGCCGCTGATGCTGCTGAGCATTCCGCTGGTCGCGCTGGGCTTCGGCCTTATCTTCGCGCCGCCCAAGGGCCTGAGCGACGCGATGCTGTTCGGCTGGCTGCTGGGCGCCTCGCTGGTCGCGCGGGGGGCTACCTCGCTGTTCAACGTGCCCTTCATCGCATTGGGGGCGGAGCTGTCGGACGGCTATCTGGAGCGCTCGCGGATCGTGGTCTGGCGGACCCTGATCGGACTGGCCTCGGCCGTGCTTGTCATCCTCCTGGCCTACAGCGTCTTCCTGACGCCGCCGGAGGGGCTGTTCAAGCTGGCCGCCTATCCGGCCCTGGGCTGGTCGGTGGCGGGGCTGCTGACGGTCTGCATGCTGCTCTGCTGCGCCGGGGTGGCCCGCTATGCCATCGGGCTGCCGCAGCCGCAGATCACCGAGCGGTCGATGATCCGTCGCATCCCGGGCGAGGTGGCGGAGATCTTTTCCAACAAGTCGTTCCGCATCCTGTTCTTCTCCTGCCTGCTGACCATGGTGGCCATCGGGGTCAACGGCACCACGGGTGCGCACCACAACACCTATGTCTGGAAGATCGGCACCGAGCAGATCCAGACCCTGACCTTCGTGCTGCTGATCGGCACGGTGTTCGGGGTGGCCATGGCCTCGTCCCTGGCGCGCTGGTTCGAGAAGCGGTCGGTGGTGATGATCGGGGTGACCATGCTGAACCTGGTCTGGCTGATCGCGCCGGTGCTGTGGATCAGCGGCCTCTACCGGCCGTCCGGAGAGGCGGCGATTCCGCTGTTGATGTCGATGATGATGACGGCCGGGATCGGGGTCGGCCTGGTGCTGGTAGCCTTCCCGGCGATGATGGCCGACGCCGCCGACGAGCATGAGCTGCGCTTCGGTCGCCGGCGGGAGGGGCTGTACTTCAGCGGCATCACCTTCGCGGCCAAGGCGGCCAGCGGGGTCGGGGTGCTGCTGGCCGGCATCGGCCTGGACCTGATGGGCATGCCGGAGAAGGCCGATCCCCTGGTGGCTGTCGACCCGGACGCGCTGATCCGGCTGGTCATCGTGCATGGGCCGCTGGCGGCGCTGATCTCTTGCGTCGGGGTGGCGCTGCTCTGGCCCTACGCGATCACGCGTGAGGCCCACGACGAAATCTCGCTGAAACTGCGGGGGCGCTAGGCTGCCTTCTCTCCGCCGGCCTTGCGGGCCATCAACAGGCAGACGCCCCAGTCGCTGCTGACCGGACTGCCGTAGCGGCGGAAGCCGGCCTTCTCGTAAGCGCGGATGGCGCGCGTATTGTCCGGATGCGGGTCGGTGACGATCACCGGGGCGCCGGCGGCGAACAGGTTGTCGCAGAACTGGCGGATAAAGGCCGGGCCGTGGCCCTGGTTCAGGAACTCGGGCTCGCCGATGTACTGGTCGATCCCGCGCGTTCCCGGCGGCTGGTCGGCGAAATGATGGCCGGGCCAGGCATGGGGATCATAGGCCTGGATGTAACCGATCGGTCGCCCGTCCAGATGTACGATGTGGGGCCAACTTGAGGCGTCCTGGAGCGCCTCATCCTCATCCTCTTCCTCATCCTCCGGCCCGCTGTCATCATCCCACCATTCGCGGACGTGCGGGTTGCGCAGCCAGCGGTCCAGCAGCGACAGGTCGTTATCCGTCACGGGCGTGAAGACGTAGGCCATGGCCTTCAGACCGTTTCCACCGTCAGCGAGCCGTTGGTGTAGACGCAGATGTCGGCGGCGATGCCCATGGCCTTGCGGGCGATGGCCTCGGCGTCGAGGTCGCCGTCGATGAGGGCCCGGGCGGCGGCCAGGGCATAGGACCCGCCCGAACCGATGGCGGCGACGCCCTGGTCCGGTTCCAGAACATCGCCGACGCCGGTGACGGTGTAGATGCTGGTCCTGTCGGCGACGATCAGCATGGCCTCCAGCCGGCGCAGATAGCGGTCGGTGCGCCAGTCCTTGGCCAGATCGACGCAGGCCCGGGCCAGCTGGTCCGGGTACTGCTCAAGCTTGGCCTCGAGGCGTTCGAGCAGGGTGAAGGCGTCGGCGGTGGCGCCCGCAAAGCCGGCGATGACCTTGCCGCCGGCCAGGCGGCGGACCTTCTTGGCCGAGCCCTTGACCACGGTGGCGCCCATCGACACCTGACCATCGCCGGCGATGACGGTCTTGCCGTCCTTGGCGACCGCGAGGATTGTGGTGCCGTGCCAGTCGGGGAAGCTGTTGCTGTTTTGCATGGCTTCGATGTGGTCGTGGGTGGAAGCGAGGTCAAGGTGGCGTTCAGCGAGGGCGAGGTCGATCGGTACGCCCGGCATCTGGTGCTGCGCGAGGTCGGCGGGCCGGGACAGCAGAAGCTGAAGGCCGCGAAGGTGCTGATCGTCGGGGCCGGCGGCCTGGGATCGCCGGCGGCGCTGTATCTGGCGGCGGCGGGCGTGGGCGCCATCACCCTGAGCGACGATGACGTGGTCAGCCTGTCGAACCTGCAGCGGCAGGTGCTGTTCGCCACGACCGATGTCGGACGGCTCAAGACAGAGGCGGGGGCGGACCGGCTGGCGGGGCTCAATCCGCATGTGACGGTTCACGCCGCCCCGGCGGTGACGGCCGCCAATGTGGAGAGCCTCGTCGCCGGCCACGACCTGGTGCTGGATGGCACGGACAATTTCGAGACCCGGCTGCTGGTCAGCGACGCCTGCGTGGCGGCGGGCGTGCCGCTGGTCAGCGGGGCCATCGGGCGGTGGACCGGGCAGGTCGGCGTCTTCCACGCCGCGCCCTGTTACCGCTGCCTGGTGCCGGATGTCCCGCCGGACGCGGAGACCTGCGTGGCCGTCGGGGTGGTCGGGGCTCTGGCGGGCGTCATCGGTTCGATGATGGCGCTGGAGGCGGTGAAACTGGTCACCGGGGCGGGCGAGACCTTGAGCGGGCGGCTGCTGATCTACGACGGCCTGAACGGCGACAGCCGCACGGTGCGCATCGGGGCCGACCCGGCCTGTCCGGTCTGTGCGCGATAAGACAAGCTTTGTTGGCCAAGGGCCCCTATATCCAGAGGGCTGAAGGTTGCGGCGCGCCGCGCCAATCTTTCGGCGCGAAAGGACGTCATGTCCGGCAATCCCCCGAAAACCCGCCATTTCCTGACCGACAGCCGTTCGAGCGGCGCCGTGCGGGTCCCCAAGCCGATGAACGGCACGGGCCTCAGCGATCCGCGCTCGACGCGCAGCCCCAAGTGAGCGGCTTCTGGCGCTTTCTGGGCGCGGTCGGCGAGGGCAGTGTCGGCAACGCCGAGATCCGGGCCGAGGCCTGGGCCCTGGGTGGCCGGCATCGCGGCGAGGTGCTGGAAGGCGCCCGCGCCGAGCTGGCAAGCGGCGGCCACAGCCCGCACCGCACCGCCCTTCTGAAGGCGGTGGTGAAGAACCAGCTGGCGCTGGCGGCCAGGGCGTGAGCGACGAGCTTTCCCGCCTGCAGCGCGAGAACGCCTATCTGAAAAGCCGCGTCGCCCAGCTTGAGGACGACGTCACCGACCTGAACGCGGAGGCGACCCGGCTGCGGCAGGTGCTCGACACCACCATGGCCCGCCGCGCCGCCGCCCGTCCCAACCCGCTGTCCGGAGGCCAATGATGCCGTTGAGTGAAGGGCAGCTGACGGCCCTGCGTAACCTGTCTCTGAAGCGGGCCGGCAAGCCGGTCGACTTCATCAACATCGCCGACGCCCGCGCGCTGACCGATCTTGGCCTGGCGGTGCGCAGCCGCGAGGGCTGGGAGATCACCAGCGAGGGCGAGGCCCTGCTGGCGGCGACGCCAAACGACGGCTGAGCGGTTCAAACCGCCTTCGCTTGGCGCTAGGGTGCCCCGCATGATCCGCCACCTTCCCCTGATCGCCCTTCTCGGCCTCGCCGCCTGCGGCAAGCCGGCCGAGCAACAGCCGACCGCCCCCGTAGCCCCGGCCACCGAGGCCACCCTGCCGGTCGATGCGCCCAAGGCGGCGCCGGCCTGGACCGCCAGCAACGATGGCGTCGGGCCGATCACCGTCGCGACGGCGTTTGATCGCGCGGCCGTCGTCGCCCTGTTCCCCGACTCCGAGGTCAAGACCGCCTTCCTCAGCGAGGAGGGGGCGCAGACGCCGATCCTCACCGTGTTCGGGCCCGAGGAGCTGGGGCTGGAACTGAAGCAGGCGTCCGGGGGCGGCGGCGTCGGCGCCATCCTGGCCCAGGGCGGCCCGGTGGTCGGCCCCCGGGGCGAGACCCTGATGAGTCCGTTTACGTCGCTGGGGTTCAAGGCCGCCGACTGCGTCATCGGCGCGGACCGGTTCATCGGCGCGGCCCTGTGCCGCCGGGCGCCGGGCGATGCTTTGGCCTATGTGATCGGCAAGCGCGGCGAGCTGGCCGGCAATCCCGGCGATGCGCCGGACAGCGCCCAGCTGGCGGACGGCTTCCTGCGCGAGTTCCTCTGGCAGGCTCCGCTCAACTAGGTGCGCATCCTCGCCGTCGATACCTGCCTGGACGCCTGTTCCGCCGCCCTTCTGGACGGGGACGAGGTGCTGGCCGCCGTCTCCGAGCCGATGAGCCGGGGGCATCAGGAGCGGCTGGCCCCGATGGTGGCCGGGATGATGGCGCCGTTCGGGTTTGCAGGCCTGGACCGTATCGCCTCGACCGTGGGGCCCGGCTCTTTCACCGGCCTGAGAGTCGGGCTGGCCTTCGCCAAGGGGCTTAGCGCGGCCCTGTCGGTTCCGCTGGTCGGGGTCGGCTCCCTGCCGGCGCTGGCGGCGGGACGGACGGGGTTCGTCTGCGCGGCGGTCGATGCGCGACGGGGCCAGATCTACCTGCAGGCGTTCCGCGACGGGGCGCCGCTGATGGCGCCCGACGCCCTGGCCGCCGAGACGGCGAGCGCCCGGCTGGCGGAGCTGGCCGGGGATGGACCGGTGACGCTGGTAGGGTCCGGGGCCCCGTTGCTGGCGGGACTGATCCCCGGGGCGAAGGTCGAGACGCCCGGCGGGCCTGATCCGGCCTGGGTGGCGCGGCTGGCAGCGGCGGTTCGCGAGCCGATCCCGGTGGCGCGGCCGCTGTATCTACGCACCCCGGATGCGAA
>JBILYE010000146.1:0-9331 GCA_044377925.1 Caulobacter sp. | reverse complement strand
CTGACCCCCGTCTCGCCGCGCCTCGACAAGCGGGGCGGCACGCAGAGCGGTTTCGAGAACCCCAAGGGCCCGCTCATCGGCCTGACCATCACCGAGATGCCGGCCGTCGGCGAGCTGCCGCCCAAGACCTTCCTGTCGGTGATCTGGCGCGAGTAGGCCATGCGTCTTGCCCTCACCCTTCTCGCCTGTCTCAGCCTGACGGCCTGCGCCGCCGGCGAAGCCACCGTCGCCGCCGCGCCGGGCGCGGACTGCGCCATCCCCGCGGTCATCGAACCCGTCCCCGCCGAGGTCGGCCCGCCGGACAAGGTCGTCGCCGACTTCACCCCCGACAGCTATCTGCTGGCCATCGCCTGGCAGCCGGAAGCCTGCCGCAGCAAGGCCGCCGATACCTCCGACCCCAGCGCCTGCGACAGCCGCCGCACCTGGACCCTGCACGGCCTGTGGCCCAACAGCGCCGACGGCAAACACCCCCGCTACTGTCGCCCCAGCCAGCCGCTGGCGGCGCGAACGGTGGCCAGGAACTTCTGCATGATCCCCTCGGCCCGCCTGCAGCAGCATGAGTACGCCGCCCACGGCGTCTGCGCCTGGGATAGCCCGGACGCCTATTTCGACCAGTCCCGCACCCTCTGGGACGCCCTGAACAAGCCCACCCTCACATCCGCCAGCCTCACCGCCGGCCAGGTGCGCGACGCCTTCGTCGCCGCCAACCCCGGCCTGCCGCACGGCGCCATCGCCATCGCCACCGCGCCGGAAGGCCAGCTGCGCGAGGTCCGCCTCTGCCACGACCTGGCCTTCAGGCCCGCCGCCTGCGCGCCCAAGGCCTTGGGGGCCCGCGACGACTTCGTCCTGACCATCACTCCGCCGGAATAGGCGCATTCTGCAGATGACGGCCCGCGCCGACACGGCGTAGGGTCCGCGCCATGGTTCTTCCCATCGCCCTCGTCGTCGCCCGCGCCCGCAACGGGGTCATCGGCTTCAAGGGCGACCTGCCCTGGCGCATCCGCTCCGACATGGCCTGGTTCAAGGCCAACACGCTCGGCAAGCCGGTGATCATGGGCCGCAAGACCTGGGACAGCCTGCCGCTGCAGCCCCTGCCCGGCCGCCTCAACATCGTGCTCAGCCGCGACGGCAGCTTCGAGCCGAAGACCGCCGTCCCGGTCGAGAACTTCAACGAAGCCGTCGAGATGGCCAGCGAACAGGCCCAGGAAGACGGCGCCAAAGAAGTCTGCGTCATCGGCGGCACGGCCCTGTTCGAGCTGGCCATGCCCCGCGCAAGGCGCCTCTACATCACCGAGGTCGAGGCCGAACCCGAGGGCGACGCCTTCTTCCCCGCCTTCGACGAAGCCGACTGGACCGAGGTCCACCGCGAGGCCCACCAGCCCGGCGAGAAGGACGACCACCCCTTCGTCTTCCGCATCCTCGAACGGAAGCGATGAAGCCCTTGCGTTGACCAAACGTCACCGGGTTCTATCGCCGCAACCATAAAACGCCGGAAGGACACGCCAAGTGGATATCGAACTCGTCGCCGAGGGACTGCTGTTCCCCGAGGGCCCCATCGCCATGAACGACGGCTCGGTGATCCTCACCGAGATCAAGGGCCAGCGCCTGACCCGCGTCACCCCGGACGGCAAGACCAGCACCGTCGCCGAGACCGGCGGCGGTCCCAACGGCGCCGCCATCGGCCCGGACGGCAAGATCTATGTGACCAACAACGGCGGCAGCTTCGAATGGCTGGACATGGGCGGCCTGACCATCCCCGGCCCCACCCCGGCCAGCCACGTTGGCGGCTCGATCCAGCGGGTCGACATCGCCACCGGCAAGGTCGAGACCGTCTATGAAGCCTGCGACGGCAAGCGCCTCGTCGGCCCCAACGATCTGGTTTTCGACAAGCAGGGCGGCCTGTGGTTCAGCGACCACGGCTGCACCACCCCGGACGGCAAGAAGTTCGGCGGCCTCTACTACGCCCTGCCCGACGGCTCGAAGATCGTCCGCCACAAGGACCATATGGTCAGCCCCAACGGCGTCGGCCTCTCGCCCGATGAAAAGACCGTCTACATGGCCGACACCATGCTCGGCCGCCTCTGGTCCTTCGACGTCAGCGCCCCCGGCGAACTGGCCGAACCGCCGCCCTTCCAGCCGGGCCATGTGGTCTGCAACCTGCCCGGCTACCAGCTGCTCGACAGCCTGGCCGTCGAGGCGGGCGGCAAGGTCTGCGTCGCCACCATCATCAACGGCGGCATCACCGCCTTCGACCCGGACGGCACGACCGAGCACTACCCCTTCCCGGACCTGCTGGTGACCAACATCTGCTTCGGCGGCCCGGACATGCGCACGGCGTGGATCACGGCGTCGGGCACGGGGAAACTCTACAAGGCGACCTGGCCCCGGCCGGGCCTGAAGCTGAACTTCAACGCCTGAATTCGAAACCCTCTCCCATAGGGAGAGGGAGGGGCCCGCCCGGCGAAGCGATAGCGAAGCGGGGTGGGAGGGTGAGGGGTTGCGCTGCTTGACGGCTGGGGCCGACCTTGGCCCCGCGTACACCCTCACCCGGAACGGCCATGGCCGTTCCGACCTCTCCCCACGGGAGAGGTGAGCCCCCCTAGTACAACACCCCCATCGCCGACCGCTCGAAGCTCTTCAGCTCGTTCTCGCGGCCGTCGCGCACCTTCACCACCCATTCGGGGTCCTGCAGCAGGGCGCGGCCCACCGCCACCAGGTCGAACTCGTCGCGCTCCAGCCGTTCCACCAGGCCGTCGAGGCTGGCCGGCTCGCTGGCCTCGCCGCCATAGGCCGCGATGAATTCGCCCGACAGCCCCACCGACCCGACGGTGATCGTCGGCTTGCCGGTCAGCTTCTTGGCCCAGCCGGCGAAGTTCAGGTCGCTGCCCTCGAACTCCGGCTCCCAGAACCGCCGCTGGCTGCAGTGGAAGACATCGGCGCCGGCGTCGGCCAGAGGCGCCAGCCAGGCTTCCATCTCCTTGGGATCGGCCGCCAGCTTGACCGTGAAGTCCTGCTGCTTCCACTGCGACAGGCGGATGATGACCGGATAGTCCTCGCCCACCTCGCGCCGCACGGCTTTCAGGATCTCCACCGCGAACCGCGACCGTTCCGGCAGGGTCTTGCCGCCCCAGCGGTCCTCGCGAACGTTGACCCCGTGCCAGAAGAACTGGTCGATCAGATAGCCATGCGCCCCGTGCAGCTCGATGGAATCGAAGCCCAGCGCCTTGGCCGCGCCGGCGGCCTTCGCGAACGCATCAACGGCGTCAGCCACCTCGGCGTCGCTCATCGCCTCGCCGAACTTATGGCCGGGCGAAGACAGGCCGGACGGGCTGTCGTACGGGCCCGGCGGCGTCCATTCCGGATCGCGGGTCCGCACGGCGCCCACATGCCACAGCTGCGGCGCCATCTTGCCACCGGCCGCATGCACCGCATCGATCACCGACTTCCAGGCAGCCAGTTCGTCTTCGCCATGGAAGCGCGGCACGTTCGGATCGTTCAGCGAGGCCGGCCGGGCCACGCCCGTGCCCTCGGAGATGATCAGCCCGACGCCGTTCTCGGCGCGGCGGCGGTAGTAGTCGACGACCTCCTGGGTCGGCACGCCGCCGGGCGAAAAGCTGCGCGTCATCGGCGCCATGGCGATACGGTTGGCCAGGGTCATGGACTTGACCTGGAAGGGTCGGAACAGGGCGTCGGTGCTCACATTGCTCTCCGGTGAGATGTCTTTGCCCGTTTAAACGACCGTTTGAGCCATTGCTCCAGTCAGAAAAACTGGCAGAGCCTTTGTTGCATATCGAAATTGATGTGGCGCATGGCCGGCCATCGGACCCATGGTATCGGACCGCCTGATCGCAATTCGAGGATTCGCCCCCGCGCCGTGAACGCTTCGGCCTCCCTGTCCGAGACCCTGCGCGGCCGATTGGCCGAGGGCCAGCCCGTGGATGCAGTGCTCGAGGGCTGGGCCCTGCTCGACTCCACCCTCACCCACGACCCGGCCGCCTTCGCCGAGGCGCTGGGCGAGGCGGCCAGGCTCGACACCACCGCCGGCTTCGCGGCCATCGCCCCTGAGGGCTCCCTCGGCGCCGCCGTCGTCTCGCCGACCGGCGCCTTGGCCCAGGCCGATCCCCAGTTCATCAAATGGTTCGGCGATCCGACCGACATCCCGGCCTTCCGCCGCCTGGTCCGCCTGGCCCAGAAGCAGGGCCAGGCGTCCGGCCTGGTCGAGACCGAGGACGGCGGCGTCATCGCCGCCTGCGCCGCCGTCGAGACCCTGGCCGTCCGCTGGCCGCTGTCCGACGCCAGCCGCGCCCAGCTGATGCTGCCCGGCCGCCGCGTCTGCCTGCTGGGCTTCGCCCCCTCGCGGGTCAGCGATCTCGCCCAGCGCGCCGCCCAGGCCTTCGGCTTCACGCCCCTGGAAGCCCGCCTGGCGGAGGCCCTGCTCGACGCCCCCAACCTCAACGAGGCGGCGGAGCGTATCGGGGTCGGCCGCGAGACCGCCCGCGAAGCCCTGAAAAAGGCCATGCGCAAGGCCGGCGCCCGCCGCAGTCCTGATCTGGTTCGCCGGATGATGGACCTGATGAGCGGCATGGGCGCCCCCATCGGCGACGTCGAGGCCGTGCTTCGCGCCCTGTTCGGGGCCACCCCAGCGGAAGCAAAGGCCGCCGCCCGCTTCGCCGAGGGCCTTACCGCCCGCGAGGTCGCCGCCGCGATTGGCGTCAAGGAAGCGACGGTGCGCGGCCAGCTGAAAGCGGTGTTCGCCAAGACCGGCGTCAACAAGGCCAAGGACCTCGTCCGTCTGACCGTCGAGGCCGGCGCCCTGACCGCCTTCACCGAGGCCAGCGAGACGGTGGTCGAGCCTGTCGATCCCGAGGGCCGTCCCCGCGTCCTCAGCCTGGAGGACGGGCGCCGCGTCGCCTTCGTCGACTATGGGCCCAAGGGCGGCCGGCCGGTGGTGGTGTTTCACGGCTATTCCACGGGGCGCATCCTGCCGATCAACTTCGTGGCCCTGCTCCACCGCGCCGGCTATCGGCCCCTGGCGGTGCAACGGCCGGGCTTTGGCCTGACCGACCCGGCCCCGACCCCCGAGAGCCACCTCGAAGTCCAGGCCGACGACCTCATTGCCGTGCTGACGGCCCTCAAGCTGCGCAAGGTCGACATCCTGGTCCGCGATGGCGCCACCGCCGCCGGCCTGACCTTCGCCTCGCGCCACGCCGACCGCGTCGCCCGCGGCCTGTTGATGAACCCACGGCCCCCGCGTGAGGTCGAGCGGACCCACCGCTCGCTGATCGGGGCCATCTCCCGCAGCATGCTGAAGCGCCCGGACCTGATCGCACCGCTCGGCGAGATGCTGCGTCGCCAGACGCGCACTGACCTTCTGACCCGCACCATCCGCCGTTCCCTGGAATCGGCGCCCGCCGACCGCGCCGCCGTCGACGACCCGCTGACCATGGCCCGCATCCTGCGCGACGCCCGGGGCATGTCGGCCCGCACCAGCGCGGGCTGGGCGGCCGAGATGGCGGTCTACGCCCATGACTGGACCCTGCCCGCGACCATCGGCGGCGAGCACTGGACCATCCTGCTCTGCGGCGGCCTCGACTGGCCGATCCACACCGGCTTCTGGCGCGATGCGCTCCCCGGCGCCCCGGTCGCCAACCTGTCTGACGCCGGCTTCCTGGCCTACTACACCCACCCGGCGGAGGTCATCGCGGCGCTGGAGGCTTGACGCCCCATGCCGCGGGCAAACCGGGGACACATTGAAATCGTCGATCTCAAGCTGTCCCCTCTTGTTGCCTTCAGCTCAGCGAGCCCGGCCGCGCGACCGGGTGCGAACTCGACAGCCCGCCGTCGACCACCATCGCCTGGCCATTGACGTAGGACGCATCGTCGGAGGCCAGGAACAGGGCCATCTGGGCGATCTCGATCGGCTGGCCGGCGCGGCGCAGCGGGTTGAGTTGGCCGATCTTGCCTTCCGAGCCCTTGGCGCGGGCGCCGTCGAAGATCGGCTTGGTCATGCCGGTCTCGATCAGGCCGGGGCAGATGGCGTTGACCCGGATGCCCGTGCCCCCCAGCTGCTGGGCCGTGGTCTGCACCATCGAGATCACCCCGGCCTTGGAGGCGCTGTAGGGCGTGCCGCCCGCGCCCGACCGCAACGCCGCCACCGACGCGGTGCAGATGATCGAGCCCTTGCCCTTGGGGGCCATCACCCGGCTGGCGTGCTTGATCAGCATGGCCGGCCCGACGACGTTGATCCGCAGGAGATCCATGAAGCTGGCCTCGGTCAGCTCCGGCAGGGTGATCCAGCCGCCCGACACCCCGGCATTGGCGAAGGCCACATCGAGGCCGCCATAGGTCTCCACCGCCTTGTCGACCAGGGCGCTGACCTCGGCTTCCGAGCCGGCGTCGCCGGTCACCGCGATGGCCGCTCCACCGTCGGCGACGATTTGCGCCACGGTCTCATTCACCGCCTCCGCGCGGTCAAAGGCCACCACCTTGGCCCCCTCGGCGGCGAACAGTTTGGCGCTGGCCCGGCCAATGCCGCTGGCGGCCCCGGTAACGATGGCGACCTTGCCCGACAGACGACCCATGACGTGCTCCCTTGTTTGGGGTGACCTTACGGAGGGACGCGCGGAAGTTCAAACGGTTGTTTAAGGCGCTGCTCCCGGCCGCGCAGCACTCAATCCTGACCAAAGGAATCCTTCTCCCAGAGGGAGAAGGTGGCCCGAAGGGCCGGATGAGGGGTTTCGGCGGCGGGAAACCTGACACCGCCGCACGCGCGAACCCCCGAAGACCGTAACCCCTCACCCGGTCGGCTGAGGGCCGACCGACCTCTCCCTATGGGAGAGGTAATCAGAGCGACGGCAGGTCCAGACCCTTCTCCCGAGCCCAGTCCACCGCCTCTTCATACCCGGCGTCGGCATGCCGCATCACCCCCGTCGCCGGGTCGTTCCACAACACCCGCGCCAGCCGCCGCGCCGCATCCTCCGTGCCGTCGCAGACAATCACCATGCCGCTATGCTGCGAAAACCCCATCCCGACGCCGCCGCCATGGTGCAGCGACACCCAGGTCGCCCCGCTGGCCGTGTTCAGCAGCGCGTTCAGGAGCGGCCAGTCCGACACCGCGTCCGACCCGTCCTTCATCGCCTCGGTCTCGCGGTTCGGGCTCGCCACCGAGCCTGAGTCCAGGTGGTCCCGCCCGATCACCACCGGCCCGATCTCGCCCCGCGCCACCATCTCGTTGAACGCCAGGCCCAGCTTGTCGCGGTCCCCCAGCCCGACCCAGCAGATGCGCGCCGGCAGGCCCTGGAACTGGATCTTCTCCGCCGCCATGTCGAGCCACCGGTGCAGGTGTTTGTTGTCCGGCAGCAGCTCCTTCACCTTGGCGTCCGTCTTGCGGATGTCCTCCGGATCACCGCTCAGCGCCGCCCAGCGGAACGGCCCCACGCCCCGGCAGAACAGCGGCCGGATATAGGCCGGCACGAACCCCG
The DNA here is from genome assembly GCA_044377925.1 of Caulobacter sp. Classification (GTDB taxonomy): domain Bacteria; phylum Pseudomonadota; class Alphaproteobacteria; order Caulobacterales; family Caulobacteraceae; genus Caulobacter. The sequence goes on along the minus strand of JBILYE010000146.1, from coordinate 1,850 downwards.
GGAAGCAGAAGGCGTCCGCCACCCCCTCCTCCAGCGCCACCTGACGGATGTTGTTGCCGTAATCGACGGTCGGGATGCCGGCCTTGTGGAAGGCGATCATCGCCTCGACATGCCGCGCCATCGACCGGCGCGCCGCCTGCTCGACGGCCTTGGGATCACGCTCGCGCCGCTCGTCCCATTCCATCACCGTCCAGCCGGCTGGCAGATAGCCGTTAATCGGGTCATGGGCGCTGGTCTGGTCGGTCACCAGGTCCGGCCGCACGCCGCGCCGCACCATCTCCGGCAGCATCTCGGCGGCGTTGCCCACCACCCCGACGCTGACGGCCCGCTTCTCGGCGCAGGCCCGCTCGATGATCGTCAGGGCCTCATCCAGATTAGCCGCCTTCACATCCAGATAGCCGGTCTTCAGCCGCATCTCGATCCGGCTCTCGCGGCATTCGATGGCCAGGCACGACGCCCCCGCCATCACCGCCGCCAGCGGCTGGGCCCCGCCCATGCCGCCCAGGCCCGCCGTCAGGATCCAGCGGCCCGACAGGTCGCCGCTATAGTGCTGGCGCCCCGCCTCGACGAAGGTCTCGTAGGTGCCCTGAACGATGCCCTGGCTGCCGATGTAGATCCACGACCCGGCCGTCATCTGGCCGTACATCATCAGCCCCTTGCGATCGAGCTCATGGAAGTGGTCCCAGGTCGCCCAGTGCGGCACCAGGTTGGAGTTGGCCAGCAGCACGCGCGGCGCATCGGCATGGGTGCGAAACACCCCCACGGGCTTCCCCGACTGGATCAGCAGGGTCTCGTCGTCCTCCAGCCGCTTCAACGTCGCGACGATCCGATCAAAGCTCTCCCAATCCCGCGCCGCCCGGCCGATACCGCCGTAGACCACCAGGTCCTCGGGCCGCTCGGCCACCTCCGGATCCAGGTTGTTCATCAGCATCCGCATCGGCGCCTCGGTCAGCCAGGACTTGGCCGAAAGCGTGAGGCCGCGCGGGCTGCGGATGACGCGGGTGTTGTCGAGACGGGTCATGCCCAAAATCCTTAGAGATGCGTCCAGTCGATCAGGTCGGTCAGCATGGCTTTCAGCGTCCCCTGCAGGGTCGCGGCGCGGTCAGGATTCCAGTCGGGAATGGCCAGGCCCTGCGGCTCGTCCATGTAGGCCCGCTGGGCGATTTCCATCTGCAGGGCATGGACGCCCTCCTCGGGGCGGCCGTAGTGGCGGGTGATCCAGCCGCCCTTGAACCGGCCGTTGGTGACGCAGGAGAAGCCGCTGGCCGTCATATGCTTTTCGGCGATGGCCACGGCCCCGGCGTCGGCGCTGGCCCCGCTGTTGGTCCCCAGATTCAGCGCCGGCAACTCGCCCTCGAACAGGCGCTCGACGCAGGAGCGGATCGAGTGGGCGTCATACAGCACGACGCGCGGATGAATCAGCCGCAACCGGTCGATCTCCCCCTCCAGCGCATCATGGTAGGGCGTGAAATAGCTGATCCGCCGCCGGTAGATCTCGGTCTTGCGCGGGGCGTGGCCGGCCTTGTAGAGCGGCACGTCGTCAAAGGTCTCGGTCGGGCAGAGGCCGGTTGTCGCCTGGCCGGGATAGAGGCTCTGACCCGACGGATCGCGGTTCACGTCGATGGCCGTCCGCGAGATGTCGGTCCGCACCACGGTGGCGCCCAGCGCCTCGGCGAAACCGTAGAGCTGCGGCATGAACCAGTCGCAGTCGTGGATCGCCAGGTCGTGGCTGACCAGATGTTCGGCGATCTCAGGCGGGATGACCGTGCCGGCGTGCGGCATGGAGATGACCAGCGGCGCCTGCCCCCGGTGAACGTGGAGCCACGTATTCACGATCCTTCTCCCAGAGG
>JBILYE010000145.1:0-9414 GCA_044377925.1 Caulobacter sp. | reverse complement strand
GGACCGGAGCTCGACCGCCGCGTCGATCAACTTCTTCGACAATGGGGCGACGGCCGCTACATCTTCAATCTCGGCCACGGCATCCTGCCGGATACGCCGATCGCCCATGTCGAACGGGTTCTGAAGATGGTGACCGGCAAGTGAGCAAGCGGATTGCGGTTGTACTGTTCAATCTCGGCGGACCCGATGGTCCGGACGCGGTCGAGCCCTTCCTGTTCAACCTGTTCAACGACAAGGCCATCATCGGCCTGCCGGGCATCATCCGCACGCCGCTGGCCCGGCTGATTTCCCGCCGCCGCGCGCCGATGGCCCAGGGCAACTACGCCCTGATGGGCGGCGGATCACCGCTGTTGCCGGAGACGATGAAACAGGCGGACGCCCTGCAGGGCCTGCTCAGCGCCGCCCTGCCCGGCGATGAGGTGCGCTGCTTCATCGCCATGCGCTACTGGAAGCCGCTGACCGAACAGACGGCCGCCGACGTCGCGGCCTTCGCGCCTGACGAAATCCTGCTGCTGCCTCTCTATCCGCAGTTCTCGACCACCACGACCGGCTCCTCGCTGAAAGCCTGGCGCGAGGCCTACAAGGGTCAGGGCCAGACCCGCACGGTCTGTTGCTGGCCGGCGGGGACGAGTTTCCTGGCCGCCCACGCCCGGCTGATCGAACAGGCCTTCGAGGCCGCCGGCCGGCCCGCCGGGGCCCGACTGCTGTTCAGCGCCCACGGCCTGCCCGAGAAGATCATCAAGGCCGGCGATCCCTACCAGGCGCAGATCGAGGCCACTGCCGCCGGCGTCGCCGCCCGGCTGACGGGGGACTGGGACTGGCGGGTCAGCTACCAGTCCAGGGTCGGGCCGATGAAATGGCTGGGCCCCAATACCGAGGACGAGATCCGCGCCGCCTCGAAAGAGGGCCGCCCCCTGGTCATCGTGCCGATCGCCTTCGTCTCCGAACATATCGAGACCCTGGTCGAGCTGGACATCGAGTACGAAGAAGTGGCCAGGCACGAGGGCTGCCCGGCCTACATCCGCGCGCCGGCCCTGGGCGTCGATGCCGGATTCATGACCGGCCTGGCCGATGTGGCAGTCCAGGCGCTCAGCCGTAAGGGCCTGGACAGCGACGGCTCGTACCGTTGCACCGGTTTCCGCAATTGTCCCCGCGCGGCCTGAGGCGCTAGAACACCGCCATGACCTTCCTCGCCGGACATTACGACCTGCTGCGCGGCCTGCACATCATCGCGGTCATCGCCTGGATGGCCGGGATGCTCTACCTGCCGAGGCTCTTCGTCTATCACACCCGCGCCACCCGGGGCTCGGAGATGGACACGACCTTCCAGGAGATGGAGGTCAAGCTGCTGCGCATCATCATCAATCCGGCGATGGTCGCATCCTGGCTGTTCGGCATCCTGCTTATCCTCGCCGACACCGGCCTGCGCGGCGGCGACTGGACCTGGCTCGGCGAGCCCTGGATCGTCATCAAGCTGATCGGGGTCGTCCTGATGTCGGGCTGGCACGGCTTCCTGGCCGGGGCGCGCAAGAAGTTCGCGGCGGGGATCAACACCCGCTCGGAGAAGTTCTGGCGGATGAGCAACGAACTGCCCTTCCTGCTGGCCATCGTCATGGTCCTGGCCGTCACCACCCAGTTCCTCAGCCGCTGATTTCGCCCCGCCCTTGCACCGGGCGCGGCGCCGTCCCACCTTGACGACAGCGGAGCCCTGTGGTTCCCCTCACCGCGCTGCTTCGGCAGTCTCCTCTTTCCGGCCCATCCGCGTAAGCACGCCGACGACCAGCCGGACCCCCTGAACGAATTCCCATAGCCGCCGCCGTCACAGGCCCGGCGTTCAAGCTACCCAAGGGGCGCCATGCGTCCCGACACCACGAGTCTATGCATGTCTGAAGACACCCCCATCGAAAACGAAACCCCCGAAACCGACGCCGTCGAGGAAACCTCCGACATCGGTCATGACGCGGGTCACGAAGAAGGCCCTGACACCACCGCCGTCGCCGCCGGCCCCGAAGACGCCGTCAACGGCGACGAGGGTGACGACGAGCTGGCCGCCGTGGTGGCCGAGCTCGGTTTCACCCGCATGTCCCTTCAGCAACTGAAGGACACGCCGCCCGCCGACCTGCTGGCCCTGGCTGAAAAGCTGGAGGTCGAGAACGCCAACTCCATGCGCAAGCAGGACATGATGTTCTCGATCCTGAAGACTCTCGCCGAAGAAGGCGTGGAGATCTCCGGATCCGGCACCATGGAGGTGCTGTCCGACGGCTTCGGCTTCCTGCGCTCGCCGGAAGCCAACTACCTGCCGGGCCCCGACGACATCTACGTCTCGCCCAGCCAGATCCGCAAATTCGGCCTGCGCACCGGCGATTCCGTCGACGGCGGCGTCCGCGCCCCGCGTGAGGGCGAGCGCTATTTCGCCCTGGTCGACGTCAAGCAGATCAACTTCGAGCCGCCGGAAAACGTCCGTCACAAGGTCCATTTCGACAACCTGACGCCGCTCTATCCGGAACAGCGGCTGACCATGGAGCTGCCCGATCCGACCATCAAGGATCGTTCGGGCCGGGTCATCGACATCGTCGCCCCGCTCGGCAAGGGCCAGCGCTGCCTGATCGTCGCCCCGCCTCGCGTGGGCAAGACGGTGATGCTGCAGAACATCGCCAAATCGATCGAGACCAACCACCCCGAATGCTATCTGATCGTCCTGCTGATCGACGAGCGGCCGGAAGAAGTCACCGACATGCAGCGGACGGTGAAGGGCGAGGTCATCGCCTCCACCTTCGACGAACCGGCGACCCGCCACGTGCAGGTGGCCGAGATGGTCATCGAAAAGGCCAAGCGCCTGGTCGAGCACAAGCGCGACGTCGTCATCCTGCTGGACTCGGTCACCCGTCTGGGCCGCGCCTACAACACCACCGTCCCCAGCTCCGGCAAGGTGCTGACCGGCGGTGTCGACGCCAACGCCCTGCAGCGCCCCAAGCGCTTCTTCGGCGCGGCGCGGAACATCGAGGAAGGCGGCTCTCTCACGATCATCGCCACCGCCCTGATCGACACCGGCAGCCGGATGGACGAGGTCATCTTCGAAGAGTTCAAGGGCACCGGTAACTCGGAAATCATCCTCGACCGCAAGGTCGCGGACAAGCGCATCTTCCCGGCCATCGACGTGCTGAAATCCGGCACCCGCAAGGAAGAGCTGATTACTCCGAAGGACCAGCTGACCAAGACCTACATCCTGCGCCGCATCCTGAACCCCATGGGCAGCCAGGACGCCATCGAGTTCCTGCTCGACAAGCTGCGCCAGTCGAAGACCAACGGCGACTTCTTCCAGTCGATGAACACGTAGAGGCTCCAGAACCGTCCTCCCTCCCCTTCATGGGGAGGGTGTCACGCGTAGCGTGACGGGTGGGGAAGTCAGATGAAGGGCGCCAATCGCAATGGTTGGCGCCCTTTGCCGTTCCTGGCCTCTTCTGCAGGCCTGCCGCCTTTCGCTCCTCATATCGGGGAGATGGGCGAGCTCATTGCCGCCACGACAGCCTTGCCTCCGCAGGCTTCCGGTCCATAATGTATCAAGCGATATAAAGTGAGTGCGGCATGGACCAGCCTATCCTGATCATCGGCGCCGGCATGGCTGGCCTGTTCACGGCCCTGGCCCTCGGGAGCCGTGGCCACGCCGTCACCCTCCTTGAGCGCGACCCGCCACCGCCCGAGGGCGGGGCCGACGAGGCGTTCGACAGCTGGGCCCGCCGGGGCGTCGGCCATCTGCGCCACAGCCACGCCTTCCTCGCCCGCCTGCGCTCCATCGTCGTCGAGCGGCACCCGGCCCTGCACCAGCGCCTGCTCGACGCCGGCTGCCAGGAGCTGAGCTTCGCCTCCGGCCTGACCCCGGCCGCCGCCGCCCGCTACAAGCCCGAACCCGGCGACGAGACCCTCACAGTCCTGACCAGCCGCCGCACGACGCTTGAGCTGGTGCTGCGCCAGTATGTCACCGAGCTGCCGGGCGTCACCCTGCGCTCCGGCGTCAACGTCTCGGGCCTGGCCGGTTCGGTGAAGGATGGCGCCTTTGTCTGCGAGGGCCTGCAGCTCGACGACGGCGAGGTCCTGCCCGGCCTGGTGGTCGACGCGGCCGGTCGCTCCAGCCAGGCCTTCGACTGGCTGGCCGAGGCCGGCATCGAGGTTCCGGAAGAGGCCGAGGACGCCGGCATCCTCTACTACACCCGCCACTACCGCCTTCGTCCCGGGATGGAGCCGCCCGAGCGGGGCGTCGTGCCGGGAGCCGGCGACCTGGGGTTCATCAAGTACGGGGTCTTCCCGGCCGACAACGGATGCTTCTCGATCACCCTGGCCGTGCCGGAGATCGAGGAGGCCCTGCGCCGGGCGGTGATGAAGCCGGAAACCTTCGACGCCCTCTGCGCCCAGATGCCGGGCATCGCCCGCTGGACCGAGCCGACGCGGGCCGAACCGCTCGGCAAGGTTCACGGCATGGGCGACCTGCGCAGCCGCTGGCGCGACATGGCCCCGGGCGGCAAGCCGCTGGCCCTGAACCTGTTTCCGATCGGTGACGGACTGGTGCGGACCAATCCGCTGTACGGCCGTGGCTGTTCCTTCGCCGCCGTGACCGGCGAGCTGATCGCCCAGGCGCTGGAGGGCCAGACCGACCCGGTCGCTCGCGCGGTGGCGGTTTCCCAGACCATCCGCGCTGAACTGGGACCCTACTACGAGGACATGCGCACCCAGGACCGCGCCGCCATCCGCCGCGCCCGCAACGCGCTGAACGCCGCCTATCGTCCGAGCTTCAAGGCCCGGGCGGTGAAGAGCTTCACTGAAGACGCCATCACCATCGCCATCCGGCGTGACCCGGCCCTGCTGCGCGAGTTCATGCGCGGCTTCCACATGCTGGAAGACAGCCGCGCCTGGCTCAAGCGCCCGGCCAATGCGGTGAAGGTGCTGAGCGCCTGGGCGACGCCCAGGGCCATGAAGCGCGAGTGGTATCCGGCCAAGCTGGGTCCCGAGCGCCGGGAGATGCTGACCACGGTCGGCATCGATCCGCTGGAAGACCCGCGGCGGCTCGGCTTCGCCTGATCCCTACTCCCCGAACCCCTCGCCGGGGGTCAGAGGCGCCAGGCGGATCAGGCGGCTGTCCTCCACCCCGGCCGTGCGGTGCTTGACCACCTCGCGGTAGCCGGGGTCGGTGACCATGGCCAGGAAGGCGCCGGCGTTCGGATACTCGGCGATGAAGGCCAGGTCCCAGCGCTCGTCGGTCGGACCGGTGACCACCGTCTCCGGACGCCCGGCCCAGACCTGCTTGCCGCCGACCCGGGCGAACACCTCGGCGCTCTCGCGGCCATAGGCGCGGTAGGCTTCAAGGCCGGTCAGGCCCTTGCCGTGGTCGGGGTGATCCTCGGGGTAGTCGGCCAGGGCCCTGACCCGCACCAGGTTCAGCATCTGGATCGGGGTGTCGCGCGGCAGGGCCTTGAAGGCGTTGAACTGGTCGCGGGTCGGGTCGATGCTGCTCACGTCTTTGCGTCCTTCGACACGCCCGCCTGCTGCGGGCTACTCAGGATGACGAACTTGGGCGAAATCCACAAACCTTCGTCATGCTGAGTAGCGGCCGAAAGCCGCGTGTCGCAGCACGCAGGTCAATCCTTGAGGGGATCGGCGGCTTCGACCGCGTTGTAGGTCAGTGACAGGAAGACATCCTCGAGGTCAGGGTCCTCGGTGGCGATATCGCGAATGTGCAGGCCCTGGGCCCGCACGGCGGCCAGCACCTGCTCGACGCTCGACTGGCCGGTCTTGTAGGTCACCGAGAAGGCCCCGCCGGCCCGCAGTTTGGTCTCGAACCCGGTCAGTGACGGGGCATTGGTCACCGGCTCCTCGGGCGTCACCACCACGTTGCGGGTGTCCAGCCGCTTGAGCAGGGTCGCGGTCGGTTCGCTGGCCACCACCTCGCCCCGGTTGATGATGGCGATGCGGTCGCACAGCTCCTGGGCTTCTTCCAGATAGTGGGTGGTCAGGACGATGGTCACGCCCTGGCGGTTCAGCTCCAGCACATAGGCCCAGAGCTGCTTGCGCAGTTCGACATCGACCCCGGCGGTCGGCTCGTCGAGGATCAGCACCGGCGGATTGTGGACCATGGCTTTCGCCACCATCAGCCGGCGCTTCATGCCGCCCGACAGCTGGCGCACATAGGCCTTGGCCTTGTCCGACAAACCCATCGCCGCCAGCAGCTCGCCCGTCCGCCGGTCAGCCTTCTTGACGCCGTACATGCCGGCCTGGGTCTCGAGCGACTCTTCCGGCGTGAAGAAGACGTCGGCGGCCAGTTCCTGCGGCACCACACCGATGGCGGCGCGGGCGTCGCGCGGTCGCTCGTCGATGTCGCGGTCCCAGATCCTGACCGTGCCCGAGGTCTTGCGGGTCAGCCCGGCCAGGATGTTGATGAAGGTCGACTTGCCCGCCCCGTTGGGCCCCAGAAGGCCGAAGATCGAGCCGCGCGGCACTTGCAGATCGATACCGTTCAGGGCCCGCTTTTCCGGCGTGGTCTTGGTGGCGGCGTAGGTCTTGAAGACCCCTTTGGCCTCGATGGCGTAGTCGGGCAGGTCCATAGGCATCCGATCAGAATATTCGGCCCGAACGCGCAGGGTGCTTTTCCTTGAGCGGGCTTGGCTCTAGGTATGCTCCGAAGCGGCCCAAGCCAAGGCCGAGCCGACTATTCATTCGAGACACCGCATGGCCCGCAAAGCCCCCGCCACCCGCCCGACCAAAACGCCCCCGGAAAAGCTCGGTGGGGCCGCGCCTGCCATGGCCGCGCCCGAAATCATTACGGTGACCAGCCACCGCATCGCCTGCGACGGCGTCGGCGGGGCGCTGGGTCACCCGCGCGTCTGGCTGGAAATGGGCGCGGCCGGCTGGGTCGACTGCGGCTATTGCGACCGTCGCTTCGTGGCCGCCACGGCCCCGGGCGACGAGAACGAACAGCTGGCCCCGGGCGTCTATGAGGGTTCGGCCGGGCACTGAACCTCTGGTGCGCCCTTCGACACGCCCGCGGCGCGGGCTGCTCAGGATGACTGACCTGGGTGCGGTTCCAATAGACTTCGTCATGCTGAGCAGTGGCCGCAGGCCGCGTGTCGAAGCACGCACCCTGTAAGCAGCCGAAAACCGCCAGCGCGCGTCACAGGCTGTCCCTATGTATCGTCTCCGACCCGAGGAGACGCTCCATGACCACCGCCGCCAACTTCCACGCCCTGCATGCCGGTCCGGACGTGCTGGTCCTGCCCAACGCCTGGGACGCGGCCAGCGCCGCCATGATGCAGGACGCCGGGGCGAAAGCAGTGGCCACCTCCAGCGCCGCTGTGGCCTGGTCGCGCGGCTATGCCGATGGCGACAACCTGCCGGTCCCTGTTCTGCTGGACGTGATCTCCGGCATGGCGCGGGTCCTGTCCGTGCCGCTGACCGCCGACATCGAGGGCGGCTTTACCGACGATCTCGAAACCCTGACCCGGACCGTTTCGGCGGTGATCGGGGCCGGCGCTGTGGGCATCAATCTGGAGGACGGAACGCGCGACCCGGAACTGCACGCCCGCAAGGTCGAGGCGGCGCGCGAGGCCGGGGTGCGGAGCGGCGTTCCGCTGTTCATCAACGCGCGGATCGACGTCTATCTGAAGGGCCTGGCCGACGGCGAAGCCGCCCTGGCCGAAACCCTGCGCCGGGCGAAACTCTATGCCGAGGCCGGGGCCAGCGGCATCTTCGCGCCCGGCCCCAGCGACGAGACCCTGATCGGCCAGCTGACCGGCGGCATCGGCCTGCCGCTCAACGTCATGGGCCGGGCCGGAGCCCCGACGGCCGCGCGGCTGGCCGAACTGGGCGTGCGTCGCCTCAGCTCCGCCACCGGCCCGTTCCGCGCCGCCTACGGGGTGCTCAATCGCACGGTCGCGGAATTCCTCGCCACCGGCGATTCGAACGCCTTCACCGAGGCCGGCGAAGGCATGCCCGACCTCAACAAGCGATTCGGCTAGGGTTTGGCCGCGGCCGGCTCGTCCGCCAGGTTGAAGTCGATCGGCAGCTTGACCCGCGCGCCCGCCACCGGGCGGCCCGTGGTGCTCCAGGGGTTCATCTGCATCAGCTGGGCGATGGCGACCGCGGAGGCGCCAAAGCCCATGCCGTCCGGCCGCTCGCGGCCCACCTTGCAGTCCGTCAGCCGGCCGTCCTCGGCGACCAGGCAGTCGGCGACGCCCCGGCCCGCCTTCACACCCGCCTCCGCCGCCTGCGCCGGATAGACGCTCAGCACCTTCTCGGCCTTGACCGTGGTGATCCAGAGGGGGTCCTTCACGGTCAGGCTGCGGCCCTCGATGCTGGCCGGGTTCAGGAAATGAAAGCCGATCAGGACGTCGGACCGGGCGTACTGCCTGGCTTCCTCCGCCGTCAGCCTGACCTGGAAGCGCCCCGCCAGGTCGCGGGCGGCCTTGCCGAAGCCGCCGCCGGTCTGGCGCACCACGGTGCAGTTGGCCAGTTCACCATCGACCTTCAGGGCGCAGCGCAAGACGGCGACACCGTCTTCGCCGTCAGCGCCCATCGGCCAGGCGGCGGTCATCTCGGCGAGGCTGGGCGCCCGGGCGAAGACCGGCTGGTAGATCACGTAGCGGGCGCCGGGCGAGGGCGAGGAAAACTGGAAGGGCAGGGTCACCTCGCCGCCATCGACCGGCTTGCCGTTGACCTTTTGCGGATAGAACAGGGTCGACCGTTCGGCGAGTTTTACCGCCGCCTCGCCAAAGCCCAGACCCCAGGGACCTTCCTGCACCACTTCGCAGTCCCGGGCCCGGCCGTTCAGGGCGATCTTGCATCGGATCGTCGCCCGGCCGCTGATGCTGCGGTCGATGTTGCTGGACGGGTAGGCGCTGGCGACATCCGCCCCGCTCGGCTTTGAGCGCCACTGCGGCGCCTCGACGATATCGGGCGGTGTCTGGGCAAGAGCGGCGCCGGCGCCGGTCAGGGTCAGGGCGAGGGTCAGGAGGGTGCGAACAATCATGGCTTGGCTTTCGGGGCCGGTTCATCGGCCTGGGTGAAGTTGATCGGCAAGCGGATGCGGGCCCCGTCGACCGGGCGGCCGTCGTCGGTCCAGGGGTTCATCTGCATGACGCCGGCGATGGCCACGGCGGCCGGGCCGAAGCCGAGGTCGGCGGGGTTCTCGCGGGCCACCTTGCAGTCGGTCAGCTTTCCGTCGGCGGCGACCAGGCAGTCTGCCACGCCCTGGCCGGCTTTCACCCCGGCGTCGGCGGCGATGTCGGGATAGAGGGCCAGAACCTTGTCCTGGCGCAAGGTCACGGTCCAGCGCGGGTTGGGAACCTTGCGGGCCTGCCCGACGGGTTGATTGGGGTTGAGGAAGCGGAAGGGCAGATTGACCAGCCCACCCTTTACCTTGGCCGCCTC
>JBILYE010000144.1:0-9419 GCA_044377925.1 Caulobacter sp. | reverse complement strand
ATCCGGCCACCCAGCAGAATGGCCGCGCCGCTCTCGGCCAGAGCCCGGTCGCCGTTCAGGGTGACCAGGGTCGGGGCCATCTGGTGCAGGTGGCGCATGCCCGAGGCGAACGCCTTCTCCGACGCCGTCACAAAGTCGGCCCCGCTGGTCTCGATCCAGCTGATGCTGACGACGCTGTCGGGATGAAAGCAGGATGCCATCCGCGCCCACTGACCCTGGTCACGCGCCGCCCGTTCGGTCTGGACCACTTCGGCGACGGCGAGCTTGTCGAGGTCGTACATGGGCGTCACCTTGCGTTGCCCGACCATCCTAAAGCAGATTCCCGATGACCGGCCTGCCAGGCACGAATGACACGGAGGACGCCGCGACGCTCGCCTTCTACGCGCGGGAGGCGACCGCCTATGCGGCCCGGCGCGAGACAGGGGGCCACCCACACCTGGACCGCTTCATCGCCCAGCTGGAGCCTGGCGCTGCGGTGCTTGAGCTTGGCTGCGGAGGCGGTCACCACGCCCAGGTCATGCTGGAGGCTGGCCTTCGGGTCACCCCGACCGATGGCTCGCCTGAACTTGCGGCGCAGGCCGCCGCTCTTCTTGGGCGGCCGGTGAAGGTGATGACCTTCACTCAGCTGAGGGATGAAGCGCGCTATGACGCCGTCTGGGCCAACGCTTGCCTGCTGCACGCCCCGGCCGAGGCCTTGCCCGACATTATCAGCCGGGTCTGGCGCGCGCTGAAATCTGGCGGGCTCTTCTTCGCCAGCTTCAAGGCCGGCGACGGGCCCGGACGGGACGCTCTGGGCCGCTACTACAATTTTCCGAGCCACGAGAGCCTGGTGCAGACCTTCGTGCGGGCTGCGCCCTGGTCCGAGCTGACGATCGAGACGGGCGCGGGCGGTGGCTATGACGGGGTCGAGCGAACCTGGCTGTCTGTCTGGGCGCGCCGCGACGAACCCTTCCGCGATCTTGCATAGAAAAAGCCCGGTGGCGGACCACCGGGCTCCCTCAAATCGGAATGTTCGACCGGATCAGACGGTCGGCTTGGGCATGTCCAGGCCCGACGGGGCCGGATTGGAGACCGGCTGCGCCGCAGGCGCGGGGGCCGGGGCGGCCGGGCGCTGGAACTTCAGGCTGCGGCCCTGGAAGAAGGCGCCGGTTTCCATGGCCAGCTGCTCATGGGTGATGTCGCCATCGATGTAGCTGGTGCCATAGAGGCGGACCTGCTTGGCGGTCACCGATCCGACGATGCGGCCGCGGACCTCGGTGGCCTCGGCGTAGACGCTGCCTTCGATATGGCCGGTCTCGCCGACGGTCAGGCGACCGACGCGGACGTCACCGCGGACGACGCCATCGATCTGCAGTTCGCCGTCGCCGGTGACACCGCCCTCGATGGTGATGCCGCTGGAGATCAGCGAAGCCACCTTGGGCTTGGGCTTGGGCGCATCCAGGGCCGAGGCGGCGGTCGCCGGGGCCACGACGGGCTCCGGGGTCGCCGACTTCACAGGCGTGGCGGCAGGCTTGTTAGCGGGCTTGCTGAACATATTCACCGGCTTTCAGATAACGGTTGGGATTCTGGGGACGCCCCGCGACCCAGATTTCGTAGTGCAGGTGCGGCCCTGTCGAGCGACCGGTGGAGCCCATGGCTCCGATCCGTTGCCCGACACCGACGCGTTGGCCCACCGACACCGAGATGCCTTGAAGGTGAGCGTAGCGCGTCTTGAAGCCACTACCGTGGTCTATCTCGATGGTGTTGCCATAGCCTGAACGAACACCGGTAAACGAAATCACGCCCGGCGCCGTGGCGAAGATCGGCGTGAAGAAGCCGCCCGGGAAATCGAGGCCCGAGTGAAACGCCGGCCGCCGGGTGAAGGGGTCGAGGCGCACGCCGTAGCTGGACGAGACGGCCGCGGCCCCCGTGGGCCGGAAGAAGGGCAGGTTCTGCGCCGCCTGGGTCAGGCCGCGCATGTCGCTCATGTTGGTGCTGGCCCGCTGGATGCGGCGGGCGAAGTCCTCATCGACGTCGAGAACGGCGGCCAGGGCGCGCGGGTCCTTGGAGTCGATGAGCGGTCCGCCCAGCGAGCTGCCGCGTCCGGCGTAGCCCTCGGGCGTCAGGCCGGCCAGCCGGAAGGCGGCGCGCAGCCGCTCGGCGCGGGTCTTGGCGAAATTGTCGGCGGCGTCGATCAGCCGCTCCTGGTCCATGCGGGTGTAGGTGACCCGTTCGACCGGATTGTTGGACATCAGGCGCGGCTTGGCCGGGGCCAGGGCCTGGGCGGCGCCGGGCACGCCCTTGAATTCCTGGAACAGCTGGGCCAGCGCCGCATGGCGCTTTTCGACCGAGACCGCCATTTCGGCGAAGCTGCCGTTGTTGGCGTTGAGCTGGGCCATCGCGCTGTTGAGACGGGCCTGCCGGTCGGCGTTGACGCGCTCGTAATAAGCCTTCTGGCGAACCAGTTCCTGGTCCGAAGCGCCGGCCGACATGGCATTGACCATCATGGCGGCGGTGGCCACGCCCAGCCACAAGGACACCATGGCGACGACGCCGGCGGCGGCCATCTGTTTGGCGGTGGAAAGAACGTAGCCGCGCATCTCGCCGCCCGACCGGACATAGAGATGCCGTTCAGGAAACAGCTCTTCCAGAGCCCTACGAACTCGCCGCAACCGTGTTGACGCCATAGCTCCCGACACCCGGATTTACGTCCGAAGGGGATATGCCGTCATGTCTGGAATTGGCGCAAGGGCCTTCGCGTGTCGCGGGTGATCCCGGCGCGCAGATTTCCTTTACCGCTCAACGGTTAACCAATGGACCGCAAGCACGCCAGTGTCTTGGGCCTTTTCGGCGAGTTCCTGCCTCTATTGGTTAATGCCCGCGACGAAATCGCCACAGTGACTCAAGGGTCAGTTCTCCGCCGGCAGGTCGGCGTCAGAACGTCGCACGCTGCGGCTCAGAGGCCTTGCGCTGCCTTGAGCACTTCGGCGGCATGGCCTCCGACCTTCACCTTTCGCCACACCCTGCGGATGATGCCTTCACCGTCGATAAGCCAGGTCGAGCGGTCGATGCCCATGTACTCGCGTCCGTAGAGCTTCTTCTCGACCCAGGCGCCGTAGCGTTCGATGACATCGCTCCCGGCGTCAGAGCCCAGCTCGACCTTGAGGTCATGCTTGGCGCGGAATTTCCCGTGCTTGGCGACGGTATCCTTGGAGACGCCGATCACGGTCGCGCCGGCCTTGGCAAAGTCATCCGCCAGATCGCTGAAGTCCTTGCCCTCGGTCGTGCAGCCCGGGGTGTCGTCCTTCGGGTAGAAGTAGAGGACCACTGTGCGCCCCTTCAGGGCCGACAGACTGACCCGCCCGGTATCGGTGGGCAGGTCGAAGTCGGGGGCATTGTCGCCGGGGTTCAGCTCGATGGTCATCTCATCCGCTCCGGAAGATGGGACACATCGCGCTTCGCAGGCGCGATGTGTCCCGTTTCGCTTGTCAGACCGGCCGGACCAGGACGATCTTCTTCTTGCCTTGCGACAGCTTGACGACTCCGTCGACCAGGTCGGCCTGCGTAATCAGCTTCATGCCATCCATCTCCTGCACGTCGTTGACGCGCAGTCCGCCGCCCTGGGCCAGGCGGCGAGCCTCTCCCCGGGAGGTAGAGAGACCCGCGTCGACGGCAAGGGCGGCGAGCATGATGCCCTCTGCCAGCGCGGCAGCCGGAATCTCGATGGTCGGCAGGTCATCCGACAGGGCGCCCTTCTCAAACGCCTGGGTGGCGGCGTCACGGGCAGCGCGTGCCGCCTCCTCGCCATGCAGCATCCGGGTGGCCTCGTCAGCCAGCACCTTCTTGGCGTCGTTGATGCCGGCCCCGGGCAGGGCCTCCAGCCGGGCGATCTCGTCCAGCGACAGGTCGGTGAACAGTCGCAGGAACTTGCCGACGTCGGCGTCCTCGGTGTTCCGCCAGAACTGCCAATAGTCGTAAGGCGACCGCATGTCGGCGTTCAGCCACACGGCCCCGGCCGCCGTCTTGCCCATCTTGGCGCCGCTGGCAGTCGAGAGCAGGGGGGTGGTCAGGCCGAAGGCGGGCTTGTGATCGACGCGGCGGATCAGCTCGACGCCGTTGAGGATGTTGCCCCACTGGTCAGAGCCGCCCATCTGCAGGGTGCAGCCGAAGCGACGGTTGAGCTCCAGGAAGTCCGTCGCCTGCATCAGCATGTAGTTGAACTCGAGGAAGGTCATCGGCTGCTCGCGCTCGAGCCGCAGCTTCACCGAGTCGAACGCCAGCATGCGGTTGACGGTGAAATGCACCCCGAACTCGCGCAGGAAGTCGATGTAGCCGAGCTTCGACAGCCAATCGTCATTGTTGACGATCACCGCGTCGGTCGGCCCGTCGCCGAAGGTCAGGAACTTGGCGAACACCGTCTTGATGCTGTCGATGTTGGCCTGGATGTCGGCCTCGCTCAGCAGCTTGCGCGACTCGTCCTTGCCGGTCGGGTCGCCGACCTTGGTCGTTCCCCCGCCCATCAGCACGATCGGCTTGTGACCGGCCTGCTGCAGCCGGCGCAGCAGCATGATCTGGATCAGGCTGCCGACGTGCAGGGAGGGCGCGGTGGCGTCGAAGCCGATGTAGCCGGTGACGATCCCGCCTGAGGCAGCCTCGTCGAGCTCGGCCGGATGGGTGATCTGATGGATGAAGCCACGGTCCCGCATGGTCTGCAGGAAGGCGGACTTGAACTCACTGGTCTCGGTCATGATGGCCGCCTGTATCATGGGCGGGCGGTCGTGCAAGGCGATAGACATCGATAGCTCCTGTTTGGAAGGGGCCGGCGACGCTGTCAGGTCTTCGGGATTGGACATGCCGCCGGGGTTGGGCGGCATGCGATCGCAACGCCGCTCGTCAGGACGAGCGGGCGTAATAGAAAGCGGCGAGGGTGTGCCTGGCGATCATGGGTCGCCGGATAGCCTCCGCCATTGACGCTCGTCAAGGCGCCGCTATCCAAGGTGCATGAGGCTTGCCCTGACGCCACACCCTGATTTTCCCTGCCCGCCGGTGCATGAGATGGCCGTGGATGTCACGCGAACGTCGACCGGCCTGGTGCTGCGCTACAACATCACCGGCGATCTGAGCCAGGTTGTCCTTCCCGACGAAGGACCCCGGGGGAGGGCGGACGAGCTCTGGAAACACAGCTGCTTCGAAGCCTTCATCCTGGCGGACGAAGGCTATGTCGAGCTCAATCTGTCGCCGTCGGACCAGTGGGCGGCCTACCATTTCGACAGCTATCGCAGCGGCATGGCGCCGGCCGAGGCGACCCTGGTAGGCTTGAACCAGCACCGCGCGCCCGACCACTACGAGATCACCGCCAACCTCGACCTCAGCGGCGCGGGCCTGCCTGCCAGGCGCTGGAAGTTGGGCCTCTCCGCCGTCGTTGAGCTCACCGACGGCGCCCGCGGCTACTTCGCCCTCCGGCATGCGCCCGGCCAGCCCGATTTTCACCACGCCGACGCCTTCAACCTGAACCTGGATCCGTCATGAAATTCGGCATCGACCGCCTGCTGGCCGACCCCGCCCTGCGTGCGCCCCTGAAGGGCCTCCGCGTCGCCCTGCTGGCCCATCCGGCCTCTGTGACCGCCGACCTGACCCACAGCCTCGACGCCCTGGCCGCCTGTCCCGAGATCCAGCTGACTGCCGCCTTCGGGCCGCAGCACGGCATGCGCGGCGACAAGCAGGACAACATGATGGAGTCCCCGGACTTCACCGATCCGGTCCACGGCATCCCGGTCTTCAGCCTCTACGGCGAGGTGCGCCGGCCGACCGGCCAGTCGATGGGGACCTTCGACGTCATCCTGATCGACATGCAGGACCTCGGCTGCCGCATCTACACTTTCATCACCACGCTGCTCTACGTGATGGAGGCCGCCGCCGAGCACGGCAAGGCGGTCTGGGTGCTGGACCGTCCCAACCCCGCCGGCCGGCCCGTCGAGGGCCTGACGCTTCGCCCGGGCTGGGAGAGTTTTGTCGGCGCCGGGCCGATGCCGATGCGCCATGGCCTGACGCTCGGCGAACTCGGCCATTGGTTCATCGACCACTACAAGCTGGACCTCGACTACAAGGTCATCGCCATGGAGGGCTATGAGCCCGACGCCGCACCGGGCCATGGCTGGCCGCTGGGAGAGCGGACCTGGGTCAACCCCAGCCCCAACGCTCCCAACCTCTGGATGGCCCGCGCCTACGCCGGCACGGTCATGCTGGAGGGCACGACGTTGTCGGAAGGGCGGGGCACGACGCGGCCGCTGGAGCTGTTCGGGGCCCCGGACATCGACGGTCGGGCGGTGATCGCCGAAATGCGCAAGCTGGCGCCGCAGTGGCTTCGCGGCTGCACCCTTCGGGACATCAGCTTCGAGCCGACCTTCCACAAGCATGAGAAGACGCTCTGCAGCGGCGTGCAGATACACACCGAAGGCCCGGAGTACGACCACGCCGCCTTCAAGCCCTGGCGCCTGCAGGCGCTGGGCTTCAAGGCCATCCGCAGCCTCTACCCGGACTATGACCTGTGGCGCGACTTCCCGTACGAGTACGTGCTCGACAAGCTGGCGATCGACGTCATCAACGGCGGCCCGGGCCTGCGCGAATGGGTCGATGACCCGGCGGCGCGGCCGGGCGACCTCGACGCCCTGACGGCGCCCGACGAGGCGGCGTGGCTCGAGACCCGCCGCCCGCATCTGCTCTACTAGGTCATGCCTTTTCGGCCCTGGCCCGTTCGATGCCTTCCAGGACCATCCGGCGCGCCATGTCGACATCGCCCCAGCCCTTGATATTGACCCACTTGCCGGGCTCGAGATCCTTGTAGTGGGCGAAGAAGTGCTCGACCTGGTCGAGGGTGATCTTCGGCAGATCGGTGTAGTCGTTCACATGGTCATAGCGCGCTGTCAGGTGGTGCGACGGCACCGCGATCAGCTTCTCGTCCATACCGGCGTTGTCTTCCATCAACAGCACGCCGACGATGCGGCAGCTCATGACGGCGCCCGGCGCGATGGCGCGGGTGTTCAGGCAGATGACGTCGCAGGGATCGCCATCGCCCGACAGGGTGTGGGGAATGAAGCCGTAGTTCCCCGGATAACGCATCGAGGTGTAGAGGAAGCGGTCGACGACCAGCGCCCCCGAATCCTTGTCCAGTTCATACTTGATGGGCTCGCCGCCCAGCGGCACTTCGATAACAACGTTGACGTCCTCGGGAGGGTTTTTCCCGATGGCGAGGGCACTCAGGTTCATTACGCGGGCTCGGCTTCCAGTCGTTTGTCGAGGTATTGGCCGACGTGGCGTTCCACGTCCGGCAGGTTTTCGGCCCAGAAGTGGGTGGCGCCCTCGATCAGGTCGTAATCGATGACGATGCCCTTCTGGCTGCGCAGCTTGGTGACCACGCGCTCCACTTCCACCGGCGGCGTCACCGTGTCGTTGCTGCCGTGCAGGAACAGGCCAGAGGCGGGGCAGGGGGCCAGGAAGCTGAAGTCGTACATGTTGGCCGGCGGCGAGACGCTGATGAAGCCATCGGTCTCGGGGCGGCGCATGAGGAGCTGCATGGAGACCCAGGCGCCGAAGCTGTAGCCGGCGACCCAGCACTGGCTGGCCGTCGGGTTGGTGGACTGCAGCCAGTCCAGCGCCGTGGCCGCGTCGGCCAGTTCGCCGATGCCGCCATCGAATTCGCCCTGGCTGCGGCCGACGCCGCGGAAGTTGAAGCGCAGGGTCGAAAAACCGCGCTTCATGAACAGGTGGTACATCTGAACCGCCACCGGGTGGTTCATGTGCCCGCCGGCGCGCGGATGCGGGTGCAGGATCAGGGCGATCGGAGCGTTTTCACGCTTGCCCGGCGAGTACCGGCCTTCGATCCGGCCTGCCGCGCCGGTCAGAACCACTTCGGGCATGTGCAACCTTCTCCTCATTGTGCGGTGCAGAATACTTGACCGCTGCGCTTGGTCTTCCTAGATCAAGCGCATTCGCGGCGGCCCGGCCGACGCGCGGCGCGGGCTTTAACACAGGCCCAACGCCGGATGCCAAGGAATCCGCCATGCGTCTGTCCACAAAAGGCCGATATGCCGTCATGGCCATGACCGACCTGGCCGGTCGTCAGGACGCTGAGGGATCGCGCGCGGTGTCTCTGGCCGAGATTGCGGCGCGTCAGGAGATCTCGCTCAGCTATCTGGAACAGCTGTTCGCGCGGCTGCGCCGGCGCGGCCTGGTCAAGAGCCTGCGCGGCCCCGGCGGCGGCTACCGGCTGGCCCGGACCGCCTCGGAAACCCACATCGCCGAAATCGTGCTGGCCGTTGACGAGCCCCTGCGGGCGACCCGCTGTGGTCATGCGACCGGCAAGGGCTGCATGAAGGCGGGCGAGCGCTGCTCGACCCACGACCTCTGGGAGGAAATGGGCCGCCAGCTGCACAGCTATCTGGAGTCGGTCTCGCTGGCCGATGTGCTGGAAGGACGTCTGACGCCCGACTCCAAGGTGGCCGCATGACGGCCGTCTACCTCGACTTCAACGCCACCGCCCCCGTGCGGCCGGAAGCCAAGGCGGCGCTCAACGCCGTCCTTGATCGCGTCGGCAATCCCTCGAGCGTACATGCCGCCGGCCGCGCCGCCCGCGCTGACCTCGAGAAGGCGCGCGAGGCTGTCGCCGCCTTGGTCGGAGTCGTGCCGGGGTCGGTGACCTTTACCAGCGGTGGCACCGAGGCCAGCGCGCTGGCGATCGAGAGCGCGGTCGCCGCGAAGGTCGAACGCATCCTGCTCGGCGCCACCGAACATGACGCTGTCTGGGAAGCCGCCCACGTGGCGGGCCTGCCGGTCGAAATCTGGCCGGTCGACGCTCACGGCGTCGCCGATCTCGCCTGGCTGGATTCAGCGCTGGCCCGGCCGGGCAGAGCGCTGGTCTGCCTGATGCTGGCCAACAACGAGACGGGCGTGATCCAGCCGGTCGCGCAGGCCGGTGAAAAGGTCCGCGGCGCTGACGGCTGGCTGCACGTCGACGCGGTTCAGGCGGCCGGCAAGATCGCCATCGATTTCAGCACCCTGCAGGCCGATACCCTCAGCCTGTCCGCCCACAAGATCGGCGGCCCGCAGGGCGTCGGCGCCCTGGTGGCCGGAACCCGCGCAACGCTTGCCCGTCGCCAGCACGGCGGTGGTCAGGAACGCGGCCGCCGCGCCGGCACCGAAAATCTGCCCGGCATCGCCGCCTTCGGCGCCGCCGCCCGTGAGGCGCTGGCCGGCATCGAGGCCCTGTCCGCTCAGGCCAGATGGCGTGACGCCCTGCAAGCCAGACTGGAAGCCGCCGGCGCCACGGCGCTCGGCAAGGGCGCCGCGCGCCTGCCCCAGACCCTGTGCGTCGCGTCCGCCGACTGGCCGGCCGAGACCCAGGTGATGATCATGGACCTCGGCGGCGTGATGATCAGCGCCGG
>JBILYE010000143.1:0-9472 GCA_044377925.1 Caulobacter sp. | reverse complement strand
GCCGGCCTCGTCCATCCGGTCGCCATCGTCGAACTGCTGGCCATGGCGCTCAGCGTCGCCCTCTGCGCCCTCCTGCTGAAGCCCCGGCGACTGAACCTCTGGGCCGCCGGCGCGGCGACGGTCTGCGTCCTCGCCGGTCTCGCCGCCCTCGTCGCCCGCGACGGCCAGGTCTTCGCCCTGCGCGGCGTCGGCGGCCTGGCCGGCGGGGTGCTGGTCTGGATCACCGTCGGCATGATCGCACGCCAGGCCAGGCCCGAGCCCTGGGCGGCCGCCTTCTTCCTCATCCAGTCGGCGGGACAGGTGTTCGCCGCCGCCCTCGCCAACGCGCTGGGGCCCATGGGCGGGGTGATGTTCGCCGCCGGCCTCTCCGGCCTCTGCCTGCTGGTCGCCCCCCTCCTCGCCCCCGCCATGGAGGACCTCGCCCGGGCCTCAAAGCGCGCGCCTGACCGGCGCGGCCTGCTCGGCCTTGCCGCCCTCTTCCTCTACTTCGCCGCCAACGCCGCCCTGTGGTTCAGGATGAGCGACCTCGCCGCCGCCCAGGGGCTGGGGGCGGTCAGCGGCCTGGTCGTGCTGATCACCCTCGGCGCCCAGATGCTCGGCGCCATGGCGGCGGTCTCGCTTGCCGGACGCCTCAGCCTGCGCCGGCTGTTCGCCGTCGTCGTCGCCAGCCTCCTCCTCGTCTGCGCCGTCATCGCCGCCCGGCCGCCCGCGCCCCTGTTCGTCGCCGCCTTCGGCCTGCTGGCCTTCGCCGCCCTGCTGCTCGGGGCCAGCCTGTTCGGGGTCCTGCACGGCGCCGACCCCAGCCGCCGGGCCGGTGCGGTCAGTCCGGCAGCCCAGTTCCTGGCGGCGGCGCTCGGCCCCCTGGCCGCCATGGCCGTCACCAGCCTCATCGGGCTTTCCGCCGTGCTGGCCTTGAGCCCCATTCTCGCCCTCGCCGCCCTGGCCTGCGCCCACCTCAGCCTGCCGAGAGATGGCCCAGCATGAACAGCCCGTTGGCCGCCATCAGCGGGGCCAGGATTGCAGCGATCCAGCAGGTCATCATCGGCTCCGTTTCGATGAAGACGAGAGGGCCGCCACGCCCGTGACATGGCCAAAAGCGAAAAACGTAACTCTCCCCCCGCGTCGCGGGGGAGAGTTGAGGTGCGCCCACCTCCCGGATGAATATGTCTAGACATATAGGTTTCCATCATTTCGGGCGGACCGTGAGACGTCCCCTTCCTGTAGGTCGCCCAGGGCGCAAACCGGCCCACATTCGGTGACAGTCGACCTACAGCCCGACCTACGGCCCGGGCTACATCCACTGACCCTCGACCAACACCGAAGGCACATGGAATCAGAGAGATAGCCGCAAGCTTTCGGCTTCCCCGCAGAACATCGGGTATAATCGTAGCCCGCTTCGATAGACCCGCGCCCGCCGGCCAGGCCTGTTGACCGCCGTCACGCCCCATGCGGAACTCGCCCCATGACCCCCGCACGCCGAATGGGCCCAGCCCTCGCCGCCCTTCTCGTCGCCGGCAACATGATCGGCTCGGGGCTCTACCTGCTGCCCGCTTCGCTGGCCGATGTCGGCAGCTCCAGCCTTCTGGCCTGGATCATCGCCGCCGGCGGCGCCCTCGCCATCGCCGGGGTCTTCGCCATCCTCGGCCGGTTGCGCCCCGACGCCGACGGGGTGCTCGACTACCCCCGCCTGGCCCTGCACCCGGCCACCGGACCGGTGGCCTGGGCCGCCTACTGGGTCAGTGGCTGGGCCGGCAATGTGGCCATCGCCCTGGCGGCGCTGGGCTATCTGGCCAGCCTGTTCCCGGTGCTGGGCGGTATGACGCTGGTCGGCCTGCTGGTCATCATGTGGCTGTTCGTGGGCCTCAACATGTTGGGCGCGCGGGGCGTCGCCGGGTTCGGCGGCGTCAGCCTGGCGCTGGGCCTGATCCCGGTGCTGGCCGCCACGGTGCTGGGCCTTCTCCACTTCAACCCCGAACTCTTCACGGCCGCCTGGAACCCCTCCGCCAAACCCCTGACCCAGACCCTGCCGCCGACCGTAGTGCTGGTCTTCTGGGCCTTCCTCGGCCTCGAAAGCGCCAACGCCGTCGCCGCCAAGGTGCGCGACCCGGCCCGCGACCTGCCCCGCGCCGCCCTGCTCGGCGTCGGCCTGGCCGCCCTCGTCTACATCCTGGCCTGCGTCGCCGTGCAGGGGGTGCTGACCCCGGCCGAGCTGAAAGCCTCCTCGGCCCCCTTCGCCGATGTCGTCACCCGACTGGCCGGGCCAATCGCCGGGGCGGTCATCGCCGGCTGCGCGGCGGTAAAGGCCATGGGCACGCTTGGCGGCTGGATCCTGGTCACCGCCGAGACCGGCCGGGCCGGCGCGGCGGCGGGCTACCTGCCCAAATTCCTCTCCGAGTCCGACCCGGAGGTCACCCCCCGCCGGGGCCTGATTTTGACCGGCGTGCTGATGACCCTGACCGCCTTCGTGACCATCTCCCCGGCGCTCAGCGCCCAGTTCAACTTCATCATCGGCCTGTCGGTGGCCATGTTCATGCTGGTCTACGGCCTGGCCGCCCTGGCGCTCATCCGCGAAGCCAGGGCCATCGCCAGCCCCGGAAAACGCCTTGCGGCCCGGGCCATCGCCGTCCTCGCCCTGGTCTTCAGCGCCTGGATCGTCGTGGTCTGGACCGGGACGCTCTGACTACCAGCGCCAGTCCTTCGCCGACGCCCGACACCCGCCGTCCGACCAGCCGGTCCAGGCCCGTCCCCGCACGAACTGACCGCCCAGCTGGCCGGTCGGCTCGCCCTTCTCGATCGACAGCACGCCGTTGACGATCACCTCGCTGACGCCGGACGCGAACTGCCTGGGGTTATCGTAGGTGGCGTGGTCGCCGATGGTCGCCGGGTCGAAGACCACCACGTCGGCGTGATAGGTTTTGGCGATCCGGCCCCGGTCCCGCAGGCCGAGATTCTCGGCCGGCATGGCGCTGAGGCGGCGGATGGCGTCCGGCAGGCTGGCCGCCTTCTCGTCGCGCACATACTTGCCCAGCACCCGTGCGAAGTTGCCGTAGGCGCGGGGGTGGGTCGAGGACTTCAGGAACACCCCCTCCGGCGCCAGGGCGGCGGCGTCGGAGCCGAAACTCATCCACGGCAGCCCGACCTGCCGCTTCACATTGGCCTCGCTCATCAGGAAATAGACCACCTGCACCCGGCTGCCGTCGGCGATCACCAGGTCGATCATGGCGTCCTCGGGCGAGACGCCCTTCTCCTTCGCATAGTCGGCCAGGGTGCGTCCCGTCAGGGACTTGAGCGCCTCGGTGCGGAAGCCGACCATGATCGTCCCCTCGGCCCCGGCGTGGCGATAGAGGTTCTCATAGCCGCCCTTCGGATCGCGGATCTCGGCAATCACCCTGGCCCGGGTGGCCGGGTCCTTCAGCCGGGCGATCCAGGCCTCCCGCCCGCCGGCCTGCACCCAGGGCGGCATGGCGGCGTCGAAACCGGTCGAGCCGGCCGTGTAGGTGTACATGTTGGCGCTGATGCGCAGGCCCGAGGCGCGGGCCGCTTCGATGCGGGCGATGGCGTCGTCCAGCTTGCCCCAGTTGTCCTTGCCGGCCGCCTTCAGGTGCCAGATCTCGCCCGGCGCGCCGGAGCGCCGCGAGATCTCGATCAGCTCATCGACGCCGTCGAGCAGCCGGTCGCTCTCATAGCGCATGTGGCTGACATAGATGCCGCCGCAACGGCCGGCCTCGGTGGCCAGCCCGACCAGCTCGTCGGTCTCGGCATAGCCGCCGGGGGCGTAGATCAGCGAGGTCCCGACGCCCAGCGCCCCTTCCTCCATGGCCTGGACGACGAGGCCCCGCATGGCGACCAGCTGCGCCGCCGTCGGATCGACGTCGCCCTCGCCCAGCACATAGGTCCGCGCCGTCTCGGCCCCGATCATCGAGGCGACGTTGGGGCCGACGCCCTTCTTTTCCAGGGTTTCGAGGTAGCCGCCGAGGGTGGTCCAGGTGATCGGGTATTTGACGTCGCCCTGACGCGCGGTCTCCTGGGCGATCATCTCCGCGTTCCAGGGCCCCATGGACGAGCCCTCGCCCATGACTTCCAGCGTCACGCCCTGCTTGAGGTCCGACAGACCCCGCCCGTCGGCCATCAGGCTCTCGTTGGCCCAGCTGAGCATGTTGATGAAGCCCGGCGCGACCGCCTTGCCGGCGACATCGATCTCTTTGGTCCCTCGCCCGGGGAACTTGCCGACGTTGACGATCCGCCCGCGCAGGATGGCCACGTCACCCTTGAACGGCTGCCCGCCCGAGCCGTCGTAGATGGTCCCGCCGCGCAGGACGATATCGTAGGCCGTGCTGGTCGCCGGCGGCGGCGGAAGCTGCGGCGAGGCGCAGGACAGCAGCAGCAGGGCGGCAAAGGGGATCAGGCGTTTCACGTCAGGCCTCCAGCGAACAGAGGCCAGCTTACAGCCCTAGCCGATCTCCGCCAGCCAGCCTGGCAACTCGGCCAGACTGGCCAGTTCGCGGTAGCGGGAATGCTCATGCGGCGCCATCGCCGCCTCATGCGCCCAGACCAGCGGATAGGGAATCAGCGCCGCCCAGGCGCCGGCCTCCAGCGCCGGGATGATGTCGGACTTCACCGAGTTGCCGGCCATGCATGACTTTTCCGCGCCGGCCCCATGCCGCGCGAACACCCGCTCATAGGTGCCGCGATCCTTCTCGCTGACGATCTCGACGGCGGCGAACAGATCGCCCAGCCCGGAGGCCGCCAGCTTCTGTTCCTGGTGCAGCAGGTCGCCCTTGGTGATCAGCACCAGCCGGTATCGCTCCGACAGCTGCGCCAGGGCGATCTCCACCCCCGGCAACGGCTCGACCGGCTCGCTCAGCATCTCGCGGCCGGCGGCGAGGATCTCGCGGATGACCCGGGTCGGCACATCGCCGTCGGTGATCTCGATCGCCGTCTCGATCATCGACAGGGTGAAGCCCTTCACCCCGTAGCCATAGAGCCGCAGATTCCGCTGCTCGGCCTCGGCCAGCCGGCTCTCCAGCGTCGCCTCATCGGCGTGCGGTTCCAGCAGGGCCACGAACCGCGCGTGAGTCAGCCGGAACAGGGTCTCGTTGTGCCAGAGGGTGTCGTCGGCATCGAGGCCGACCGTGGTGATGCGCATGGCCGGGGTTCTAGAGCGCGTTCCGATAAGTGGGAACCGGTTATCGGATCAAACGCGCGACCACAAAGACGCTAGAGCGGCCCTCAGGAAAGCCGGTCGCGGAAATCGGTATAGTCGAACCGCCGGACAATCCTCAGGGCGTCGGTGTCGCTGTTCCACAGCGCGATGGAGGGCAGTGGCACGCCGTTGAAGGTGTTGGTCTTGACCATCGAGTAGTGGGCCTGATCGAGGAAGGCGATCCGGGTTCCCGCCTCCGGGCGCGCCGCGAACCGGTAGTCGCCGATGACATCGCCGGCCAGGCAGGATGGGCCGCCGATCCGCACCGTGACACCGCCCTCGACTTCGCCGAGCAGGGCCGGCCGGTAAGGCGCCTCGATGACGTCGGGCATGTGACAGGTGGCCGAGATGTCCATGACCGCGACCGGCATGCCGTTGTCGAAGGTGTCGAGGATCTCCCCGACCAGGATGCCGGCGTCCAGGGCGATGGCCTCGCCCGGCTCGATCAGCACCTGCAGGCCATGCCGCTCGACGATCTGGCGCAGCAGGGCGATCAGCTCCTCGCGCTGGTAGTCGGCGCGGGTGATGTGGTGGCCGCCGCCGAGGTTGAGCCATTTCAGACCCGCGGTCAGGCCCGCCAGGCGCGGCTCGACCGCGTCCCAGATGCGGCGCAGCGGTTCGAAGTCCTGTTCGCACAGGGCATGGATATGCAGGCCATCGACGCCGACCAGATGTTCGGGACGCAGCTGCGAGACTGGAAAGCCCAGGCGGGAGCCCGCCTGGCACGGATCATACTTCGCAACCTCGCCCTGGCTGCATTCAGGATTGAGCCGCAGACCGATGTCGAACACCTCGCCGTCGGCGCGGGCGGCGGCGATCAGGTCGGCGAAGCGGGCGATCTGGTCGGGCGAGTTGAAGATCACCGCATCCGACAGCTTCAGGATCTCGGGCAGGTCCTCCCGGCGGTAGGCCGGCGAATAGGTGGTCAGCTCGCCGCGATAATGCTCGCGCGCCAGCCGCGCCTCCCAAAGGCCGGACGCGCAGGTCCCGTCCAGATATTCGCCCACCACTCCGGCCAGCGACCACATCGAAAAGGCCTTCAGCGCCAGCAGCACCTGCGCGCCGGACCGGTCTCGCACATCCTTGAGGATGGCGAGATTGCGCCGCACCGCCACCTCGTCGACGACGAAGCAGGGCGACGGCGTCCTGCCCAGATCAAAGCCGGCGAAGGCGCCGGGACCACCGGCTCTGGTTTCCATCTGTGGTCGCCCGATCAGAAGGCCAGGGGGGCGTCGAGATCGCGGACCTTCCACGGCAGGCCATGCCGGTTCAGCATGTCCATGAAGGGATCGGGGTCGAGCTGCTCCATGTTGAACACCCCCTCGCCCTTCCATTGACCGGTCAGCATCAGGGCCGCGCCGATCATCGCCGGAACGCCGGTGGTGTAGCTGACCGCCTGGTTGCCGGTCTCGGCGTAGGCTTCCTCGTGGTCGCAGACATTGTTGACGTAGACCGTCCGGGCCGCGCCATCCTTCGACCCGGTCGCGATCGTGCCGATGTTGGTCTTGCCCTTGGTCAGCGGACCCAGCGAGGCGGGCTCCGGCAGCAAGGCCTTCAGGAACTGGATCGGAATGATCTCCCGGCCCTCGAACATCACCGGGTCGATGCGGGTCATGCCGACGTTTTCCAGCACGTCCAGATGCTTGAGGTAGGAGTCGCCGAAGGTCATCCAGAACCGGATGCGTTTGATTTCAGGAAGGAATTTGACCAGGGATTCCAGTTCCTCATGGTACATGAGGTACATGTTCTTCGGCCCGACCTGATCGAAATCGAAGACCTGCTTGTGGGCCAGGGCGGGGCCCTCGACCCAGGCGCCATTCTCCCAGTGCCGCGACGGCGCGGTCACCTCGCGCAGGTTGATCTCGGGATTGAAGTTGGTCGCGAAGGGCAGTCCGGTGTCGCCGCCGTTGCAGTCCAGGATGTCGAGCGTGTCGATCCGGTCCAGCAGGTGCTTTTTGGTATAGGTGGTGAACACCGAGGTCACGCCCGGGTCGAAGCCTGAACCCAACAGGGCCATCAGCCCGGCCTCCCGGAAGCGGTCCTGATAGGCCCACTGCCAGCTGTATTCGAACTTCGCCTCATCCCGCGGCTCGTAGTTGGCGGTGTCGAGGTAGTTGGTCCCGGCCGCCAGGCAGGCGTCCATGATGTTGAGGTCCTGGTAGGGCAGCGCCAGATTGACCACCAGCGCGGGCTGGACGGCCTTGATCAGGGCGGTGGTCGCGGCGACATCGTCGGCATCGATCTGCGCGGTGTCGATGGTCACGCCGGTGCGCTGCTTCACCGAATCGGCGATCGCGTCGCACTTGGCCTTGGTCCGGCTGGCCAGGGTAATGTGAGAGAAGATGTCGCTGTTCATCGCCATCTTGTGGACCGCTACCGAGCCCACGCCGCCTGCCCCGATCACCAGAACCTTGCTCATCGTCACCTCTATTCAACGCTACGTCGTCATCTGCGGCATCACCGCCGCCTTGGGAGCGGGGTCTTACCATGGGGTAGGCCGATGGGCTAACCGCCGGCGCCATAACGCTTGAGAACCCGTTCGGTCGACCCCGGATACTTCGCCAGCAAGGCCGTCGGCCTCACCGGCCGCGCCACCAGGCCGCCCCCGCAATTGGGACAGACCCCGCCGAACCGGTCCGCTCCGCACCCCGCGCAGAAGGTGCATTCAAACGTGCAGATCATCGCCCCGGCCGCGTCCGGGGCCAGATCACGATCACAGCATTCGCAGTTTGGCCGAAGTTGGAGCATACCGCCCTCCGATAGCGTTTGACCCAGCGGGTGCGACTCACTACCAACGCGCCCGTTTGTCCACCCACCCGAAAGAGCCTTCGCCATGACCGACCTTCTTCCCGGCGTCACCGGCGTTCTGGTTCTGGCCGACGGCACAGTCCTGCAGGGGCTCGGGGTCGGGGCGGTCGGCGACGCGGTCGGCGAGGTCTGTTTCAACACCGCCATGACCGGTTACCAGGAGATCCTCACCGATCCCTCCTACATGGCCCAGATCGTCGCCTTCACCTTCCCCCACATGGGCAACACCGGCACCAACAGCGAAGACCTGGAACAGATGAGCGGCGGCTCCGAGACCGCCGCCCGCGGGGCTATCTTCCGCGATGCGCCGACCGAACCCGCCAACTGGCGCTCCAACGCCACCCTGAACGACTGGATGGCCCGGCGCGGCGTCATCGGCCTGGCCGGGGTCGACACCCGCAGCCTGACCAAGCTGATCCGCGAAAAGGGCATGCCGCACGCGGTCATCGCCCACAGCCCGACCGGCGACTTCGACCTCCCCGCGCTGCAGGCCAAGGCCGCCGCCTGGTCCGGCCTCGAAGGCCTCGACCTCGCCAAGGACGCCACCACCCGCCAGACCTTCACCTGGGACGAGACCCGCTGGGACTGGGAAGGCGGCTACGACAGGCTCGAGACCCCGAAGTACGAGGTCGTGGTCATCGACTACGGCGTCAAGCGCAACATCCTGCGCTCCCTCGCCTCGATCGGCGCCCGCGCCACCGTGGTGCCGGCCGACACCAGCGCCGAGGACATCCTGGCCCGCAAGCCGGACGGCGTCCTGCTGTCCAACGGCCCCGGCGACCCGGCTGCCACCGGCCTCTACGCCGTGCCCGAGATCCAGAAGCTGGTGAACAGCGGCACGCCGGTGTTCGGCATCTGCCTCGGCCACCAGATGCTGGCCCGGGCGCTGGGCGCCAGCACGGTGAAGATGGAACAGGGCCACCACGGGGCCAACCACCCGGTCAAGGACCTGACCACGGGCAAGGTCGAGATCGTCTCGATGAACCACGGCTTCACCGTCGACCGCGACAGCCTGCCCGCCGCCGTCACCGAGACCCACGTCTCCCTGTTCGACGGCACCAACGCCGGCCTCGCCCTCACCGGCAAGCCAGTGTTCAGCGTCCAGCACCACCCGGAAGCCTCGCCGGGTCCGACCGACAGCCTCTATCTGTTCGAGCGTTTCGCCGGCCTGATGGACCAGGCGAAGTAGCAAAGGCCTCAGTGACCGGCCTCAGGACTCCCTTCTCCCCTTGAGGGAGAAGGTGTCGGTGAAGCCGACGGATGAGGGGTCGCACCGGCTTTCCGCGTTTCCTGGCCTGACCGCCAAACGGCCACCTGTAGACCTGTCTCCGCGGCGACCTCTGCCCACCGCCGACGGTGAAGCCTGCGGTCATGTTTTTGAGACGGGGCGTCATGGGCCAGCGCCGGCCGATCGATAGATTTCCGGGGATTGGAGGATCCCCGTTTGACCCTGGCTGTCCC
>JBILYE010000142.1:0-9512 GCA_044377925.1 Caulobacter sp. | reverse complement strand
CCGACGAAGCCCAGGTCGACGACCTCTTCCAGGTTGCTGCCCGGGGTCTTCTTGGTCCGCCTGGCCTTGGTCACGGTGATCAGTCGCGCGTCCTTGCCGGACAGCCCCACGCCCCGCACGTCCGCTTCGGCCCCGGCCAGCGTGATCCAGTTGGCGATTTCCTTGTTGATGGCGCCGGACAGCACCATCTCGGCCACTTCCATGGTCGGGGCGTCCGTGACCCGCAGGCCGTCGACAAAGGTCGACTTGACCCCGGCCCGGTCCAGCATGGCGCTGATCTGCGGCCCGCCGCCGTGGACGACGACCGGGTGCAGGCCGAGCAGCTTGAGCAGCACGGTGTCGGCCGCGAACAGCCTGGCGACCTGTTCCTCGCCCATGGCGTGGCCGCCGTATTTGATGACCACGGTCTCGCGGTCGTAGCGCTGGATATAGGGCAGCGCCTCGGCCAGGGTCTTGGCGGTGGCCCAACCGGCTTCTTCGACGCTGTCGCTCAAGGCGCTCGGCCTCCCATGGCAAGTTCGCGGGTGCGATAGCGGACAGGGGGCGGGATGTCACGCGGGGAGGGGGTTATTGCTCGCCCGACCCCGGATCCGTCTCGGTCTTGCCCGAATCGGAACTGCCTTCCGACCCCACGGGCTCGGTCGCCGGACGAGGCGGTTTTCCGTCTCCGGCCGGGCGCTGGTTCTCGTGCTCGATTTCGGGGTTGGAGGGTCGAGGATCGTCGGTCATGCAGGGACTCCGGGCTGTGTTGCATCAAACGCACTGGCGCTCTTCGGGCTCCCTCCCCATCTCGTCCCTGTCGGATGCTTGCTCACGCGTTGCGACCCTGCTAAACGGCCCGGCTCCGATAAGGGGTCGCGCGCCACAGGGTCTCGCCTTGCGATGTGCTGGCTGTCTGTCGAACGAGTGTAGCTCAGCTGGTAGAGCGTCGGTCTCCAAAACCGAAAGTCGCAGGTTCGAGTCCTGCCACTCGTGCCATCCTTACAGACGGTCCCGGCCTTCGGGCCGTCTCAACTAGAAGATTCGAGTTTCAAGACCGTCCATGGCCAAGAAACCTGGCAACCTCGCCGCGATGAAGTCCCGCGCCGCCAAGAGCGCCGCGGTCGTCGCCGCGCCCGCCGGCAGCGTTCCCGCCGAACCGAAGAAGCCGAAAGTCAGCATTCCGGAGTTCTTCCGCCAGGTCCGCGCCGAGATGCGCAAGATCACCTGGACCACCTGGAAGGAAACCTGGATCACCTCGGTGATGGTGTTCATCATGGTGATCATGGCGGCGCTGTTCTTCCTGCTGGTCGACTGGATGCTCTCCAACGGCGTGCGCATCGTTCTTGAACTCGTGAGCGGAACCGCCCGATGACCGACACCCAAACTGAGCGTCCCGCGAACCCGCGTCACAAGTGGTACATCGTCCACGCCTACTCGAACTTCGAGAAGAAGGTGAAGGAATCGATCCTCGACCAGGCGCGCGCCCAGGGTCTGGACGAGCTGTTCACCGACATCCTGGTTCCGACCGAAGAGGTCGTCGAGATCCGCCGCGGCCGCAAGGTCAACGCCGAGCGCAAGTTCTTCCCCGGCTATGTGCTGGTGAAGATGGAAATGACCGACGAGGCCTACCACCTCATCAAGAACACCCCGAAGGTCACCGGCTTCCTGGGCAGCGGCTCCAAGCCGATGCCGGTCTCCGAAAAGGAAGTCGAGCGCATCATCGGCGTCGCCGCCGAGGGCGCCGAGCGTCCCAAGCCCACCATCTCCTTCGAGATCGGCGAGCAGGTCCGCGTCACCGACGGTCCGTTCGCCAGCTTCAACGGCTCCGTGGAGCAGGTCGACGAGGAACGCGCCCGTCTGCACGTGGCCGTCTCCATCTTCGGCCGCGCCACCCCGGTCGAGCTGGAATACAGCCAGGTCGAGAAGGTCTCGTAAGCTTCCCTTCTCCCGCTTGCCGGGAGAAGGTGGCCCCGCAGAGCGGGGTCGGATGAGGGCAGCACCAGCTTCGGCAGGTCTGCCCTTTTTCATGCCCGCCAGATAGCGAGGCCACGAACATGATCACCGTCTGGGGCGAGGGCAGGGGCTTTCGGGTCATCTGGCTGCTCGAGGAAATGGGCATCCCCTATCGCCTGCGGGACGTGGACCTGCTGAAGGGCGCGCAGAGCGACCCCGAGTTCATGGCCATCAACCCCGGCGGCTTCATCCCGGCCCTGCAGGACGGCGATGAGGTCATCGTCGAGTCCGTGGCCATCCTTCAGTACCTGCTGGGCCGCTATGGTCCCTCGCCGCTGACGGTCGAGCCGACCGATCCCGCCTACGGCGCCTGGCTGCAGTTCCTGCACCTGGGCGAGGCCGGTCTGATGGGCCCGGCCTTCTTCGCCTGGGCCGGCGGCGCCTTCGGCCCCGAGGGCGCCAGCGACGACTGGACCGGCAAGCTGGCCCTCGACATCTTCCAGAGCCGTCGTCGGCTGATCGCCCGCCAACTTGAAAAGGCGCCTTACATAGCCGGCGAGGCCTTCACCGCCGCCGACATCTCCGTCGCCTATGCGCTGCTCTGGGCGAGACGGCAGGGGGTGACGGTGCTCACGCCGCCGGAGCAGGCCTACATCGACCGCGTCACGGACCGCGACGGCTTCCGCGGTGCGATGAAGACCTGCCACGCCATCGGCAGCTGGGACCCGCCGCCGGACCGCTGACCGCCGTTTGCATCCCCGGCCCCATCCTGCTACAGAGCCGGCCCCCGCGCTGTAACCAGCGCGTCTTTCGCCTTTACTGGCGGATTCAAATCCGTGGGAGGGACGCCAAGCCCGCACCACGGCTCACAACCGCCGGTCCCACCGGCATAGGAGAAACCATGGCCAAGAAGATTCTGGGCTACATCAAGCTGCAGGTGAAAGCCGGCTCCGCTACCCCCTCCCCGCCCATCGGGCCGGCGCTGGGTCAACGCGGCGTCAACATCATGGGCTTCTGCAAGGAGTTCAACGCCCGCACCGAGAACGTGCCCAAGGGCACGCCCCTGCCGACCGTGATCACGGTCTACCAGGACAAGAGCTTCACCTTCATCACCAAGACCCCGCCGGCGACCTTCTTCATCAAGGAAGCCCTCGGTCTGAAGTCCGGCTCCAACAAGCCGGGCCGTGAAAACGCCGGCACGATCACGCAAGCCCAGCTGCGCGAGATCGCCGAAAAGAAGATGAAAGACCTGAACGCGAACGATCTGGACGCGGCGACGAAGATCATTGCCGGGTCCGCCCGCGCGATGGGTCTGACGGTGGAGGCCTAAGCACATGGTCAAGCAAATCAAACGCGCCAAGGCCTGGACCGGCGACCGTGACGCCACCCACGCCGTCGAAGCGGCCATCAGCCTGGTGAAGGCCAACGCCACCGCCAAGTTCGACGAAAGCATCGAGATCGCCGTCAACCTGGGCGTCGACCCGCGTCACGCCGACCAACAGGTCCGTGGCGTTGTCTCGCTTCCCTCGGGCACCGGCCGCGACGTCCGCGTCGCCGTCATCGCCAAGGACGCCAAGGCTGATGAAGCCCGCGCCGCCGGCGCTGAAGTCGTCGGCGCCGAAGACCTGGTCGAGCGTATCCAGGGCGGCTTCATGGACTTCGACCGCGTCATCGCGACGCCGGACATGATGGCCCTCGTCGGCCGTCTGGGTAAGGTTCTGGGCCCGCGCGGCCTGATGCCGAACCCGCGTGTCGGCACCGTGACCCCGAACGTCGGTCAGGCCGTGAAGGACGCCAAGGGCGGCGCCATCGAGTTCCGCGTCGAGAAGGCTGGCATCGTCCACGCCGGCATCGGCAAGGCCTCGTTCACCGACGACGCCCTGCTGGCCAACGTCCGCGCCCTCGTCGACGCCCTGGTCAAGGCCAAGCCGGCCGGCGCCAAGGGTATCTACGTGAAGCGCATCTCGGTCTCCTCGACCATGGGCCCCGGCTTCAAGGTCGATACCGGCAGCATCAGCGCCTAAAGCTGACTGCAGGCATTGAAAATGCGAAGGGCGGCTCCGCGAGGAGCCGCCCTTTTGCTTTGCGCTAGCCGGGCAGGCCGGCGAAACCGTCGGTCACCCGCCAGTCGCGAGCCCGGCCGAGGGCGGACGGCGCCACGGCCTTCCAGTAGTCAGCGTCCTCGGTCCGCCTGTCTAGCAGACGCTCCATCGCTCGCAGCCGTCGCGCGGCGGCGATGGCCAGCATGCGGGCGTGTTCACTGCGCGCGGTCGGCAGGGCTTCGGGGCGAAATTTTCGCAGGCGTTTGGCGTCAAAGGCGCGCCAGACGGCAGCTTCGAGAGTGCGGGTATTGTGGAACATGGGGCGGCTCACTGAGCCGTGGCCGTCGCTTTTGCGGGGTCACAGCCGAGGATGAGCGATCGACTTCCGCGATCACTGGCAACAACCGCCGGGGTGGGCGGATGTTCCTTAGGCTGTGGATAAAATGTGGGGGAATTAAGGACTTACAAGGTTAAGGGGCGAAGTTTTCTGCCTTTTTCCCGCCTCAAGCGGCTTTCGAGACCCGCGGTTCGACCAGCCCGGCGGCTTCCAGAAGCCGCTGCTGCGTTGCCGGCTTGCGATACAGGAAGTCGGCGGGAAGGCCGAGGCGCAGGCAGGCGTCGGTGTGCGGCGCGTTCGGCGGAACCACCCGGTCTGCCAGCTTGCCGGCCAGCTTCAGGGCGATGACGTCGGCGGCGCTCAGGTCCCAGTCCCTGCCGAGCTTGAGCGCCTGGCGCACCACCGGCGGCAGCAGCGAGACCGAGGCCCGCGCCAGTGCCCGGTGCAGAAACTTCGGCACGGACGGGGCGGCCTGGCCCGAGGTGATGATGCCGAGGAACTCATCGACGATGGGGTGGGCCTCGAAGCGAGGGCTGAGCCTGTCCATCATGGCCATGAAGTCGGCGGTCGAAGTGACGGGGTTCTGCACCCCGTAAAGCGCGGCGATCGGCGCGCCCTCCCGGTAGAAGCGGGTCTTGTCGGCCTCCGACACCGGCGTGACGAACCGGTCGTAGGCGTTGAGGAAGCCGTAGGCCGCCGTCGCCGACACCCAGTCCAGGAGTTCGGGGTCCAGCGCCCTGTAGGCCTCGCCCTTGGGCGTCTCGCCGGTCACCCGGCTGTGCATGTTGGTCACCCCCTGGATCACCCGCCGGGCGGCGCTGGCCGGGCCGTAGCAGCCGACCATGGCGGCGACGCCGGTGCGCTTGGAGCGGCCGATGGGGTCGGCCTTGTAGGTCGAGTGGTCCCAGACGCCCGAACGGATCCGCGCATCGGCGAACTCCAGAAGCACGGCGGCCACCCCGCCGATGGCGAGTGCGATGGGGTTCTTGTAGACGCGCCATTGCACCGAGGACGGATGAGCCAGCGCCATTTCGCCGGCCGGGCCTTTGAAATCGATCTTCCAGCCGAGGTAGGAGGTCATGTCGAGCAAGGCGCGGCTCCAGTCGAAAATATATCGCATGATATAGATCATCTTGTATCGTCCGATAGCCTTCGCCGCAAGCGGATGGCATAGGGGATCGATGTCGAGGATCGAGGGACAGTCGAGGGAGGTTTCGGGCTACGCCAAAGGCGAAGCCGCGCGCCTGCGTATCCTCGAGGCGGCCCTGACCGCCTTCGGGGCCAGTGGCTTCAAGGGCGCCACCACCCGCCAGATCGCCGAGGCCGCCGGGGTCAACCTGCCGGCCCTCAAATACTATTTCGGCGGCAAGGAGGGGCTCTACCTCGCCTGCGCCGAAGAGATCGTCGAACGCTATCGCGCCCGCATGGTCGCGCCGGTCCTGCGGGCCCAGTCCATGCTGGAGGTCCGCCATACCCCTGACGAGGCGCGCGCCGCCCTGAAGACCGTCATCCGCGCCCTGGCGGACCAGATGATGGAAGCCCGCGAGGCCGAAGCCTGGGCCGGTTTCGTTCTGCGGGAGATGACCGAGCCCGGCCCGGCCTTCGCCATCCTCTATGACCAGGTCTGGGCGCCGGGCATCAATGTTGTCGGCTACATGATCGGCCTGGCAGGCGGTCTCCAACCCAGGGCCGCCCAGATCGAGGCCCTGCTGCTGATCTCCAGCCTGTCGGCCTTCGGCACGGCGCGGTCGGTCTCCCTGCAATCGCTCGGCTGGGACGACGTCGGCGGCGAGCGGTTCGAGAGGGTCATGGCCAACCTCGACCGCCGGATCGACGAACTGGGCCGCTGATCGGGCTGCCTGTTCGTCGGTGGTTGCCAACCCGGCCTCATTCCCCTATACGCGCCGGCTTCCGTCGGTGGACTCGTCCACGGGCGGTACCTGTCCGTGAACAGCGGGGCTGCGGGGTCACCACAGCCTTTATCCAGGAAGAGCCCTTCCTGACCGTTCGGAGACGGGGATGACAGTCGAGATTTCGCGCCGGCCTCAGCGATGAGCGCCTCGGGCGGGTCCGCTGCTTCCTTCGGACAGTTTTAGACGGCTTTAAGCGCGAGGCTTGCCTCACGCCGACAGCCATGACCGGCGACCCGGGCAACCGGGACGTCATCCGAGTAGGAGACCGCAATGGACCGCGCTCAAAAGCAGGCGACGATCGATACGCTCAAGGGCGTTTTCGCCGACGCCGGCGCCGTGGTCGTGACCCACAACCTGGGTCTGACCGTTGCGGAAATGACTGCACTTCGTGGCCGCCTTCGTGAAGAAGGCGCCAAGTTTCAGGTGGTGAAGAACACCCTGGCCATCAAGGCTCTGGTCGGTTCGGAATCGGAAGCGGGCTCCAGCCTGTTCACCGGCCCGTCCGCCGTCGCCTATGCGGCCGATCCGGTGTCCGCCGCCAAGGTCATCACCCAGTTCGCCAAGGAAAACGACAAGCTCGTCGTCGTTGGCGGCATGATGGGTGCGACCATGCTGGACGAGACCGGTGTCAAGGCGCTTGCCGCCCTGCCGTCGCTCGATCAGCTGCGTGGCAAGATCATCGGGCTCATCCAGGCTCCCGCGACCAAGGTCGCCGGCGTTCTGGCGGCCCCGGCTGGTCAGCTGGCGCGGGTGTTCAACGCCTACGCCACCAAAGACGCCGCGTAACCGCAAGTCATCTCCGCAAGAACCTCTCATCCCCGCAAGGGCACACCTTAGGAACTGAAAATGTCGAAGCTTGAAAAGATCGCTGACGAACTGTCGGCCCTGACCGTCCTGGAAGCCGCTGAGCTCTCCAAGCTGCTCGAAGAAAAGTGGGGCGTCTCCGCCGCCGCTCCGGTGGCCATGGCCGCTGGTCCGGTTGCCGCCGGCCCGGTCGAAGCCGTTGAAGAGCAAACCGAGTTCACCGTTGTTCTGACCGCCGGTGGCGACAAGAAGATCAACGTGATCAAGGAAGTCCGTGGCGTCCGTCCGGACCTCGGCCTGAAGGAAGCCAAGGACCTGGTCGAAGGCGCTCCGCAGAACGTCGTCGAAAACGTCTCCAAGCAAGTCGCCGAAGAGATCGCCAAGAAGCTGACCGAAGCCGGCGCCACCGTCCAGGTGAAGTAAGCTTCGAACCAGCGCTTGCTGTTCGAACAGAGAAGGGCCCGCGGAGCAATCCGCGGGCCCTTTTTCTATTTGGCGCTGAGCAGATCCCCCAGCCGATCCGGTGTCCCCTCGATCCGCTCGAGCTTCGGGTAGCGAAGCCCGCCGTTCCAGGCGATGTCGACGATCCGGTAGCGCTCGCCGTCCTTGACGATCAGCTGGATGGGCTTCTTTCCCCCTTTGGCCTTCGTGATCGCGCCCTTCAGGCGGCTGTCGCTGTAGGCCTCGCCATCGACGGCCACGACGGTGGAGCCAACCACCAGCCCCTGTTTGAAGGCCGGCCCGTCCCACTGCACGCTCTGGATCTCGCCGCTGGGCTTGAGGTTCAGGCCCACCGAATAGGTGAAGTCGTGGCGCTTGGCCGCCGTGTCGGCCGCCTTCTGAAAGGCCGAGGGCGTTTCGGCATAGACCAGCTTCCAGCCGCCGCGCTTGAAACCGTCCAGCGGCGCCGGCCGGCCCCGACCCTCGATGCGCTCCTTCAGGAAGGTCGCCCAGTCGTAGGGGGTGACGGCGTTGAGCGTCGCCACCACGTCCTCGAAAACGTAGGTCCTGGGCGCATAGGACCCGTCCTCGCCGCCGAAGAAGGCGCGGGCGAAGTCGTCCAGCGACTTCCTGCCGTCGGTGCGCTCGCGGATCAGGCTGTCGGCGTCGAGCCAGACCAGCAGGCCATCGACATAGTAGTCCTCGTTGCGTTGCCAGCTGAGCCAGCCCTTGGGCTTGCGGGCGCTGATGATCGGATCGTTGGTGGTGTCGGCGATGTCGCGCCACTGGCGGCCGACCCGGTGGTCATAGGCCGCCGCCGTCATCGCCAGGTCGTCGAGCGCCTGTTCGCGGGTGACCAGGCCCGAACGGGCGGTGAGAATGACGCCCCAGAACTGGGTCTGGCCCTCATAGACCCACATCAGGCTGTCACGCATCGGGGTGGCGTAATCGGGCGTCCACAGGTCGGCCCCGCGCCGGTACTTGCCGTTCCAGCTGTGGGTATATTCGTGCGGCAGCAGGCCCCGGCCCGAGACATTCTTGTCCCAGCTGGTGAAGTACTCCGGATCGCGGCCGTTCTCGCTGGAGCGGTGGTGCTCCAGGCCGATGCCGCCCATGCGGTCGGTCAGGGCCAGCAGGAAGTCATAGCGGTCGTAGGGACGCGAACCGAAGAGACGGTCGGCCTGGACCACCAGGTTGCGGTGCAGCTTCAGCTGTTCCTCGCTGGCCTCCAGCAGTTCGGGCCGGTCGGCGACGACGTTCAGCCTCACCGGGCTGCGGCCGCCAGGATCAAGGTCGAACTGGCGGTAGTAGCGGCCGGCGAACATCGGCGAGTCCACCAGGGTCTCGAAGCTGACGGTCCTGAAGCTGTGGACGTTGCCCTTGCTGGCGGCGGTATCGAGCGCGACGCCGTAGCCCCAGCCCTCCGGCAGGATGGCGGTGGCCTCGACCGGGATCTGGCGGGTGAACCAGCCGGCCGGATAGAAGGCCGTGGAGTTCCACTGCAGGTTCAGCATCTCGCGCGTCATGACGACGCGGCCCTGGTCGCCGGCCGTGGCCGACAGGAACTGGAACTCCAGCTCGACCTGTTTGGCGCCGGCGGGCACGTCGATATGCAGGGCGAAGACCTCGACCGGATCGCGCCGCCAGACCAGGGTCTTGCCGCCGGCGGTGATCTTCAGGCCCGCCACCTTCTCCAGCTCGCCGCGCGGCGCATGCTTGCCGGGCAACCATTCGGGATAGAGCAGCACCATGGGCCCCGGGCCGGCGACGGGGATGGTCTGTTTCACTGTCATGATCCGCCGGTCGAGATCGGTGGCGTCCACGACCAGCTTCATGGTCCCGGGGTAGGGGACATCGCGGGCTGCCGGGATGGCGCTGCCGTAGGCGACAGGCTGGGGCTGGGCGAGGGCGGGGCCCGCGCAGAGCAGCAGGGTGGCGGCGAGGAGAGGTCGGATCACGGTGATACTCGGATGTCACGAAATCGGGCGGGCATAAGAGCCTCCCGATACCGGCTGGGCAAGCGCCTGTAAGTCCCGGTGC
>JBILYE010000141.1:0-9545 GCA_044377925.1 Caulobacter sp. | reverse complement strand
CGCGCTGCGGCCTTCGAGATGAGTCCCGACCCGGCCATGGTCATCGACGCCGACGGCGGTCTGGCGGCGGTCAACGAGGCGGCCGAAGGATTGTTCGGCCAGGGCCTGGCCCTGCTGGCCAAGGGCCATTTCCGCGCCGTGCTGCCCGAGGACTCACCCCTGACCCGCCTGCTCGATCGGGCGCTGCAGGAAGATGCCCGTGTTCGGGAGCATGGCGTGCGGATCGGCCTGTTCGGCCAGCCGCCCTTCCTGGCCGACGGCGCTGCAACCCCGCTCGGCGACGGCTCCGTGCTGCTGACCCTGCATATTCGCGGCGGGGCGATGAGCTTCGAGCGGGCCGCCGATCCGTCCGGTCTGCGCTCGGTGGTCGGTCTGGGCCAGATGCTGGCCCACGAGATCAAGAACCCGCTGGCAGGCATCCGCGGCGCCGCCCAACTCCTCAAGACCGGCGCGGCGATCGAGGACGCGCCCCTCGCGCAGCTGATCGTCGACGAGACCGAGCGCATCCGCCGCCTTGTTGACCGCATGGAGGCGTTCAGCGACGACGCCGTGCCGACGCCGACCGCCGTCAACATCCATGAGGTGCTGGACCGTGTCCGCGCCCTGGTCGCCAACGGCGTCGCCGACGGCCTGACCATCAAGGAGCAGTTCGACCCCTCCCTGCCGCCGGTCAGCGGCGACGAGGACCACCTGATCCAGATCTTCCTCAACCTGGTGAAGAACGCCGCCGAGGCTGCCCACGGCCGCCGCGACGGGCGCGGCGAACTGGTCATTTCCACCGCCTGGCGTCCGGGCGTGAAGGTGCGCGGGGCCGATGGCCGTATCCAGAAGGCGGCGCCGATCGAAATCCGCGTCCAGGACAACGGTACGGGCATCGCGGCCAGCGTGCGTGACCACCTGTTCCAGCCCTTCGTGACCTCCAAAGCCAGCGGCGCCGGCCTCGGCCTGCCGCTGGTCGCCAAGCTGGTCAACGGCCATGGCGGCCTGATCGATTTCGAGTCGGAGCCCGGTCGCACCGTGTTCCGCGTTTTGCTTCCCGTCGCGTCGGAGACCGCATGAACCCCGCCAGCAAGAAGATCCTGATCGCCGACGACGACAGCTCCGTGCGTCTGGTGCTCAGCCAGGCCTTTACGCGCCTCGGCTATCAGGTGCGGGCCACCGGCAACGTCACCACCCTGATGAAGTGGATCCAGGACGGGGAGGGGGACCTGGTCATCACCGACGTGGTGATGCCGGACGAGAACATCTTCAACGTCCTGCCCCGCATCAAGAAGGACCGGCCCAAGCTGCCGGTCATCGTGATGAGCGCCCAGAACACCCTGCTGACCGCGGTCAACGCCTC
Organism: Caulobacter sp.; assembly: GCA_044377925.1. Classification (GTDB taxonomy): domain Bacteria; phylum Pseudomonadota; class Alphaproteobacteria; order Caulobacterales; family Caulobacteraceae; genus Caulobacter. Next base: position 8,203 of record JBILYE010000141.1, on the reverse strand, counting down.
CGAGGGCGGCGCCTTCGAATATGTCTCCAAGCCCTTCGATCTCGACGAGGTCACCGCCGCCGCCCGCCGCGCTCTGTCGCGGCCGGCGGACGCCGAGGCCAGCAAGGCCCAGGCCCGGGCGATGAAGGACGAGCGCCTGCCGCTGATCGGCCGTTCGGCCCCGATGCAGGACGTCTATCGCACCATCGCCCGCCTGGTCGGGGCCGACCTGACGGTGCTGATCACCGGGGAGAGTGGTTCCGGCAAGGAACTGGTCGCCCGCGCCCTGCACGACCTCGGTCGCCGCCGGGACGGAAAGTTCGTGGTCATCAACCTGGCCGCCGTGCCGCGCGAGCGGGTCGAGACCGAGCTGTTCGGGCGCGGCGAGGGGGATCTGGGCAAGTTGGTAGAGGCGGACGGGGGCACCCTGTTCCTCGACGAGATCGGCGACATGCCGCTCGACGCCCAGAGCCGTCTGCTGCGCGTCATCGACGGCGCCGAGCCGGCCCTCAATCCCAAGACGGGCCGCCGGCCGAACGTGCGGCTGATCGCGGCCACCAATCGCGACCTGCGCGGCCTGATCCGCCAGGGCCTGTTCCGCGAGGACCTGTTCTTCCGCCTCAACGTCGCGCCGCTGCGCCTGCCGCCGCTACGCGACCGCACCGAGGACATTCCGGACCTCGCCCGCAGCTTCCTGCTGCGCGCCGCCCGTGAAGGTCTGCCGTCGAAGACCATCGACCAGGCCGCCCTGGAACGCCTCAAGACCCACGCCTGGCCCGGTAACGTCCGTGAACTGGAAAACCTGATCCGCCGCATCTGCGCCCTCTATGCCGAGGAACTGATCAGCGCGCGCATCGTCGAGCGTGAGCTGGCCGAACAGGTTCCCGTCGCCGTCGGCGTGGACGGTCCCGTCAGCCTCGGGGCCCTGTTGGAGCGCCACCTGGCCAGCCATTTCGCCGACCAGCCCGACGGCGTGCCGCCGCCCGGCCTCTACGACCGCATCCTGGAAGAGGTCGAACGACCGCTCATTCGCCTGACCCTCGCGGCCACCCGTGGCAATCAGGTGCGGGCCGCCGATATTCTCGGTCTCAACCGCAATACGTTGAGGAAGAAGATCGTCGATCTTGGGGTCGAACTGACCCGCGGCAAGCGATAACGCGGGTCCCCCTTTTCTGGGGAAACCCACATGACGCATTCGCGCCACATAGGTGTTGAATTTTTGGCACATCTCGCCGTACGGTGAGCGTCATGAGTGAAGCTGCGTCCGTGGTCGTTCAGCAGGGAGGCGGGCCAAGGTGGCTCGCTGTCGGGCGCCGCATTGTCGGTTCGCGATTGTTCCTCGGCGTCGCCTTCACCATTGCCGCCATCCTCACCGCCGTCGGCGCTTTTCTGGCCAGCGCTCCTCTGAGCGGCGAACTGGTCGGGCCGGCCAGTCAGTCGGTGCTGATCGTGCTGGGCGTAAACCTCGTTCTGATCCTCGGCATCGCCGTGCTGATCGGCCGCCGGGTGACCCAGGTGATCGACGAGGGCCGCAGTGACGCCGGCGCCCGCATCCACCGCCGGTTCCTGTTCCTTTTCGCCCTTGCCGCCCTGGCCCCGGCCCTGGTGGTGGCGCTGTTTTCGGGGGTTCTGGTCACCCAGGGCGTCGAGAACTGGTTCAGCCAGCGGGTGCGCTCGGTGGTCGAGAACTCCGGCGCCGTGGCCCGCTCCTACGTCGAGGAGCAGAGCACCGACATTCGCAATAACATGGGCCTGATGGCCGGCGACCTGAACGAGGCCGCCCCCTTCCTGCGCAGCAAGCCGGTCGCCTTCGGCCACTTCATGGCGACCCAGGCCTCCTATCGCGGCTTCCCCGGCGCCTACCTGCTCGACCGCGAGGGCCGCATCCTGGCGCGGGCCGAGACAGAAGACCCACCACCCTTCCTGGCCCCGCCGGCGGCCAGCTTCCAGGCGGCAGACGAGGGCGACATCTCCCTGCGGCCCTTCGAGTCGGCCGACCTGTTCCGGGCCCTCTACCGCCTGAAGGGCTACGATGACGCCTATCTCTATGTCGTCCGACCCGTCGACCGCGGCATCCTGGCCCACCTTCGCGAGACCGAGTCCTCGCTGGTCGCCTACCGCGACGCCGCCGAGCGACGCGGCATGGTTCAGGCGGCCTTCGCCCTGTCGTTTCTGGAGACGGCGCTTCTGGTGCTGATCGCCGCCATCTGGCTGGCCATCACCGTGGCCAACTCCATCGCCGTGCCCATCGGCCGTGTCGTGCGCGCCGCCGGGCAGGTGGCGACCGGCCAGCTGGACGCCCGGGTCGAGCTTGGCGACGAGCCTGAAGATATCGCCGTCTTGTCCAAGGCGTTCAACAGCATGGCAGGTGATCTTCAGGCGCAGCAGTCGGCCCTGACGGCCGCCAGCCTAGATGCCGAGTCGCGGCGGATGTTCATCGAGACCGTGCTGCTCGGCGTCAGCGCCGGCGTCATTGGCGTTGACGCGCACGGGGCCATCTCAGCCGCCAACCGCCAGGCGGCCCGACTGCTGGACATCGACGGCGGGGCTGTCCTGGGCCGCAAGCTGGCCGAGATCGCGCCGGAGCTCGGACAGGTCTGGGCCGCCGCCCTTGAGACCCGCATCGAAGCCGAGACCGAGGTCGATATCGTCCGCCATGGCGAGACCCTGCGGCTCCGCGTCCGGGCTGGTGTGGCCGGTGACGACGGGGTGGTGCTGACGTTCGACGATATCACCCGGCTGATCACCGCCCAGCGCAACGCGGCCTGGCGCGATGTCGCCCGCCGCATCGCACACGAGATCAAGAACCCGCTGACCCCCATCCAGCTGTCGGCCGAGCGCCTGCGCCGCAAGTACCGGCACGAGATCAAGGGCGATCTGGAAACCTTCGACCGCTGCACCGACACCATCATCCGTCAGGTCGGCGATATCGGCCGCATGGTCGACGAGTTCAGCGCCTTTGCCCGCATGCCGACGCCCAAATTCGGCAGCCATGATCCGGCCGAGATGCTGCGCGCCGCCGTCTTCGCCCAGCGCGTCGCCAGCCCCGACCTCGCCGTCGAGATGGCCGAGCCGCCGGAAGGTCTGACCTTTACCTGCGACGATCGCATGGTCGGTCAGGCGCTGATCAACGTGCTGAAAAACGCCGCCGAGGCTATCGCCGGCCGCGCCGACAATCACGACAAGGGCCGCATTCTGGCCAGTCTTCACGCCGATGAGCAGGCCATGTGCTTCATCATCGAGGACAACGGCATCGGCCTGCCGACCCGCGACCGTGACCGTCTGACCGAGCCCTATGTCACGACCCGCGAGAAGGGCACCGGCCTCGGCCTCGCCATCGTCAAGCGCATTGCCGAAGAACACGGCGGCGAACTGCTGCTCTCCGACGCCCAGACCCTGAGCGGGGCCCGCGTCGTTCTCAAGTTTCCGCCCGTGGAGGTTCGACCGGCCTCCGCGAAGCCGAAGAAAATGAAAAAGGTGACCGATGGCGTCTGACATTCTGGTGGTCGACGACGAGGCCGACATCCGTGAACTGGTGGCCGGCATCCTGACCGATGAGGGGCACGGCGTACGAACCGCCGCCGACTCCGAACAGGCCCTGGCCGCCATCCGCGCCCGCAAGCCGGCGTTGCTGGTTCTGGATATCTGGATGCAGGGCGGCGGCATGGATGGGCTGGAGCTGCTCGACATGGTCAAGGGTCTCGACCCCGACCTGCCGGTCATCATGATCAGCGGCCACGGCAACATCGAAACGGCGGTCAGCGCCATCAAGCGCGGCGCCTATGAGTTCCTTGAAAAGCCGTTCAAGTCGGACCGCCTGCTGATGGTCGTCGAGCGGGCGTTGGAATCGGCCAACCTCAAGCGCGAGAACCGGCGCCTCAGGGCCCAGAGCCTGACTCCCGACGGCCTGATCGGCCGCTCCAGCGCCGCTGCCAGTCTGCGCCAGATGATCGCCAAGGTCGCCCCGGCCAACAGCCGGGTGCTGATCGCCGGCCCGCCCGGTTCCGGCAAGGAACTGGTCGCCCGACTGATCCACGGCGCCAGTCCGCGCGGCAAGGGCGAGTTCGTCGCCATCAGCGCCGCCGGCATGGCGCCGGAACGCATGGACCTCGAACTGTTCGGCGAGGAGGGGGAGGGCGGTCGCCCGCGCAAGATCGGGGTTTTCGAACACGCCCACGGCGGCACCCTCTATCTCGACGAGGTCGCCGAGATGCCGCGCGAGACCCAGAGCCGCATCCTGCGCGTGCTGGTCGAGCAGCGCTTCCGCCGGGTCGGCGGCGCCCAGGACGTGCAGGTCGACGTGCGGGTGATCAGCTCCTCCAGCCGCGACCTGCGCGAAGAGATCTCCGCCGGACGCTTCCGCGAGGATCTGTTCCACCGTCTAAACGTCGTGCCGATCCGGGTGCCGGGCCTGTCCGAGCGCCGCGACGATGTGCCGGAGCTGATCGACTATTTCATCGACCGTATCGCCGACACCACCGGCCTGCCGCGCCGCAAGCTGGCGGCCGATGCGCTGGCGACCCTGCAGGTGCATGATTGGCCGGGCAACGTTCGCCAGCTGCGCAACAACGTCGAACGCATGCTGATCCTGGCTTCCGGCGATCCGGCTGATGAGATCACCGCCGAGATGCTGCCGTCCGAGGTTTCTTCCGCCGGCCAGGCCGGAACCATCGGCCCCGAGCGGATTATCGCCCTGCCGCTTCGGGAAGCGCGCGAACTGTTCGAGCGGGAATATCTCAACGCCCAGATCCTGCGCTTCGGCGGCAACATCAGCCGCACCGCCGCCTTCATCGGCATGGAACGCTCGGCCCTGCACCGGAAACTCAAATCACTCGGCTTGACCAGCGCCCGGGTGGTCGAGGAAGAGGAGGCCTGATGTCCAGGCAAGCCTACGTCAACGGCCAGTTCGTCCCGCACGGACAGGCCTCCGTCCACATCGAGGATCGCGGCTATCAGCTGGCCGACGGCGTCTACGAAGTATGGGCGGTGTTCGGCGGCAAGCTCAGCGACGCCGAGGGCCACTTCACCCGGCTGTGGCGCAGCCTCGACGAACTGCGCATCGCCCATCCGATGAGCCGCAAGGCCCTGGAAGTGGTGTTGAAGGAAACTCTGCGCCGCAACCGCGTCCGCGAGGGCCTGCTGTACCTGCAGGTGACGCGCGGCGTCGCCCGCCGCGACCATGCCTTCCCGACCGTGCCCACCGCCCCCAGCCTTGTGATCACCGCCAAGTCGCTGAACCGCGCCGCCACCAACGCCAAGGCCGAAGCCGGCGTCGGCGTCATCACCCTGCCGGAAAACCGCTGGGGTCGCTGCGATATCAAGACCATCGGCCTGCTCCCCAACGTGCTCGCCAAGCAGGCGGCGCGCGAACAGGGCGGCGCAGAGGCCTGGTTCGTCGATGCGGAGGGCTACATCACCGAAGGCGCCTCCTCCAACGCCTGGATCCTGCGCAAGGACGGCGTCCTGGTCACCCGCGACACCGGCGCCAACATCCTTCGCGGCATCACCCGCCACAGCCTGCTCGACGTCATCGCCAGGGCGGGCCTCAAGGTCGAGGAGCGGCCCTTCACCCCTGCCGAAGCGCTGGACGCGCAGGAGGCCTTCATCACCGGGGCAGGGACCCTGGTCACCCCGGTCACGTCCATTGACGGCAAGCCCGTGGCGAATGGACATCCGGGAGAGATGGCGCTTCGCCTTCGGGGCCTCTATATCGAGCACGCCCAGAATGCAGGCATCTGAAGGTTTGCACCCCCGGCGGCCGTTGCCGCGTTAAGACGCAGCTGCCTAAGTGAACAACTCGTGTGTGGTCGGCGTTGTGCCGTCCGAACCAAGAAAGAGGGATAATCCCCGATGACGGACAAAAAACAGAATCTGCAGGACACCTTCCTCAACAGCGTGCGCAAATCCAAGACGCCTCTGACCATCTTCCTGGTCAACGGCGTGAAGCTGCAGGGTGTGGTCAGCTGGTTCGATAACTTCTGCGTCCTGCTGCGGCGGGACGGACAGAGCCAGCTGGTCTACAAGCACGCCATTTCCACCATCATGCCGGCCCAGCCCGTTCAGCTCTACGAGCCGGGTCCCGAGCAGGACGATTGACCAGTAAATCCATAGACCACGCCGTCCCGGTCCAACGGGCCCTGATCATCCATCCGGTGAGGTCAGGGACCGTCCAGCCGCGTGATCCACAGACCCGTCTGGAAGAGGCCGTCGGCCTCGCCCAGGCGCTCGATCTGGAGATCACCGAGACGCTCATCAGCCCCCTTCGCGGCCGCACGCCCGCCACCCTGTTCGGCAGCGGGAAGGTCGAGGAAATTCGCCTGCTCTGCGAGGTCGAGGAGATCGACGTCGCCGTCATCGACGATCAGCTCACCCCGGTCCAGCAGCGCAATCTGGAGAAGGCCTGGGGCGTCAAGGTCATCGACCGCACCGGCATGATCCTCGAGATCTTCGGTCGTCGGGCCCGTACCCGCGAAGGCAAGCTGCAGGTCGAACTGGCCCGCCTGGCCTACGAAAAATCACGCCTCGTCCGCACCTGCGGTCCGGGCGAGACCCAGATCGAGCTCGACCGTCGCGGTATCGCCGACCGCATCGTCAAGATGAAGGCCGAGCTGAAGGAGGTGAGGCGCACCCGCACCCTGCACCGCACGGCCCGCCAGAAGGCGCCGTACCCGACGATCGCCCTGGTCGGCTACACCAACGCCGGCAAGTCGACGCTGTTCAACCGCCTGACCGAGGCCGAGGTGCTGGCCCAGGACATGCTGTTCGCCACGCTCGATCCGACCCTGCGGACGGTGAAACTTCCCGGTGGCCGCCCGGCCATCCTGTCGGACACGGTGGGCTTCATCTCCGACCTGCCGCACGAACTGGTCGAAGCCTTCCGCGCCACCCTTGAGGAAGTGCAGCAGGCGAACGTCATCCTGCACGTTCGTGACATCTCCAGTCCCGACTCGAACGCCCAGGCCGCCGACGTCGAAACCGTGCTCAGCGAGATCGGGCTCGGCAAGGACGATGAGGATCGCGTCCTCATCGAGATCTGGAACAAGTTCGACCTGGTTCCCGAATCCGAGCGTCCCGACCTGGAAGGCGCCGCGCGGCGGATGGGGGCAATGACCGTCTCGGCCGTCACCGGGGAGGGCTGCGAGGCCTTGCTCAACCACCTGGCCCTGCTTGTCGACGAAACGCCGGAGATCGAAGTCCACCTCGACGCGGGCGCAGGGGAAGCGCTTGCCTGGCTCTATCGCCATGGCCGGATAACCGATCGCCATGACGGCGAGGACGGCTCCCTGACGGTCCGCGCCAGGCTCGATGGCCAGGCGCTGGGACGCTTCGAGCGTCTGTTCCCGACCGCAACCGTGGCCGTGCCGTGATCCGAGCGGCCGGCCTCGCCCTTGCGGCAAGCCTCTGCCTGTTGGGCTGCGCCACGACCGCCGAGAGGCCGGCCGACGCCGCCGCGGCCGTTGCCGTGGACACCACGCCGCTCCTGAGCTTTCGCGACCTGCTCGGCCGGCCCCGCCAGAAGGCTGATGAACGCATCGCCTATGGCGCCGACCCGCTGCAGTTCGGCGAGTTGTGGCTGCCCAGGGCGGCGACCGACAAGCCGCTCCCCGTCGTGGTCCTGATCCATGGCGGCTGCTGGCAGGCCGACCTGCCAGGTCTCGAGCTGATGGACTATCTGGCGGCCGATCTGCGGGATCGCGGCTACGCTGTCTGGAACCTGGAGTACCGGCGCATCGGCCATGCCGGCGGCGGCTATCCGGGTAGCTTCCACGACGTGGCGCGCGGCGTCGATCACCTGCGAGCCTTCTCGCGTGAGCGCAATCTCGACCCGAAGCACGTGGTGTTCATCGGCCATTCGGCGGGCGGTCACCTGGCCGGCTGGGCGGCGGCCCGGTCCCGGCTGCCGGTCGCCAGTCCGCTGCGTTTCGGCATTCCGCTTCGCCCCGCCGGGGTGATCAGCCTGGCCGGCATCAATGACCTGGAAGACTATCGCGCCAACGGCCCGGATGCCTGCGGCGGCCCAGGGACCATCGATAGCCTGGTGGACGCCGCACGCGGCGGCGATCTCTACGCCGACACCTCTCTCGCCAGGATGCGCCCCACCGGTTCCAACCTCCTGATCGTTTCCGGCGCCCGCGACCCGATCGTGCCGCCGGCCTTCGGCGCCCGCTATGCCGCCGCCATCGGTCAACAGCGCCAGGCCCTGGTCACGCCCGGTGGCCACTTC
>JBILYE010000140.1:0-9558 GCA_044377925.1 Caulobacter sp. | reverse complement strand
CTGGCGGCCGATAAGTGACCAGGCGGCGCATCGTCGACATCGTCAATGAGCGGGGGCTGCACGCCCGCGCCTCGGCCAAGTTCGTCAAACTGGCCGGGAGTTTCGACGCCGAGATTCAGGTCGCCCGCGATGGCCAGAGCGTCGACGCCCGCTCGATCATGGGCCTGATGATGCTGGCTGCCGGCATCGGCAGCAGTGTCGAGATCAGCGCCGACGGGCCCGAGGCCGATGCCGCGCTGGATGCCCTTTGCGCGCTGGTGGCCAACCGGTTCGACGAGGACCGTTGAGCCCTTCGGGGCTAGACCCGGATATCAACCAGGGAGCCGGGCCGCAGGGTTTTCTTTGGCGGCTCTTCTGGCAGGGCCGTGGCCTGAAGCGGACGCTGGATCGGCGCGGCCACCGGCTCAGGCGCCGCGACCGGCGCCGCGGGCGCGGCGGCGCGGCCCATGGCGGCGTCGAAGAAGGCGCGCTGCGCCGCTGTGCGGGCGGGCGCGGTGGCCCCGCTGCTTGCTTGGGCGGCGGGCTGCCAACTGGTAGGGCGGATATCAGCCATGGAGACAGGCTTCGGCGGTTATGGTTAGCGAAAGCTTAACGCGCCTGGCTGAGCAGGGTTCGCGCGGCCTTCTCGTCCAGCTCGCCGATGTGCTTGGCGAGGATGATCCCGTCCGAGGAGATCAGGTAGGTCTCAGGCGGTCCGGTCACCCCGAACTCCATTCCCGCCCGGCCGTCGCGGTCGACCAGCACCACCGCAAAGGGATTGCCGCGCTGCTCCAGGAAGCCCTGCGACTTGGCGGGTTCATCCTTGTAGGCGACGCCGACGATCGGAACACCGCGCGCCTGCAGCGCCATCAACTGGGGATGCTCGACGATACAGGGCGGGCACCAGCTGGCGAAGAAGTTGATCAGGTAGGGGCCGTCGCCGACCTTCACCGCCTGGGCCGGCTCGCCGTTCAGACCGGCCAGCATCACCGCCGGCAGGCGCTTGCCGACCATGGCGTGGGTTTCAACCTGGGTGTCGCGCCACAGGCTCTTGCCGGCGAACACGGCGGCCAGCAGGATCAGGGCAACGAGCGGCAGAAAGGCGGCTACCTGTTTGAGATTGGGCCGTTTCACGCCCAGTCGTCCTCCAGCCCTTTCGCCTTCGCTTGTGCGGCGGCTCGGCGGGCGGCCAGCAGGCTGTCGGCCACCATCCAGCCCAGCACGGCGGCGGTGATGCCGAAGGCGCTCCAGATGTAGGGGGCGTAGGACCCGTAGTCAAAATCGAACATCGTCAGTCCTCCGCCGCGCGCAGGGCGGCGGCGCGTATCCGGCGCAGGCGCACCTCGGTGCGGATCCGGGTCAGCCACAGGGCCCCGAACAGGCCCAGATAGGCCAGTCCCATGATCCCCAGGGTCGCGCCATAGACCGGCGGCAGGGCGTCGCCCTTGGCGGCCTCAAAGGTGGAGGAGCCCTGGTGCAGGCTGTTCCACCAGTAGACCGAGTAATGGATGATCGGCAGGTTGACGACGCCGACCAGGGCCAGAATGGCGCCCGCCCGGGCCGCCCGGGCCTCATCATCGATGGCGGCGCGCAGGGCGATATAGGCCACCCACAGCAGGAACAGGACCAGCACCGAGGTCATCCGCCCGTCCCACTCCCAGTAGGTGCCCCAGGTCGGCCGGCCCCAAAGGGAGCCGGTGATCAGGGCCAGGGCCGTGAAGGCGGCGCCGAGCGGAGCGCAGGCGCGGGCCGCCAGATCCGCCAGGGCCTGGCGGAACACCAGGTTCAGCAGGCTGGCGACGCCCAGGCAGGCATAGGCGAACATGGCCAGCCAGGCCGACGGCACATGGATGAACATCATCCGCACGGTGTCGCCGTGCAGGGCGTCTTCGGGAACGGTGAAGGTGCGGTACAGGCCGAGCGCGAACGCGCAGGCAGTCGCCACGCCCAGCACGGGCGCGGCGATCCGCGAGAAGGCCATGAACGACCTGGGATTGGTCAGGAAAGAGACCATACCCGCCGTCTAAAGGGGTGCGGGACGGCGGGCAAGTTCGGGTTTCCCTTAGTCTTCTTCGCCGCTGTCGACATCTTCGTCGTCGATGAAGACCTGGACGTCCATATCCCCGGCTTCGAGCAGGGCGAAGTCCTCGCCGTCCTCGCTGTTCCAGGCCATGCCGCCGGGCATCGGCGGACCACCTTCCGGACCGCCGGGACGCATCATCATGCGCTCGCCGTGACCACCGGGTCCGCCCGGACCACCCCGGCGAATGACCTTCATGTGGCGCCCGCCATGACGGGCGTGCAGGGTGTCGAACACCTTCTGCTGGCTGGGGCTGAGCTGGCCGTAGAAGGCGCGGGTGGCGGCGGCGCGCTTGCTGAAGGCGGCCTGGCGTTCGGCCATCCTTTTGGCCTGCTGATCAAGGCGTTCGGGCGTGGTCAGCATCTTGCGTGGCGCGGCGGGCGATTCGGGCGGCTTGCCGTGATCCGCGTGCTTCATCTCGCCCTTGTAGGCCGGCGGCCTGGTCGCCTCGAGGAAGGTCTTCAGGGCCGGCTCCTGGTCAGGACGGAGCTGCAGGAGGATGCGCAGGTGCTGTGCGCGGGCCTCGGGGTCGTGGCGCATGCCCATCGGACCACCGTGGTCGCCGCCCGGGCCGCCGCGCATGACGATGACCTTGCGCTCGACCTTGACGTCTCCGCCCTTCCCGGCGGGCTCGCCGGCAAGGGCCGCGCTTCCGGTGGTCAGGACGAAGGCTGCGCTGGCCAGCAGGCCCGCGTGGCGAAGAATCTTTTTCATCTGGTGAGGTCTCCCGGATTTCGATGCGGTCAGGATGACCGGGCGGTGTGTCCGGCGAATGTCCAGTTTCCCCAGATTTATTGCCGTCCTGTAGCGTTCACTGAACCGCGTTTCTGCAGGCCGCCGCCATGGCCAGGGGCGACAGCGCCACCGCCGCCGCCGTCCAGCCGAGCAGAAGCAGCAGGCCGCCGCCGGCGCCCGAGCCAAGTTGGTCGGCATAAAGGGCGGCTCCGCCGAAGATGACCGGTGGGCTGAACAGCGGCAGCACGATCGCCGCCACCAGCAGGCCGCCACGCCGCGCCCCCAGCGCCAGGGACGCGCCGATGCCGCCGACGAAGACGAAGGCCAGTCCGCCGGCCAGGGCGCAGGCCAGGATCATCGGCGCGGCGCCGAGCGGCGCGCCAAGCATGACCGCCGCCACCGGCGCGGCCAGGGCCAGGGGGGCCGCAGTGGTCATCCACTGGGACAGGCATTTGACCGCGCAGACCAGCTCCAGAGGCAGCGGCCCGGTCATCAACAGGTCAAGGCCACCGTCCTCGAAGTCACGCTCGAACAGGCGCTCCAGGGAGAGCAGGCTGGCCAGGGCCAGGGCCATCCAGGCCACCCCGGTGGCGACAGGGGCCAGGCGGCTGGTGTCGGGTCCCGCCGCCAGGGGCAGGAGCACGGTGATGGCGGCGTAGAAGGCCAGGGCCGGCAAGGGCCCGCCGCCCCGGCCCCAGCCGAGCGCCAGTTCGCGGCCGAGCAGGGTGATCAGCGGCCTCATGCGCCGATCTCCAGCACCGTGGCGGGGATCGGCAGGGGATCGTGCACCGCCGCCAGAATCAGACCGCCGCCGGCCAGATGGCCCTGCATCATGGTCGCCAGCAACGCCCTGCGGGCGGTGTCCAGCGGGGCCATCGGCTCGTCCAGCAGCCAGACCGGCCGGGGGGCGGAGATGAGCCGGGCAAGAGCCAGACGACGGCGCTGGCCCGCAGAAAGCCGGCGGACCTCCAGGTCGAGCAAAGGGGTCAAGGCCAGCTGGTCGATGGCCCGGGCGACGCCTTCATCGTCGCCGCCCAGCCAGCCGGCCTGGAAGGTGAGTTCCTCCAGCGCGGTGCGCCCGCCTTTAAGGCCATCGGCGTGGCCGAGCAGATGCACCGCTTCATGGCGGGCGGTGTCCGTTTCGGTCGCGCCTTCGAAGACGATGTCTCCGGCCTCCGGACGGAGAAGGCCGGCGATGGCGCGAAGCAGGCTGGTCTTGCCCGAACCGTTGGCGCCGGTCAGGGCGATGGCGCCTCCGGCCGGCAGGCTGAAAGCGAGGTCACGGAACAGAATCCGTTCGCCGCGCCGGACCGACAGGCCTTTGACGACAAGGGCGGTGATTGTGGCGCTAGTCGACATAACAAGACCATGGCGGCGGCATGGACGTTTGATCGAACCGGGAGTAGACAGCCACCGACCGACCTCCCGCGCGCACGCGGGAGTGTACGCGGCGCCGTTTGGGACCCTGTGCGTCCCTTGCGAGGTGCGCGCGATCCCGGAAGCGGTTTTCGGGCGGTCCGAACAGGAAAGGCACTCCCACCAATGGCGTCCATCGACAGCCTGCAAGTCCGCCGTACGCTCAGCGTCGGCGGCAAGACCTACGTCTACTACAGCCTCCCCGTCGCGGAGGAAGCCGGTCTTTCCGGAATTTCGCGTCTGCCTGTCTCCCTCAAGGTGCTCCTCGAGAACCTGCTGCGCAACGAAGACGGCGCCGAGACCGACAGCGCCGACTTCAAGGCCATAGCCGCCTGGGTCCAGAACAAGGGCGCCGTGCAGCACGAGATCGCCTTCCGCCCGGCTCGCGTCCTGATGCAGGACTTCACCGGCGTGCCCGCCGTCGTCGACCTGGCCGCGATGCGCGACGCCATGACGGCGCTGGGCGGCGACCCGACCAAGATCAACCCGCTGATCCCCGTCGACCTGGTCATCGACCACTCGGTGATGGTCGACCACTTCGGCAACGCCAAGGCCTTCGGCGACAACGTCGCCATCGAGTACCAGCGCAACCTCGAGCGCTACAACTTCCTGCGCTGGGGCAGCTCGGCCTTCAACAACTTCCGCGTTGTGCCGCCCGGCACCGGTATCTGCCACCAGGTGAACCTGGAATACCTGGCCCAGACCGTCTGGACCGCCAAGGACGCCGGCCACGACGATGAGGTCGCCTACCCTGACACGGTCGTCGGCACCGACAGCCACACCACCATGGTCAACGGCCTGGCCGTTCTGGGCTGGGGCGTTGGCGGCATCGAGGCCGAGGCCGCCATGCTCGGCCAGGCCATCCCGATGCTGATCCCGGAAGTCATCGGCTTCCGCCTGACCGGCGCCCTGCCGGAAGGCGCGACGGCCACCGACCTGGTGCTGACCGTCACCCAGATGCTGCGCAAGAAGGGCGTCGTCGGCAAGTTCGTCGAGTTCTTCGGCAACGGCCTGGCCAACCTGACCATCGAGGACCAGGCGACCATCGCCAACATGGCCCCCGAGTACGGCGCCACCTGCGGCTTCTTCCCGGTCAGCCAAGCGACGGTCGACTACCTGAAGGCCACCGGCCGCGACGCCGCCCGCGTCAATCTGGTCGAGGCCTACGCCAAGGCCCAGGGCATGTGGTTCGATCCGGAAGCCCCGGAGCCCGAGTTCACCGACATCCTCGAACTGGCGCTCGACGACGTGCTGCCCTCGCTGGCCGGTCCCAAGCGCCCGCAGGACAAGGTGCTGCTGTCCAGCGCCGCCTCGGCCTTCGAGGAAGCCCTGGCCGGTGAGTTCGGCAAGAAGGAAGGCGCCGACGTGCGCGTTCCGGTCGCCGGCGAGAAGTTCGACGTCGGCCATGGCGACGTGGTCATCGCCGCCATCACCAGCTGCACCAACACCTCCAACCCCTCGGTGCTGATCGCCGCCGGCCTGCTGGCCAAGAACGCCATCGCCAAGGGCCTGTCGGTCAAGCCCTGGGTGAAGACCTCGCTGGCCCCCGGCTCGCAGGTGGTCACCGACTACCTGGCCAAGGCCGGTCTGCAGAAGCACCTGGACGCCCTGGGCTTCAACCTGGTCGGCTACGGCTGCACCACCTGCATCGGCAACTCCGGCCCGCTGCCGGAAGCGGTCTCGGCCGCCATCGCCGAGGGTGACCTGGTCGCCGCCTCGGTGCTGTCGGGCAACCGCAACTTCGAAGGCCGGGTGAACCCGGACGTGCGCGCCAACTACCTGGCCAGCCCGCCTCTCGTGGTCGCCTACGCGCTGGCCGGCTCGATGAAGATCGACCTGCTGACCCAGCCGCTGGGCCAGGACAAGAAGGGCAAGGACGTCTTCCTGAAGGACATCTGGCCGTCCAACGCCGACATCGCCGCCCTGCAGAAGAAGTCGGTGACCAGCAAGATGTTCGCCGAGCGCTATGGCGACGTGTTCACCGGCGACAAGAACTGGCAGGCCATCAAGGTCACCGGCGGCCAGACCTACGCCTGGGACATGGGTTCGACCTATGTGCAGAACCCGCCCTACTTCGTGGGCATGGAAATGCAGCCGACCCCGGTCACCGACATCGTCGAGGCCCGGATCCTCGGCGTGTTCGGCGACTCGATCACCACCGACCACATCAGCCCGGCCGGTTCGATCAAGAAAGCCAGCCCGGCCGGTGAGTACCTGCTCAACCACCAGGTCCGCTTCGAGGACTTCAACGGCTACGGCAGCCGTCGGGGCAACCACGAAGTGATGATGCGCGGCACCTTCGCCAACATCCGCATCCGCAACAAGATCACCCCGGAGATCGAGGGCGGGGTGACCAAGCACTTCCCCTCTGGCCAGACCATGCCGATCTACGACGCGGCCATGAAGTACCAGGAAGAAGGCCGCCCGGCGGTCGTCTTCGCCGGCAAGGAATACGGCACCGGCTCGTCGCGCGACTGGGCGGCCAAGGGCGCCAAGCTGCTCGGCGTCCGCGCCGTGATCGCCGAGTCCTTCGAGCGCATCCACCGTTCGAACCTGGTCGGAATGGGCGTGCTGCCGCTGCAGTTCCTCAACGACGGCTGGCAGCGCCTCGGCCTGACCGGCGAGGAGATCGTCTCGATCCGCGGCCTGCAGGACCTCGCGCCCCGCAAGCAGCTTATCGTCGAGCTCTACCGTCCGTCGGACGGCCGCATCGCCCGCTTCCCGGTCCGCTGCCGCATCGATACCCCGACCGAGCTGGACTACTTCAAGAACGGCGGCGTCCTGAACTATGTCCTGCGCAACCTGGCCAAGCCGGCCGCGTAGCCCCAATCAGGCTCAGACCTGCTCAAACCCTCCCCGGAAACGGGGAGGGTTTTTGTTTGCTCGCACTCTCACGGCCTCGTGAAGCCAACTTGGCCTCCGCTTCCGGTTAAGTGCCAACCATGAGGCGTTTCCTCCCCCTCCTCGCATTGCTGGCGCTTGCCCCCCTGTCGGCCCTGGCCGCTCCGGCGGCCAGGCCGCCGGTCGTGGTCGAGCTGTTCACGGCGCAGGGCTGCTCGTCCTGCCGCGCCGCCAATGCCCATCTGGCCGACCTGGCCGATGACCCGGGCGTGCTCGCCCTGACGTTCGCGGTCGACTACTGGGACTATCTGGGCTGGCGGGACACCTTCGCCCAGCCGGCCTTCTCCGAGCGCCAGAAGGCCTACGCCCGCAAGCTGGCGGTGCGCGAGGTCTACACCCCACAGGTGGTCGTCGACGGGCGCTTGCAGACCGGCGGCGCCCGCGCCGACAAGGTCGACGCCCTGGTCGCCCAGGCCGCCAAGGGGCCGCGCAATGCGCCCGACATGCTGTTCATGCAGAACGGCCGGGTCGCCGTCGGCTCCGGACCCGCGCCGCGCGGAGGGGCCGACGTCTGGCTGATCCGCTATGATCCCCGCGCCGTCGAGATCACGCCGAAGAAGGGCGACAATCGCGGCGAGGCCATGGTCCACAAGAACGTCGTCCGCCAGGTCGCGCGCCTGGGAACCTGGTACGGCCGGCCCAGCGCCTACAAGCAGCCCAAGGCGACCGAGGACGGGCTGAAGACCGTCGTCATCGTGCAGGGCGTCAAGGGCGGCCGTATCCTTGGCGTGCTGGTGGAGAAGGCGTCCTAGACCCGCAGCATCAGGCCGCCGTCGACCCCCAGCGCCTGACCCGTTACGAAGCCGCCGTCGTCGCTGGCCAGGAACAGGGCGGCGCGGGCGATGTCGATCGGCTGGCCGAGGCGTTTGAGTGCGGCCTTCTTGGCCCAGATGGCGGTGATCTCCTCGCGCTGGAAGCTGGCGGCGGTCATGCCGGTGGCGATGGCGCCGGGCAGGATGGCGTTGGAGGTGACCGCGTGGCGGCCCAGCTCCAGGGCAAAGGTCCGCATCATCCCGACCACCCCGGCCTTGGAGGCGGAATAGGCCACCAGGCCATTGTCGGTGTGGCGGGCCATGATCGAGGCGGTGAAGATCAGTCGGCCGTTTCCGCTGGCCACAAGATGCGGCGTGGCGGCGCGGGAGAGGCGGAAGCCGGCCCGCAGGTTGATGGCCACCAGGCGGTCAAAGGCCTCGTCCGTGGTGTCCGCGACCGGGGCGCCGTGGCTGATGCCGGCGTTGTTGTAGAGGATGTCGAGGCCGCCGAATTCGGCGACAGCCCTGTCGACGATGGTCTGAGGCGCGGCGTCCTCGCCGATGTCCTGACCGAGCGGGACGATGGCGGCATGGTCGAAGACGAGGTTGGCGTCCGGGCGATCGACGGCCAGGACCTGGGCGCCCTCGGCGGCGAAGAGTTCGGCGGTGGCGCGGCCGATGCCGCTGGCGGCGCCGGTGACGATGGCGCGGCGGCCTGAAAGTCTGCCCATGGTGTTCTCCCTTTTGGGAGATGGAAGCAGAGCGACCCAGCGGCAGGCAAAGAAAAAGCCCGCGTCGCCGGGGGGGGAGGGGTGCGACGCGGGCTCTCTATAAGGGTGTCGGCTGACCGCGGTTGGCGATCACGGCCCCGATGGGGGCTGGGGGGGCTGTTCAGGTACCGAAGCCGTGGGCGCTTCGATCAGCCGACAATGAGGTTATCGCCCCCGAACCGGGCGGCGGTTGGTCGCAAATGAGGTCATTGCAGGGCCGCGCATTTCAGCGACCCCACAAACCGCAGACCCCTCGCCAGACCGGCCAAATAAGGTCTAGGCTGACGATGTAGATGAGCCTTGATCCGACACACCCGTCCTCGCCCGGCGCAACGGTCTTCTTCGAGCGCCGGGAACTGGACCTTATCATGCGCCTGTACGGGCGGATGGTGGCCGCCGGCGAGTGGCGTGACTACGCCATCGCGGGCCTGTCCGACCGCGCCGTCTTCTGCATCTTTCGGCGGGCCTCGGAGCAGCCGCTCTACCGGATCGAGAAGCAGCCGGAGCTGGCGCGCAAGCAGGGGGCCTGGTCGGTGATCGGCCAGGGCGGCATGACGCTGAGGCGGGGTCACGAGCTGCCCCAGGTGCTGAGGCTGTTCGACAGCCGCAAATTCCAGGTCGTGGAGTAAGAAAAAAGGCCCCGGCGTTTCCACCGGGGCCTTGATCGTGTCTGCTTGTCCGACCGCTATTCGCGGCGGCCGCCGAACAGGGCGAGCAGGAACTGGAACATGTTGATGAAGTCCAGGTAGAGGCTGAGGGCCCCGAAGTTGGTGGCCACGGCCAGACCGGCCTGGTCGCCGCCCAACTCGTAGTAGGTCATCTTCAGGCGCTGGGTGTCGTAGGCGGTGAGGCCCGCGAAGATCAGGACGCCGACGACGCTGATGATCATCTGCATCAGGCCGCTGCCCAGGAACATGTTGACCAG
>JBILYE010000139.1:0-9585 GCA_044377925.1 Caulobacter sp. | reverse complement strand
GCGCCCTGCTCTGGCTCGATGCCATCGGAATGGCGGCCTACTGCATCGTCGGGGCGGCCAAGGCGCTGTCCCTTGGCGTGCATCCTGTGTCGGCGGTGGTCATGGGGATGATGACGGCCTGCTTCGGCGGGGTGCTGCGCGATGTCGTGGCCGGCGAGCCGTCGATCCTGCTGCAGCGGGAGATCTATGTGACGGCGACGATTCTGGGCGCGGCGGTGTTTGTCGTGCTGGCGGCGCTGGGCGGGGACCGGATCGTGGCCGGCGTGGTCGGGTTCGGCTGTGCGTTCGCTTTGCGCGGTGCGGCGATCCACTGGAAGCTGGGACTTCCGGGGTTCGATGGGCGGGAGCCGCCCGAGGAGGCGTGAGTGCGTCCTTCGACACGTCCGCCTGTGGCGGGCTACTCAGGATGACGAAATCCAGTGCAAGCCAAAATCGGTCGTCATCCTGAGTAGCGGCCGCAGGCCGCGTGTCGAAGGACGCAACTCAGGTCAGGCCAGCACGGCCAACGCCCGCATCCCATCATGACTTGTGATGCGCATCTGACGCAGCGAACCTGCAACCGCCTCGCCTTCGAACGCGATCTCGGTGAAGTCCGGCGCCCGCGCCAGACCCGGCCGCTCGACCAGTCCTTCCAGCACCTTGCCGACCCGCGCATCGAGGTGCCGGCTCAGCGCCGCCGCCCCGGCCTCGCGCAGCCTTGCGGCTCTGGCCTTGATCACCGGGCGCGGCACCGCCGGCATCCGCGCCGCCGGCGTCCCCGGGCGCGGGCTGTAGGGGAAGACGTGCAGGTAGGAGAGCCCTGCCTCCTCGACCAGCTTCACGGTGTTTTCGAACGCCTCATCCGTCTCCGTCGGAAAACCGGCGATGAGGTCGCAGCCGAAGGCGACATCCGGGCGCACGGCCCGCACATCCGCAACCAGTTTCAGGGCGTCGGCGCGCAGATGGCGGCGCTTCATGCGCTTGAGGATGAGGTCGTCGCCTGCCTGCAGGGACAGGTGAAGATACGGAACCAGGCGCGTCTCGGTGGCCAGCACCCGCATCAGGTCAGGGTCGATCTCGGCAGCGTCGATGCTGGAGAGGCGCAGGCGCGGAAGGCCGGGCACCAGCTTCAGGATGCGGGCCACAAGCTGGCCGAGCGTCGGCGTCCCCGGCAGGTCTGCGCCCCAGCTGGTCAGGTCGACGCCGGTCAGCACCACCTCGTTCCAGCCCTCGGCGGCCAGGCGTCCGATGCGCTCGACGATCTCGCCGGCCGGCGCGGAGCGGCTGTTCCCGCGGCCATAGGGGATGATGCAGAAGGTGCAGCGGTGGTCGCAGCCGTTCTGGATCTCGACATAGGCGCGGGCCCGATCGCGCAGGCCGTCGGAGAGGTGAGCGGCCGTTTCGCGCACGCTCATGATGTCGTTGACCCGGACGCGGCCGAGCTCCGGTTGCGGCAGCAGGGCGCCAGGAGCGGCCTTCTCGGCGTTGCCGAGCACGAGGTCGATCTCGTCCATGGCCGCGAACCCCGCCGGGTCGATCTGGGCGGCGCAGCCAGTGACGACGATGCGCGCGCCCGGGTTTTCGCGGCGGGCCTTGCGGATGGCCTGGCGGGCCTGGCGGACGGCCTCGCCGGTGACGGCGCAGGTGTTGAAGACGATGGTGTTGCCGACGCCGTCGGCCTCGGCCCGGGCGCGGATCTGCTCGGACTCGTAGGCGTTGAGCCGGCAGCCGAAGGTGACGACGCGGGCGCCGCTCTTCGTTTCCGCGATGGCGGGGGTATCCATGACCTCTTCGGTCAAAACAGGGTTCCCAGAGCGAACCCGGCGACGAAACCGGACTCACCCTTCGGCTCGTCCATGGCCCGGATGCGATCATTGTACTTCGCCAGCCAGCCGGCGTTTTCAAGCTGCTGGGCGGCCATATAGGCCTCGAAGTCGTCCTTGTAGTCCGGATGCCAGCGGCTGAGGGGCGGGCGGCCGGCCGCCACATCCTCGGCAGCCCAGCGGATGCGGGCCGCGTCCGTGGCGCGATCGACGTCGTTGTCGGGGCAGAGGATGTAGAAGTCGCCCGCCGAGATACTGGCGATCATATGGTCGACCACCTGGTCAGCGGTCCAGGCGGCCGCCGGCTTGTCGCCCTGCCCCCGCGCAGTCATGCCGGTGAAGGTATAGCCGGGCACCAGCAGATGGGCGCTGACCTGGCAGTCCGGCGTGTTGCGCAGGGTGTGTTGCAGGCCTTCGGTCAGGGCCTTCACCCCGGCCTTGGTGACATTGTAGGCGGTGTCACCGGGCGGGGTGGTGATGCCCTGCTTGGAGCCGGTGTTGATGATCAGGCCGGGCTTTCCCTGGTCGATCATCGTCTGGGCGAAGGCCTGGACGCCGTTGATGACGCCGAACAGGTTGACCTCGATCAGCGCCCGCCAGCGATCGGGCCGCTCGATGGCCGAGCCGCCGCCGCCGATGCCGGCGTTGTTCATCAGCACATGGATGTCGCCGTACTGGGCCCGGGTCGCGTCGCGCAGGGCCTCGACAGCGCGCGGATCGGACACATCAGTTGGCACGGCCATGGCCCGGTCGCCGGCGGCAAGGTCGGCGACGGCCGCCAACAGCTTTTCGGCGTTAACATCGGCAAGGACGACGTTGAGCCCGAGCGCCAGGAACCGGCGTGCGGCGGCCAGGCCGATGCCGTCGGCGGCGCCGGTGATGACGGCGGTGTGGCCGGCTTGCAGGGCGGGATGGGTCATGCCGCGATGGCCTCCGGGAGTCGGCCGGTGAACTCGACCTCGACTGGTCCTGTCATGATCACGTGGTTGTCGGCCTCCCGCCATTCGATGGTCAGCGCGCCACCATCCATGACCACGATCGCCTTGCGGGCCGACAGGCCCCGGCGGGCGGCCGCGACCAGGGCGGCGCAGGCGCCGGTGCCACAGGCGCGGGTCATGCCGGCCCCGCGCTCCCAGACGCGGAACCGGATGCGGTCGGGCGCCTCGACGTGTGCGAAACCGACATTGACGCTTTCCGGAAACAGCGGGTGGTGCTCGAGCATGCTGCCGAGGCCCCGCACCATGCTCTCCTCCGGCTCGTGGTCGAGGAAGAAGACGATGTGGGGATTGCCCATGCTGACCGCGCCGGGGGGCTGCAGGGTCTGACCCACCGGGCCGGCGAGAACCTCGATGCGGCGGGTGTCGAGCTCTTCCGACAGCGGGATCTGGCGCCAGTCGAGGCCGGGCTCGCCCATGTCGACACTGATCTGGCCTTCAGGGCCCCGCGCGGCATGCAGCAGGCCGGCCCCGGTCTCGATGACCACCGCGTCCTTGCCGCTGGCCTGCATCAGCAGCCAGCCGACACAACGGGTGGCGTTGCCGCAAGCGTCGACCTCGCCGCCGTCGGCGTTCCAGATGCGCATGAAGGCGTCGGCCCGATCGGAGGCCTCAAGGCCGATCAGCTGGTCGCAGCCGATGCCGTCCACGCGGTCGGCGATACGGCGTGCGTCGTCGGCCGTGGGGCGGAACGGCTGCTCGCGGGCCTCGACGACGACGAAGTCGTTGCCGAGCCCGTTCATCTTGAGGAAGGGACGGGACATCGAGCGGCTATATAGGGCAATTCCGGGTGGATCGTGAGGGGTTGCGCGCGCAAGGCGCAGGCAGCTCGGCAAGACCGGGTCGCGCAGGCGCGGGTCCTGGCCTTAACGGATCTCAAGGATTGGCTGAAACGACCTCTCGTCTCGTCTACCGGGTGATACTGTTCGTGGTGTCGCTCCGACCTGCCCCCTGCGGATGCATCATCCCGACACGGTGCACCTCGAGGCTTGCAGCCAGATGCTGTGTGCCGAACGAGGCTTGCAAGCCATAGCCGCTGTCATCCTCCGACCGCGAAGCGGATCGGGGAACCCAGCTATCCGCGTGAAGACTGCTGGAGGATGACAGGGGATGGGAAACGCCTATCCTTCGATTGCAGAGCAAGACCCGGAGCGCGGGCGCATCGGCATCCCTTCACAGTGTTGGCAACACGGATGAAAGGACACCGCCATGAGCACCGTTCTCGCCTTCAAGGCCCCGATGACCGCACCTCAAAAAGACGCTGGGAAGCCCCCGACCGAACTGGACCCGCGTTGGCCGCGCGTGCAGGCGCGCGACGCCAGCGCGGACGGGGAGTTCTTCTATTCGGTGGCGACGACCGGTGTGTACTGCCGCCCGTCCTGCGCCGCCCGGCCGGCCAATCCGAAGAATGTCGCCTTCCACCTGACGACGGCCGAGGCGGAAGGCGCCGGGTTTCGGCCCTGCAAGCGCTGCAAGCCGGACCAGCCGCCCAAGGCCGAGCGGGATGCGGCGCTGATGGCCCGCATCTGCCGGATCATCGAGGCGGCCGAGGAGCCGCCGTTGCTGGAGGCGCTGGCGCGGGCGGCGGGGCTGTCGCCGCACCACTTCCACCGGCTGTTCAAGGCCGTCACCGGGGTGACGCCCAAGGCCTATGCCGACGCACACCGGGCCATGCGGCTGCGCGAGGGGCTGGAGACGGCCGGCAGCGTGACCGAGGCCATCTATGACGCCGGCTTCAACTCGGCCGGGCGGTTCTATGAGGCTTCGGACGCCCTGCTGGGTATGACGCCCCGTGCTTACCGCGCCGGCGGCGAGGGGGCGGAGATCCGGTTCGCGGTCGGTCAGTGTTCGCTGGGCGCCATCCTGGTGGCCCGCAGCGACAAGGGAGTCTGCGCCATCCTGATGGACGACGATCCGGACGCCCTGGTGCGCGACCTGCAGGACCGCTTTCCCAAGGCGCGACTGCTCGGGGGTGATGGCGGCTTCGAGGAGCTGGTGGCGCGGGTCGTCGGGTTGGTGGAACAGCCAGGCATCGGCCTGGACCTGCCGCTCGACGTGCGCGGCACCGCCTTCCAGCAGCGGGTCTGGCAGGCGTTGCGGGATATTCCGGCCGGAACAACGGCGACCTATCGCGACATCGCCGAGCAGATCGGCCAGCCGAAGGCCGTGCGGGCCGTGGCGGGCGCCTGCGCCGCCAACGCGCTGGCAATCGCCATTCCCTGTCACCGGGTGGTCCGCAACGACGGTTCGCTGTCTGGTTATCGCTGGGGCGTGGAGCGCAAGCAGGCCCTGATCACCAGAGAAGCCTTGGGCGAGAAGGCGGCGTGAGCGGCGGCGCGGGACGGCTGGCGGCGGTCGATTGGGCCGCCGTCGCCTCGGACCTCGACCTTCAAGGGTTCGCGGTGCTGCCGGGGCTGCTCCAGCCCGAGGACTGTGATCGGATCGCTGGCCTGTATGACCAGCCGGGCGGCTTCCGCAGTCAGGTGATCATGGCCCGGCATGGATTCGGGCGGGGCGAGTATCGCTACTTCAGCTATCCCCTCCCCCCGATGGTGCAGGGCCTGCGCGAGCGGCTCTGGCCCTATCTCGCGCCGATCGCAAACCGCTGGCAGGAGGCGATGGGGATGGCGGTGCGGTTCCCGGAGACGCACGCCGGGTTCCTCGACCGCTGTCATGAGGCAGGGCAGCAGCGGCCGACGCCTCTGCTGCTGCGCTACGGGCCGGGCGACTACAACTGCCTGCACCAGGACCTTTACGGCGAGCATGTCTTCCCTCTGCAGGCGGCGGTGCTGCTCAGCGAGCCCGGGCGGGATTTCGAGGGCGGCGAGCTGGTGCTGACCGAGCAGCGGCCGCGGATGCAGTCGCGGGTGATGGTCGTGCCGCTGCGCCAGGGCGACGGCGTGGTGTTCGCGGTGAACAGCCGGCCGGTGGCGGGTACGCGCGGGATCTACCGGGTGACCATGCGCCACGGGGTCAGCGCGCTGCGGTCCGGATCGCGCCATACCCTTGGGGTGATCTTCCACGATGCGGCCTGACGGGGTATGGAGCCGCCTCCACCGATTTCGAGACGTATCATGGCCGACCTTCCCGACCGCCTCTGCACCAACCCGCGCAGCCCCTTCTACAACGAGGAACTGCTGCAACAGGGCATCGGCATCAAGTTCCGCGGCGAGGAAAAGACCAACGTCGACGAGTACTGCGTCAGCGAAGGCTGGGTGAAGGTCGCCGTCGGCAACAAGGTGGACCGCAAGGGCAACCCGATGACCATCAAGCTGTCGGGTCCGGTCGAGCCCTACTTCAAACCCAACGAATAGCGGCCTTTGCCGCCTTGCTCCCGCCACGGGGGCGCCTATGCTCCCCGGTTCCAGATTTCGGGGATATTCATGCGTTCGTTTCGGGTTGCCGCGCTTGCCGGCCTCGCGTTGCTGGCTTCCGCGGCTGTTGCGGTGGCCCAGTCCGATCCCTTCCAGTGGCTGGAGGAGGTCGAGAGCCCCAGGGCCCTCGACTGGGTGAAGGCCGAGAACGCCAGAGCTGAGCCGGCGCTGACCGGTGATGCCCGCTACAGGCCCCTGCATGATCAGGCGCTGACCGTGCTGTCGGCCAAGGATCGCATTCCGTCGCCCGATTTCATCGGGGCCGCCGTCTACAACTTCTGGCAGGACGCCGAGCATGTGCGCGGCATCTGGCGGCGCACGACCCTGGAAAGCTATCGCAGCGCCGACCCGGTCTGGGAGACCGTGCTCGATCTCGATGCGCTCAGCGCCAACGAGAAGGCCAACTGGATCTGGAAGGGCGCGACCTGCCGCTCGCCGGGATACGACCGCTGCCTGGTGCGGCTGTCCAACGGCGGCAAGGATGCGGTCGAGGTGCGGGAGTTCGATCTCGCCTCCAAGACATTCGTGGCCGGCGGGTTCAAACTGCCCGAGGGCAAGCAGAACATCGAGTGGCTGGACGACGACCGCCTGATCCTGACCCGCGACTGGGGTCCGGGCAGCCTGACCGACAGCGGCTATGGTCGGATCATCAAGGTGCTGGGCCGCGGCCAGCCGCTCGGCGCCGCCACGACGGTCTTCGAGGGCGAAACCCGGCACGTCAGCGTCTCGCCGGACGTCATCAAGGACGCCAAGGGCAACCGGCTGGTGCTGATCGGGCTGGGGCTCGACTTCTTCAACACCGCCTGGTTCGTGGTCGACGACCAGCTGAAGACCACACGGCTGATGCTGCCGACGCGGTCGAACGTTCACGGCATGGTGGGCGGCCGGCTGATCGTCTCCATCCAGCAGGACTGGACCTGGAAGGGCGCCTCCTACAAATCCGGCTCGGTGCTGGCCGTCGACACAACCACCATGCTGACCAACCAGTTCAGCCCCCAGCCGCGCAACCGCAACCTGCCGCCGAAGCCGATCGCCCAGGTGGTGTTCGAGCCCAAGGACCGCATCGCGCTCGACCGCGACCAGATCCAGGTCACCGACAACCGCGTCGTGGCGGTGCTCTACAACAACGTCCGCGGTTCGCTGGTCAGCTTCAACCAGACCCAGGGCGTCTGGCTGATGCAGCGCTATCTGGGCGCCGACAACGCCGCCATTTCCATCGTCTCGACCGCCGACAAGGGCGACGACGTCTTCTACACCGAGGAGACCTTCGTCACCCCGACGACCCTGAAGCTGGGGGTCGGTTCGACGCCGCTGTCGCGGCCGGTGAAGATCCTGCCGGCGAAATTCAACGCCGAAGGCCTGATCGTCGAGCAGAAGACGGCGATTTCAAAGGACGGCACGGCCATCCCCTACTTCCTGGTTCGCAGGAAGGACCTGGCCATGAACGGCCAGGCCCCGACCCTGCTGCATGCCTATGGCGGCTTCCAGCAGTCGAAGCTGCCGGTCTATGACCCCATCGTCGGCAAGCTCTGGCTCGAGCGCGGCGGCGTCTATGCGGTGGCCAACATCCGGGGCGGCGGCGAGTTCGGGCCGGCCTGGCACGAGGCCGCTCTGAAGCAGAA
Organism: Caulobacter sp.; assembly: GCA_044377925.1. Classification (GTDB taxonomy): domain Bacteria; phylum Pseudomonadota; class Alphaproteobacteria; order Caulobacterales; family Caulobacteraceae; genus Caulobacter. The sequence goes on along the minus strand of JBILYE010000139.1, from coordinate 1,792 downwards.
CCGGCAACGCGCCTACGATGACTACTTCGCGGTCGCCGAGGCCCTGATCAAGGACGGCGTCACCAGCCCCCGGCGCCTGGGCGCCTACGGCCGCTCCAACGGCGGCCTGCTGATGGGCGTGGCCATGACCCAGCGGCCGGACCTGTGGAATGCCGTGGTGGTCGAGAGCCCGCTGCTCGACATGCTGCGCTATCACAAGCTGCCGGCCGGCGCGTCGTGGATCGGCGAGTACGGCGATCCGGAAATCCCTGCGGAAGCCGCCTGGATCGCGCCCTACAGCCCGTACCAGAACCTGAAGGCCGGGGTGAAATACCCGCTGGCCTACATCACCACCTCGACCAAGGACGACCGGGTCCACCCCGGCCATGCCCGCAAGTTCGCGGCGCGCTTGTCGGCGCTGGACGCGCCCTATCTCTATTACGAGAACCTCGACGGGGGTCACGCCAACGGCGCCGATCCCAAGGCCAACGCCAGGCGCTGGGCCATGCACTACGTCTACCTTTCACGCCAGCTCATGGACTGATCAGTGAAGCGTCTTTTCCTTTCCGCCGCGGTGGCCGCCTTGACCCTTTCCAGCACTCCTCCCGTTCAGGCCCAGCAGGCGCCCGGCGGTCCGTCAGCCACTCAGGCCGATCCCTTCCTGTGGCTGGAAGAGGTCGAGGGTGAAAAGGCGCTGGGCTGGGCCCGCGAACAGAACGCCCGCACCCTGCCCGTGCTGCAGGGCGACCCGCGCTACCAGGGCCTGTTCGACAACGCCCTGAAGATCGTCACCGCCCAGGACCGGATCCCGATCGCCGGGTTCGCGGGATTGGGCGACACCCAGCTGCGCAACTACTGGCAGGACAAGGACCATGTGCGCGGCATCTGGCGGCGCACGACGATGGACAGCTACCGCACGGCGACGCCGGAATGGGAGACCATTCTCGACCTCGACGCCCTGTCCAGGGCCGAGGGCAAGAACTGGGTCTGGAAGGGCTCCAACTGCCTGCCCCCCGACGACCGCTACTGCCTGGTCTCGCTGTCGGACGGCGGCAAGGACGCGGTGACGGTCCGCGAGTACGACACGGTCTCGAAGACGTTCGTCGAAGGCGGCTTCGTCGCTCCCGAGGGCAAGCAGAACGTCAGCTGGCTCGACAAGGACACGCTGATGATCGCCCGCGACTGGGGTCCGGGCACGATGACCAGGTCCAGCTATCCCTTCGTTCTGGGCCTGTGGAAGCGTGGCCAGGCGCTGGACACGGTCAAGGAATTCTTCCGCGGGACCGAGGACGATATTTCGGTCAGCGGCTACGCCCTGCGCGATCCGGACGGCAAGATCGAGGCGGTCTTCATCAACCGCGCGGTCAGCTTCTTCGAGAGCGAGACCTACGCCCTGATCGGCGGCAAGCCGGTCAAGCTGCCCTTCCCGCTCAAGTCGTCGGTGCAGAGCCTTGTCGACGGCAAGCTGGTGCTGACCCTGGATGAAGACTGGACGGCCCAGGGCCTGAAGCAGGGCGACCTGGTGGCGATGGACCTGGCGGCCCTGCTGGCCGATCCGGCCAAGGCCAGGGCCGAACTGGTCCTGCGGCCGACGGCGCGGCAGTCGATCGAGGCGGTCTCCAACACCGCCAACACCCTGATCGTCGAGTTGAACGACAACGTCACCGGCGTCGTCTACGCCTACAGGCCCGGCAAGGACGGCTGGACGAAGACAAAGCTCGACCTGCCGGCCAACAGCTCGCTGGGCATCGCTTCGGTCGGGGGCCAGACCGACCAGGTGCTGGTCACCGCCGCCAACTTCCTCAACCCGACC
>JBILYE010000138.1:0-9625 GCA_044377925.1 Caulobacter sp. | reverse complement strand
TGATAACGCAGGCAGTTGGGCTTCAGCACCGCGTCGCAAAGCGCATGGATGCGCGCGTCCATCAGGAGCGGCCGCGTGAGCGGGGAGCGCGCCGCCAGAGCGCCCGTGCGGGTGGTCCTTTCGCCGGAAAACACGTCGCGCCCGGGTTCGGTCGCCTCGACATAGGGGCGCAGCTCGGCGACAAGAGCGTCCACCTCGGCGGGCGACAGCGCGTCATCGAGGATCAGCCCGCCGTCGCGCGTGAGCACGGCAGTCACGTCGGCGGCCGGTGTGTCGGCCGGCAAATGGACCAAGGTTGGCATCGGCGTCCTCCTCTACGGCCATCCTGAACACCGAACGCGGCAGTGTCACGATCCTTCGTGGATGCCCCGCCGCCGCTGGAAACGCGCGCCGGGCTGCTGACGGTTAGGGCTGCTGTCCACCCTGAACAGACCTGCATGCTGTCCGCTTGCTGTGCATCGGTCGAATGTCCGCAACCGGGCGTCAGGCTAAGGGCTGAAGCCGACGGTGGGTTCAACCGGTGAACGCAACACGCTACCTTTCCTAGGGAGATGGAGCGTGGGTCATGAAGTATCGGCGGCTTCAAGGGCGGCGATCAGGTTCCGCAAAGGGGGTGTAGCCTCGGTCCGAGGGCGCTTCCAAGTCTGAGACGACATGGTTTACGGGGACCAAAGGTGGCATGAACGCGCGGGACCGCCGCTACTCTTTAGAGGACACATGATCCAGCGTCGCGCCCTGCTCTCAGCGCTCACCGCTCTGACCGCGTCGCCGTCCTTCGCGGCCAGGGCGAATGGACGCACGATCGTCATCGGCGCAGGCGTTGCGGGCCTGGCGGCCGCACGGGCGCTCACCGATGCTGGCGAAGAGGTGGAGGTGATCGAGGCGCGGTCGCGGATCGGTGGTCGCGTCTGGACCTCGCGTCTCTGGCCAGATCTACCAGTGGATATGGGTGCCAGCTGGATCCACGGGACCCGCGGTAACCCGCTAACAGATCTGGCGGACCGGGCGGGCGCGGGGACCGTCGCCACATCCTATGAGCGCAGCCTGACGCTGGATGCCGACGGCCGGACCCTCGACTTCGACCGCGCTCTGACTCCCGCTGCTCGCCTTGTGCAGACCGCGAAAGAGACCGCAGCCGCTGTGGACCCCGATGTGTCTCTGGCACGCGCGGTGCAGGAATCATCGGCCTGGCGACGGGCCGACAGTGCCATGCGCAGACTGGTCCGCGCATGGGTCAACAGCACCATCGAGCACGAATACGGGGGGGACTGGACCGATCTTTCCGCTCAGCGCTTCGACGAGGCCGAGACCTTTTCAGGGGAGGACGTTCTGGTCCCGGCCGGCTTTGACCGTATTCCGGCCTACCTCGCCCGGGGGCTGACCCTCCGGCTGGGTGAGGCGGTGACCGCGGTCGCCCCTCGTGGTGCCGGCGTCGCCGTGACCTTGGGCAGCGGCGAGGTGCTGACGGCGGATCGGGTCGTCATCACGGTTCCACTCGGTGTGCTGCGCTCGGGCCAAATGCATCTGGCAGAGGGTTTGGCGCCGGGCCGGCAGACCGCGATCGACAGCCTGGGCATGGGTCTGCTCAACAAGTGCTGGCTGCGCTTCGACCGCATCGCGTGGCCGGACGATGTGGACTGGATCGGCTGGCTTGGCCCGCGGGACGGTCACTGGGCCGAGTGGATCAGCCTTTCCGGGGTGACTGGCGCTCCCGTGCTGGCCGGATTCAACGCAGCAGATGCAGCGCACGAGATCGAAGCACTTGATGATGCGGCCACGCGCGATGCGGCCCACCAGGCGCTCCGCGCCATGTTCGGCTCGGACTTCCCGGCCCCCCTCGACGCGCAGGTGACGCGCTGGTCGCGCGATGCGCTGGCGCTTGGCTCCTACTCCTTCAACGGCGTCGGCACCGGAGCGGCCATCCGCCAGACCCTCGGCGGCATCGACTGGGACGGACGTCTGGTGTTCGCCGGTGAAGCGACCTCGCCGAGCCACCCCGCCACGGTGCATGGTGCGCTTCTGTCCGGTCTTGAAGCGGCCTCGGTGTATTTCTCACGGGACTGATCCGACGAACCTTGCCGAGGGGGTGCGGCGGCTGGGGGCGGTCAGTCGAGGGTCCTGAGCGCCGCCGCTGCCACGTCCGCTCTCCACCCATAGCGGCGGTTGGGAACGTCCGCTTCCGACAAGGATCCACTGGATCTAAGGCGCCTGCCTCGACCCGGCCGGCTTCGAGAGAACAATCGGGCAGAGAACTCACACCTGCCGATCCGACGACGAGAACGACAGCAGTAGCGCGTCAAATCCCAAGCCTCAGCCCAGAAGTTCCTGGCCACCCACGCGGCGGTCTACAACGTGTTCAATCTCCAGCCCCATCTGATCCGTCGACCGACCCTCCGGCATCTCCGGGCTGACGCTCACCAGACTTGGGCGGCTGCGACCGCCCCTGTCTGATTTACGGGCGGGCCAGCGTGCTTTTTGACCGAGGTCGGTTGAGCTGACAGGACCATTCCGGCTCAGGTCGGAAGCAAAAGCGATGCGTTGCCGACAAAGAATGCTTCTACCGCATCTGAGCCCAGTTGCGAGATGTCAGCACCCATGCGGCCGATCGGATCGGTGCCGCCCTCGGGGTGGGGGAAGTCGGTCGAAAAAGCGTAAATCTCAGGCATGCCATAGCGCTCGATCTGGCGCGCCGTTTTCTCCCAGAAGAAGGGCGTGACGCGGATCTGGCTGGCAAATATTTCGGATGGCTTGCGTTTCAGCGCCTCGCGCAACCGTCGGGACTGCTGGAGGCGATCTTCCAGAAAATCCACGAACGGCCCGACCCACATTGCTCCGAGTTCAATCACGCCGACCCTCAAGGCCGGATGGCGGTCAAAGACACCGCCATAGATCATCGCAGTGAGGTAGTTCTGGACCGCCATATGCATCGTCCCGAGCATTTGCGGGCCGACCGGCTCACCCGTTGAAAACGTGCCCGGACGCAGTAGGTCAGCTTCCTGCCAGGCCATAGACCCGAAGAAACCGCCTTGGCCGCCGATGTGGAAGGTGAGCGGCACATTCGCATTGGCGAGCAGGGCCCAGAGGGGATCGACTTCCGGCGCCGCTGGAGAGTAGCCGCCCGGTGCAATACCATCCTGCAGGAGGATAGCGCGCGCGCCGCCATCAATCACGCGCTCGGCTTCGGCAAGGGCGCCTTCGATTGTCGTGACGTTCAGAAGGGCAGCCGGACGTAAACGGCCCTTGCCCGCCTTGGTCCATTTGAGCACGGTGTCGTTGTATTCGCGCAGTACCCTGTCAGCACCTGGCCGATCGGACCAGGCCGGAATCGCCAACACAACCTGCGGAAAGATCAGCTGGCGTTCAATGCCCATCAGGTCCATCGTCGCAAGTCTGCCCTCCGGAGTCGTGGCTCCGGGCGCGGCGGAACCCTTCCTGGTCCAGGCTGTATCGACGGACAGTTCAGGCTCGATTGCGTCATCGAAGAACGGGTTGCCTAAGAAGCTCTTTCCAAAATTTGCGGTTGCCTCGCCAAAAATCTCACCCCATCTCGAGACGGGCGCTTGCAAGTGGGCATCAAGGTCCAGGATGCGACCGTGGACGGCAGGTATCTGGGTGGCCATGGTTAGAACCCTCTCCAGGCATTGGTCAGGACAACGGCGTTTCACCGACGCTCAGGTCTTTGTGCACCTTTTGAAAGCGGGCCGCCATCGGCGAGGCGTCGTCAGTCCAGCGGCAACGCGTCTCCCCACCTCGGAAATCCAGAGCAGGAGGTCATTCGTTTCTTGAGTCAGGCCCGCAACGCTTCGAATGTTTGGCTGGGCATCCACTGATCGGCGGTTTGCGGTGGTGTCCATCAAGCGACCGCTTTGCGGACAAGCCCAAACTTCTGCTCCCCACCCATAGCGGCGACAATCGCGATGATCTGCTCGCGCAGCTGACCCTTGTCGGCTTCGACCCAGCCGGGGAGCCAACCCAGCTGGTCCATGTGGTGAACCGGCAGGCCGAGCCGGCGCCCGAGCGTGAAGGCGAGCGTCGACTTGCCTGATCCACAGGGTCCGATGATCAGAACGCGTTGCACCTGTGAAACCTTCAAGGAGGGCGGGATACGCGGTGAGGCGGCAGTCGGCCTCATAGCAGGTCCCGGCATGCAACCCGGTTACTGAACCGTCTGGCCCGTGGTACGTTGATCGCGACATGGACGCCATGACCTTCGATCGCCCCGCCAAGCCCGCCGGCCGTTCCATCGCCGTGATGGTCGCCGTCCTCCTCGCCATCGGCGCCGGCCCGGTGCTGTCCAGCCTCGGCCTGATGGACGCCGCCACCTTCGCCGACAACGGTGACCAGACCCTGCGGGCGGCGCCTTACGCCTTCTCCATCTGGGGCCTGATCTACCTCGGCGTCTTCGTCTACGGCGTCTGGCAGCTGGTCCGCCAGACGCCGGAGTCGGCGCCGTTGCGGGCCGTCGCCTGGCCGTCGGTCATCGCCCTGCTCGGCTGCGGCGCCTGGCTGTTCGCCGCCGCCTACGACCAGAAGCCGCTGACCGTCCTCATCATCGTCACCTCGGCCGCCGCCATGATCACCGGCCTGGTCCGGGCCGGGCCGCATCGGGGCGAGGTCGGACCGGGGACGCGGTTCTTCATCTTCTGGCCGCTGGGCCTGCTGGCCGGCTGGCTGACTATCGCCAGCTTCCTGAACGTCATCACCGTGCTGACCGCCTGGGGCGTCATCGGCCCGCAGATCGCCCAGCCGGCCGCCATCGCCGGCGTCATCGGCGTGGCCATCGTCGGCTCGGCCGTCATCTGGCGCCTGCGCCACCTGGCCTATGGCCTGCCCATCGTCTGGGGTCTGATCGCCGTCTGGTCCGCCGAACACGGCGACAAGCCCCAGGTCGGCCTCGCCGCCCTGATCGCCGCCGGCTTCATGCTGGTGGTCAGCCTGGTCGCCGGCCGGCCGGGGGCGCGCTAGAGCGCGTTCCGATAAGTGGAAACCGGTTATCGGACAAAACGCGCGGCCACGAAAACGCCAGAGCGTCAGCTCTGGCCTTCAAGCATCCTGCGGCTGCGTTCATAGCCGTCAAACAGCGCCCGCATGGCCCCGACGTGCTCGGTGGCCAGCTGGGTGATCGACTCCGAGCGCAACACCTCGGCCGGAACCATCACCCCCCGCGCGCCCACAGCCCGGCAATGACCGCTGGCGATCAGCCGGTGCACATAGCGCCGGGCCGTCTCGCGCGGCAGTCCCAGCGTCCGGGCCACCGAGGCGATCGTCACCGGCCGGCGCATGCCGTCCGGGAACACCCCCTCGACCGCCAGCGGACTGGGCAGCCCCGGCTCGTTCAGATGCTTCACGCTGGCCTGGCAGATGGCCACGAAGGTCGCCGCCAGCAGGACGTCGCCATCAAACGGCGCGCTGAGCACCGACATCTGCCGCAGGAAGTAGTCCATACCCATCCTGAGTAAGAACCGCTCCTGCGCCGGAGTGCGTTGCGTCGGGTCGTTCGGAATACCTTTCAACGTCAGCGTCCCAATCTCTCGAAGCGGGTCCGGCTTTCAAGCGCGGGACCTGTTTTCCAACGACCCGAAAAACCACTGTTTTTACGTCTTGAGACTTAGGTAGCGCCGACTCACCGAGCGTCCATGCGGCAAAATGGCAATCAGCCCATTTTGGGCGAAGCGCTCGAAAAGCCTTGCATTTTGAGCCTGTATAAAACATACTGCCTCTCCCCCCCGGACATCCCAGGAGCCGCCCCTGACCGCGTCCCCGCGACCGGTGAGCCATGCCGACCCGGCCTGGTTCGCCACCCTGCCCCGACTGCGTCCCGATGGAAGCGAGGAGCCGGACTACGGCCAGGTCTTCTTCCAGCCGTCCGCCGACGGAGGCCTGGCCTACAGTTTCGACCGCGCCGGCCTGCGCTTCTGCCGCCGCCTGCCGCCCCCGGCCCCGCGCCGGGGCTGGCTCGACTGCCAGGGCCGCGCCTTCCGCATCGCCGGGCCCGTCCAATGAGGCCCGCCCCGCCTGGGTTTGCGCGCTACTGGCTGTGCGGCGGCGAGATCCTCGCCCTCGGCGGGCCGCTGCCCCTGGCCGGCCGCGGCGCCCGCGCCCTCACCCCCGCCGACCTCGCCCGCCTCGCCGCCTTCCACCGCCGCGAACTGGCCGCCGCCTGCCCGGGCGCCCGCCGCTACCACCAGCTCTGCCTGCGTGACGCCGAAGCGGTGCTCGCCCGCGCTGTTGATAATCGTTCGCAAAAGGTCTAGCTGCGGGTCCATGCTGATCCAGATCGAGACCCTGCTGACCGCCGACCAGGTCGCCCGGTTCCAGACCGCCCTGGCCGGCGCGCCCTGGGCCGACGGCCGGGCGACGGCCGGCTATCAGTCGGCCCTGGCCAAGAACAACCTGCAGCTCCCCGAATCCAGCGAGGTGGCCCGCAGCCTCGGGGCCGAGGTCGAGCGGGCCCTGGCCTCCAGCCTGCTGTTCCAGTCGGCGGCCCTGCCGGCCCGTGTCTTCCCGCCGCTGTTCAACCGCTACGAGGGCGAGCACAGCTTCGGGGTCCATGTCGACAACGCCCTGCGCGCCCTGCCGGATGGAACCCGCCTGCGCACCGACCTGTCGGCCACCCTCTTCCTCACCGATCCGGACGACTACGACGGCGGCGAGCTGGTCATCGAGGACGTCTACGGGGCCCAGGCGGTCAAGCTGTCCGCCGGCTCGATGATCCTCTACCCGGCCACCTCCCTGCACCAGGTCACGCCGGTGACCCGCGGGGCCCGCACCGCCTGCTTCTTCTGGGTCCAGAGCCATGTGCGCGACGACGCCGCCCGCGCCATGCTGTTCGACATGGACATGGCCCTGCAGCGCCTGCGCGGCGAGGTCGGCGACGGCCATGCCAGCCTGGTGGCCCTGACCGGCGTCTACCACAACCTGCTGCGCCGTTGGGCGGAGGTCTGACGATTAGGCCCCACGGTTCCATGAGCCGTGCTATTGTGTCTGACCGTTCCGCTCATCGAGGGAACCCTGACGGCCTGTTCTGCCGACCTGCCCGATATCTGGTCCCGCGCCGCGGGACGTCGGGGGCGAAAGGCGCCGCATGTCCAAGACCCCCATCCCCGCTCCGCCGATGACCATGGCCCAGCTGCGCAAGCGGCTCGACGAGACCCTGGCCAGCGGTCACCAGCCCAAGGACCTGGTCCTGCGCATTACCCTGCGCGACACCGCGCTGATCAAGCGCAGCGCGGTCTTCGCCGACGACGATATCCGCTTCGTCGACGGCGTGATGCATGTGCTGGGCATTCCCACCATCGTCGGCCAGGTCGGCGAAACCAGCATCGCCGCCGCTGAGCCCGCTGCCGGCTAAGGCTTGCGCCCTAAGGGCTTGCGCTTGTCGGCCGAAGCCTCGCGCACCGGCCCGAACTCCGACCCCGCCTTCCAGCCCGGCCAGTCGCTGCTGTTTGCCAGCGCCTTGCCGGCCTGCAGCACCAGATCGACATCCATCGCCGCCCCGCGCAGGTCCCAGTCGGCGCTCCAGGCATCGCCCGTCTGGTGGTAGGCGGTGGCCGTATAGTCGCTGACCCATTTGTCGCCGGCCGCCCGACCGCCCTCCACCAGGTCAGCGCCGCCGCCCAGCGCCATGATCAGGATCACCGGCACCCCGCGCTTGGCGAAGCTGAAGTGGTCGGCGCGATAGAACAGCCCACGCTCGGGCTTCGCATCCGGCGTGATCACCCGGCCCTGGGCTCTCGCGGCCACGGCCAGACCGTCCTCCAGCTCATTCTGTCCGGCCCCGACCAGCACCACGTCCCTGGCCGGACCGACCGGCTGCAGCACGTCCAGGGTATAGGCCCCGGCCATCTTCTCCAGAGACACGGTCGGGTGCTGGGCGAAGTACTCCGAGCCCAGCAGACCGCGCTCCTCGGCGGTCCAGGCGGCGAACAGCACCGTCCGCTCCGGCGCCGGCCCGGCCTTGAAGTCTCGGGCGATCTCGAACAGGCCGGCGATGCCGATGGCGTCGTCCAGAGCGCCCGGCCGCACCCGTCTGCCCGCCGCGTCCGGCTTGTCGGCCAGGCCATAGGCGTCCCAGTGCCCGGCATAGGCCACCGTTTCGTCCGGCCGCTTGGCGCCGGTGATCTTGCCAAGCACGTTCTGGCTCTGCACCCGCGTGTGCTCGACCCCGACATCGGCGCTGAAGGTCGCACCCTTCAGCTCGACCGGCTTGAACCCGGCCGTGCGCGCCTGCGCCTTGAGGACCTCAAGGTCGAGGCCGGCCGAGGCCAGCATCTCCGCCGCCACGCCGCGCTCGATCCAGCCCTGGAACGGCACGCGGCCGGCGCCGCCGTCGGCACGGGCGACATCGAAGTTCTCGCCGCGCGGGGCCACGACGGTGATCCAGCCATAGCCGGCGCCGGGCGTCTCATGGATGATCAGCGCCCCGGCCGCCCCCCGCCGGGCGGCCTCCTCGTATTTGTAGACCCAGCGGCCGTAGAAGGTCATGCCCTGACCGCTGAACTTGCCGGCCACCGGCTCGCCCGTCGCCGCCTCGAAGTCCGGATCGTTGATCAGGAAGACGACGATCTTCCCCTTCACATCGACGCCCTTGTAGTCGTCCCAGCCGCGCTCAGGCGCGCTGACGCCATAGCCCACGAAGACCAGAGGCGCGTCCGTCACCGCGATGCGGTCGGTCGGCCGCACGGTGTTGACGTAGATGTCCCTGAACTGCTCCAGGCTCCGCGCCTTGCCGCCGACGGTAAAGGCCATGGCCCCGCCCGGCTTCACCTGGGTGCGGACCAGGGGCACCGTCTGGGTCCAGCCGCCGTTGTCGCCGGCTGGCTCCAGGCCCGACTGCTGGAACCGCTTGACGATGTAGTCGATGGTCTTCTGCTCGGCCGCCGAGCCGGGCGCGCGGCCCTCGAAGGCGTCAGAGGCCAGGACCCTGGTGTCTTCCGACAGGGCCTTGGGATCGACTTCCCTGGCCAGCGCGGGCGTGGCTGCAAGGGCCAGGGCGGTCAGGGCGAAGGCGAAACGCATGTCGGACACTCCAGAGGCTCCTCCTGTTAGCCCCATTGCCTGCAACGATCCAAGCCTTCAGGGGGCAATGAACGCTTCCGCTATGCCCAGCGACGGGCCTACAAGCGCCGCATGAGCGTCGCCTTCACCAAGGAGGGAGATCTCGAGGCGACCGCGGCCGATCTGCCCGACCGCCCGATCTCCCAGCATCCCAACCTCGTCACCCCGCAGGGCCTGGCCCTGCTGGAAGAGGCGCTGGCCGCCGCCCAGGCCGCCTATCGCGCTGCCCAGCAGGGGGATGTCTCCACCGACCGCACGGCCATGGCCAGGGCCACCCGCGACCTGCGCTACTACAACGCCCGCCGCGCCAGCGCCCAGCTGACGCAGCCGCCGGAGTCCTGCGACACCGTCCAGTTCGGCTGCAGCGTCACCTTCGACCGCGAGGACGGCCGCCGGCAGACCTTCCGCATCGTCGGCGAGGACGAGGCCGACCCGGCCAGGGGCAGCGTCTCCTGGGTCTCGCCGGTCGCCCAGGCCCTGCTCGGCAAGGGCGAGGGCGACACGGCGATGGTCGCCGGCGGCGAGGTCGAGATCGTGACCATCGGCGCGTGAGCGCCGACCCGGCGTC
>JBILYE010000137.1:0-9828 GCA_044377925.1 Caulobacter sp. | reverse complement strand
GAATCAGTTGCGCCGCACGGTCACAGAGCGATTGGCGCCGGCTTCCCACAGGGTTCCGCTCCAGCCGCCGCCGGCAGGATCCAGCTGCAGGATCGAGGCCTCCCGCGCGCCCCTGGGGGTGAAGCGTATGTAGACGCCGCCGCTGGCGGTGCGTTCGATACTGTCGACCAGGCCGACCTTGCCGACCGGCTGGCCAGGGGTCATCGACCGCCAGGCGCCTTCCAGCATCACCCCGCCCGTGCCCTTGTCGACCAGCTGCAGCCCGTACAGGGTCCGCCCGTCCGGTCCCCGCACCACCCAGCCGCCGTCCAGCGGCCCCTGCAGGCCCTGGGCGGCGTTGAGCCCGCCCCGGATGCGGCTTTCGTAGGCCTGTTCGACGGCGGTCGGCGGGGCCTCGGGCGTGCGGTACAGCTCGTCGATCATTACCGGCCGGTCGAGTTGCGGCAGGCGCGAGACCGGCGGCGGGGCCACGTAAGGGGTGGGGGAAGAATAGATCGGGGGCGGCCGGTAGGCGGGCGCCGGGGCGGTCGACGGGAGGGCAGGCTGGGGCAGAGAGCCGCCGTCGCCCGGGTCCTCGGCGTCGCCATCGGCGCTTTCGGCGGCGGCGCCGTCGATATTGGACTGAGAGATCGCCGCGGCGTCCGGCGCGGTGGCGGTCGGCGTCTCGGCCGCGTCATCGTCCATGCCCTGGCTCGCGGCCAGCCCGGACAGCACATCGCCGATGGGATCTGACGAGACCGGCTGTTCCTGGGCCATCACCGGCCCGGCAAGCAGCGCCATCAGGGTGGCGAGCGCAATCGGTCCCCTCATGTCGCGTCAGCCGCCGAAATCGCCTCGGACACCGCCACCAGCCGCTCGGCCTGCGACAGGTGCAACAGCTCGGCCATGCGGCCGTCGACCCGGATGGCGCCCTTGCCGGCGTTCTCGGGCAGGGCGAAGGCGGCGATGACGCTGCGAGCCCAGTCGACCTCGCCGGGGGCCGGCGAGAAGACGAGGTTGCAGGGCTCGATCTGTTTGGGATGGATCAGGGTCTTGCCGTCGAAGCCGAACTGCACGCCCTGCCGGCAGACATCGATCAGGCCCTCGATGCTTTCGATGTCGTTGTAGACGCCGTCGAGGATGGTCAGGCCGTGGGCCCGGGCCGCCGCCACCGACAGGCTGAGCGGACCCCAGAAGGGCGCGCGATCGGCCGTCTGATGGCAGCGCATTTCCTTGGCCAGGTCGTTGGTGCCCATCACCCAGGTCGTCAGCCGGGTGTCTTTCGCCGTGGCGGCGATCTCGTTGAGGGCAAACAGGGCGGCGCAGGTTTCGATCATCGCCCACAGCTTCGTCCCCGCCGGCGCCCTTTCGATGGCGGCGTCGTAGGCCTTCACATCGGCGGCGCTGCTGACCTTGGGAACCAGGATGGCGTCGGCGCCGGCCCCGGCCGCGATGGCCAGGTCGTCGGCCCCCCAGGGGGTATCGAGGCCATTGGTGCGGATCACCACCTCACGGCGACCGAAACCGCCGGCCTTGACCGCCTCCACCGCCTGCATCCGGGCGGTGTGCTTGGCCTCGGGGGCTACGGCGTCCTCAAGGTCGAGGATGACCACGTCACACGGCAGCGACCTGGCCTTGTCGATGGCCTTCGCGTTCGAGGCGGGCATGTACAGGGCGCTGCGGCGGGGGCGGGGCGTGTCGGTCATGGATCGTTTCGGTGCGCGGAGGGTCCAGCTTCCTTAGCGTTGCAGGGTCCGTGCCGCCAGACCGCAACGGCCTCTCTGGCGGCGATGCCCGGTTGCGGGCAGGATGGGGCCATGACCCGCTACGATCCCCAAGCCCTCAACGTCCTGGGCGCCGAGCTGATCCCCTGTTCGCTGGACCCGGTGACCGGATTCTTCCGCAACGGCTGTTGCGAGACCGGGCCGCAGGACACCGGCCTGCACACCGTCTGCGCGGTGATGACCGCCGATTTCCTGGCCTACAGCGCCCGGCGCGGCAACGACCTCTCGACGCCCCGGCCCGAGTACGGCTTCGCCGGCCTCAAGCCCGGCGACCGCTGGTGCCTCTGCGCGCCGCGCTGGAAGGAGGCGCTGGACGACGGCTGCGCCCCGCAGGTGGTGCTGGAGTCCACCCATGAGGAGACCCTGGCGATCGTGCCGCTGGGCATCCTCAAGGACTATGCGGTCGTCGCCTAAAGCCCGTCAGGCGGAAGTGTTTTCGGTTGCGCCGCCCGGACGGGCTCTACAGGTCAAGACCTACTTCATCGTCGGAATGATGAACGAGCTGTCGGCCATTTCGCCCTCAGGCCAGCGCGCCGTGACCGTCTTTACCTTGGTCCAGAACTTCAGGCCTTCCATGCCGTGCTGGTTGGTGTCGCCGAAGGCCGAGCGCTTCCATCCGCCGAAGGTGTGGTAGGCGACCGGCACCGGGATCGGCACATTGATGCCGACCATGCCGACGTTGACCCGGGCCGCGAACTCGCGGGCCACGCGGCCGTTGCGGGTGAAGATCGCCACACCATTCCCGTACTGGTGCTTGGAGGGCAGTTCGAGGGCTTCCTCGAAGCTGTCAGCGCGGACCATCTGCAGCACCGGGCCGAAGATCTCCTCGTGGTAGGTCTTCATGCCGGGCTTCACCCCGTCGAACAGGCTGGGGCCGATGAAGAAGCCCTTCTCGTAGCCCTGCAGTTTGAAGTCCCGGCCGTCGACGACCAGTTCGGCGCCCTCGTCCTTCCCGATCTGGATGTAGTCGGCGATCTTGGCGCGGTGGGCGGCGCTGACCACCGGGCCGTACTGGGCCTCGGCGTCGTTGGAGACGCCCACTTTCAGGGTCTCGATCTCGGCGATCATCCGTTCGCGCAGCTCGTCGGCGGTCTTCTTGCCGACCGGCACGACGACGGGCAGGGCCATGCAGCGCTCGCCGGCCGAGCCGAAGGCGGCGCCCGACAGGTCCTTGACCACCTGGTCCATGTCGGCGTCGGGCATGACGATGCCGTGGTTCTTGGCGCCGCCCATGGCCTGGACCCGCTTGTTGTGCAGCGTACCCTGCGAATAGACGTAGTGGGCGATGTCCGAGGAGCCGACGAAGCTGACGGCCTTGATGTCGGGGTGCTGCAGGATGGCGTCGACGCTGACCTTGTCGCCATGGATGACGTTCAGCACCCCGGCCGGGGCCCCGGCCTCCATCATCAGCTCGGCCAGGCGGACCGGAACGCTGGGGTCCTTTTCCGACGGCTTGAGGATGAAGGTGTTGCCGACCGCGATGGCGACGCCGAACATCCACATCGGGATCATGGCCGGGAAGTTGAACGGGGTGATGCCGGCCACAACGCCAAGGCTCTGGCGCATGGAATAGACGTCAATGCCGGGGCCCGCGCCCTCGGTGTACTCGCCCTTCAGGGCATGCGGGATGCCGCAGGCGAACTCGATGACCTCGAGGCCACGCTGGATGTCGCCCTTGCTGTCGGCGATGACCTTGCCGTGCTCGCTGCTGAGCAGTTCCGCCAGGTCCTGCATGTTGGCCTCGACCAGCCGCTTGAACTCGAACATCACCCGCGCCCGGCGCTGGGGATTGGTCGCCGACCAGCCGACGTGGGCCTGCAGGGCCACCTGCACGGCGGCGTCCAGTTCGGCCGCGGTGGCCAGTTGAACCCGCGCCTGAACCTCGCCGGTGTTGGGATTGAAGACGTCGCCGAAGCGGCCCGAGGTCCCGGCCAGGGTCTGGCCGTTCACGAAATGCTGGATGTCGCGCATGGGGCGCTCCCGAAGTTCAACCTGGAGGGGGTTCTAGGCCGATGACCCCGGCAGAGCCAGCGGCCAACGGCAGAACTTGAGGGCAGGACATGCCCCTTGAGGCGAGATGGTGCGCACGTTCCGCAAGGTCCTGCTTCCCGACCATTCAAACGGGCGTTAGACTTGCCCCATGTCCGACGACCTCACAGAAGCCCAGACAGCCGACATCCCCGAGGGATACAAGATTCTGAACTGGACCCGCGGTTTCGGGCGCCAGATCGGACCGCTGTACGAACAGCACGATCCCAAGGGCGCGACCCTGGCTTTCCGGGTCGAGGAGCACCACACCAACGGCATGGCCAACTGCCACGGCGGCATGCTGATGAGCTTTGCCGACATGGCCTGGGGCCGGGTGATCAGCGTGGCGCGCAGCCACTACTGGGTCACCGTCCGCCTGACCTGCGATTTCCTGTCCGGCGGCAAGCTGGGCGACTGGATCGAGGGCCGGGCCGAGCTGATTTCGGAAGAGGATGACGTCTTCACCGTGCGCGGCCGCATCTGGTCGGGCGACCGGCTGATCATGACCGGCATGGGGGTGTTCAAGGCCATTGGCCCGCGCCCGCCGCGCCCCGGCGAAAAGGCTTACGTCGAGCCCCGGGATGTCGGGCTGAAGAAAGAGGTCCAGCATGGCTGACGGTCAACCGCGCTGGGAAGAGCAGCCGCCGCCGCTGGCGCCCTACAACGGCGACAAGCCGCCGGCGCCGGCGTGGTTTGACGCCGCCCTGGCGCAGGAACCCGAGCGCTCGAGCTTCGAGGTGCTGGGCGCGTCCATTGAGCTCCTGACCTGGGGCAAGGTCGGCAAGCCGGGCCTGCTGCTGCTGCACGGCAACGGCGCTCACGCCGACTGGTGGAGCTTCATCGCGCCTCTGCTGGCCGATGACTACCGCGTCGCGGCGATCAGCTGGTCCGGCATGGGCGACAGCGACTGGCGGCCGAAATACAGCGCCGAAATCTTCATGGCCGAGATCTTCGGGGCCATGGATGCGGCCCAGCTTGAGGCGGACGGCGGCAAGGCCCGTATCGTCGGCCACAGCTTCGGCGGCTTCCCCACCCTCTACGCGGCGGTGCACCAGGGCGAGCGCCTGGGCGGCATCGTCATGCTGGACTCGACCATCCACCCGCCCGAGCACCAGTGGAACGGGCCCCCGCGCCGCACCGGCCCCAACAAGGTCTACGCCGACCTGCCGGCCGCCCTCGCCCGCTTCCGCCTGGCGCCGCCGCAGACCTGCGAGAACGACTATGTGGCCGACTGGATCGCCCGCAAGGCGCTGCGCCAGGCGCCGATGACGGATGGTTCGGGCACGGGCTGGACGTGGAAGTTCGACCCCGAGCTCTGGCACAATTTCGAGATGCCGCCGCTGGGCCAGCTGCTCAGCCAGGTGAACTGCCCGGTGGCGCTGGTCTGGGGCGAGCGGTCCAAGCTGATGTACCCGGCGACCATGGCCTTCATGCTGCGCGAACTGCCGGATGACATCGTCAAGTTCTCGATCCCGGACGCGGATCACCACGTGATGATCGACCAGCCGCTGGCCACGACGGCGGCATTGCGGGCGTTGCTGGCGGCCTGGCCCTGAAGTCGTTGCGTCCTTCGACATGCCCGCTATGCGGGCTACTCAGGATGACGAAATTGGGTGGGTTGCAATAACGCCGGAAAAGCACCGGCGCTCGTCATCCTGAGTAGCGATCACCTGTGATCGCGTGTCGAAGGACGCACGGGCGGAGCAACCGCTCCTAGAACTTGAAGGTCGTTTCCAGGCGCACGCGCGGCGCCTCATCCTTTTCGCCATTGCGGCGAACCGGGTTGTCGCGTTCCGAGGCCAGACCCAGCGCGCCGCCGACCCGGAGCGACGGGGTCACCTTGAAGTAGGCGCCCGCTTCGAGGTCCTTGGCGTCAGCCTCGCGGCCGACAGGCGACTGCAGGCCGAGCTTGAGGCCCC
This sequence comes from Caulobacter sp., assembly GCA_044377925.1. Taxonomy (GTDB): domain Bacteria; phylum Pseudomonadota; class Alphaproteobacteria; order Caulobacterales; family Caulobacteraceae; genus Caulobacter. The sequence goes on along the minus strand of JBILYE010000137.1, from coordinate 4,118 downwards.
ACTTGCCGGTCTTGTTGTCGAACTGGACGCTGCGGTCGCCACGGCCCGGGCCAAGGCGGCTGTCCTGCAGGTTGAAATCGCCACGAACGCGGAAGTCGGCGGCCGGCTTGGGCTTGGCGGCCGATTGCGCATGGGCCATCCCCGCCGATCCCATCAGGACCAGCGCAGCAGCCGCCGCAATGTATCGCGCCTTGCTCATATTCGCCTTTTGAGACCTAAAACCCCGCGCCGACGTTTGTCGCCCGGGGTCGGGCCGTCAGCTCAATTGCCATTATATAAGCGATCACGGCGACTTTGGGTCAACGTCATCCGATGACCGGCGGTCGATTCAGACCTCGCCTGTGGCGGGAAGGCCACTTGATTTCAGCGTTGGACCTTCTCTTGCCATGATGTAGACGCACCGGAGAGAATATCTGCGGCGCGGGGCGCAGTGGATTTGGAGCGATAGAGCATGCGGTTTGCGCGCGGGGCGTTCAGGTTGGGCGCGGTGGTGATGTTGGCGGGCGCCCTGGCGGCCTGCGGATCCAGCGGTCCGAAGACCGCCAAGGACGGCAACGGCGGCTTCCTGGGCATGGGCGGCAAGCCGGCGTCGAAGGGCACGGAGATCGGGGTCAACGGCTACCTTTGGCGGGCCGCCACCGACGTCATCCAGCAGACAAAGATGCCCCTGGCCTCGGCCGACCCCTACGGCGGCGTCATCATCACCGAGTGGTATTCCGATCCGGCCGCGCCGAGCGAGCGGTTCAAGATCACCGTCTACATCCTCGACACCCGCCTGCGCGCCGACGCCCTGAACGTCAGCGTCGCCAAGCAGGTCGACAACGGCGGAACCTGGACCGACGCACCGGCGGCCGCCCAGACCGAAGCCGACCTTGAGAACGCCATCCTCGACCGGGCCCGCAAGCTGCGGCTCGCGAACCTCGGCAGCGAATAGAGAAGGGAGTGCGGCGCGCTCCTGCGCCGCACCTCTTGTTGCCGCGCGGGGCTCGCCCTAAGAACCGCGCATGGCTCGCTATAACCCCAAAGAGACCGAGCCCAGGTGGCGCAAAGCCTGGGCCGACGCCGATGTGTTCCGCACGGCGGACGACGATCCGCGTCCGAAATACTACGTCCTCGAGATGTTCCCCTACCCGTCGGGACGCATGCACATGGGCCATGTGCGCAACTACACGATGGGCGACGTGGTGGCGCGCTACAAGCGGGCCCAGGGCCATGCGGTGCTGCACCCGATGGGCTGGGACGCCTTCGGCATGCCGGCCGAGAACGCGGCCATGGAGCGCGGCGTCCACCCCAAGGGCTGGACCTACGACAACATCGCGGCGATGCGCGAGCCCTTCAAGGTGCTGGGCACCAGCATCGACTGGTCGCGCGAATTCGCCACCTGCGACCCGGAATACTATGGCCAGCAGCAGCGCTGGTTCCTGAAGCTGCTGAAGCGCGGTCTGGTCTATCGGCGCGAGGCGACGGTCAACTGGGACCCGGTCGACATGACCGTGCTGGCCAACGAACAGGTCATCGACGGCCGCGGCTGGCGCTCGGGCGCCGTCGTCGAGAAGCGCAAGCTGACCCAGTGGTTCCTGCGCATCACCGACTATGCCGACGACCTGATCGAGGGCCTGAAGACCCTGGACCGCTGGCCTGAGAAGGTCCGGACCATGCAGGAAAACTGGATCGGACGCAGCCAGGGGCTGCGCCTGACCTGGCAGTTCGACGCCGCCCCGCCCCAGGCAAAGGCGGCGGGCGTCGAGAACGGGCTGGAAGTCTACACCACCCGCCCCGACACCCTCTACGGCGCCAGCTTCCTGGCCATCGCCCCCGACCACCCCCTGGCCGAACAGCTGTCGAGCGACCCCAGGGTCGCCGACTTCATCAAGCTGTGCCGCTCCGGCGGGACCAGCGAGGCCGAGATCGAGGGCGCCGAGAAGCTGGGCCTGGATACCGGCCTGTCGGTCGTCCACCCCTTCGACCCGACCTGGAAGCTGCCGGTCTGGATCGCCAACTTCGTGCTGATGGATTACGGCACCGGGGCCATCTTCGGCTGCCCGGCGCATGACCAGCGCGACCTGGACTTCGCCCGCAAGTATGGCCTGCCGGTCAAGCCGGTGGTGGTGCCGTCGGACGCCGATCCGGCCACCTTCGAGGTGGGCGCCGAGGCCTATGTCGGCCCGGGCAAGATCTTCAATTCCGGTTTCATGGACGGCATGACGGTCGAACAGGCCAAGGCCGCCGCCGTCAGCCGCGTCGAGGCCCAGGACCAGGGCAAGGGCGCCACCGTCTATCGCCTGCGCGACTGGGGGGTCTCCCGCCAGCGCTACTGGGGCTGTCCGATCCCGATCATCCACTGCGAGGCCTGTGGCCCCGTGCCGGTTCCGGACGACCAGCTGCCCGTGGTCCTGCCCGAGGACGTCAGCTTCGACGTGCCCGGCAACCCGCTGCTGCGGCATCCGACCTGGAAGAACGTCAAATGCCCGTCCTGCGGCGGCGATGCGCAACGCGAGACCGACACCCTCGACACCTTCGTGGACTCGAGCTGGTACTTCGCCCGCTTCGCCAATCCGCACGCCAGTGAGCCGATCGACAAGGCGGCGGCCGACAAGTGGCTGGGCGTCGATCAGTACATCGGCGGGGTCGAGCACGCGGTGCTGCACCTGCTGTACGCCCGCTTCATCACCCGCGCCCTGAAGGACGAGGGCATGCTGAGCGTGGCCGAACCCTTCACCGGCCTGTTCACCCAAGGCATGGTCACGCACGAGACCTACAAGAGCGTCGAGGGCGAGTGGGTCGAGCCCGACTGCATCGACTTCGCCACCGAGGCCGGCGTGCGGATCGCCAGGGTCAAGGCGACCGGCGAACAGCTGGTCATCGGCGACATCGAGAAGATGTCGAAGTCCAAGAAGAACGTCGTCGCCCCCGAAGGCATCTTCGAAACCTACGGCGTCGATGCGGCCCGCCTGTTCGTGATGAGCGACAGCCCGCCCGAACGCGACGTCGAATGGACCAACGCCGGCGTCGAGGGCGCCGGTCGTTTCGTGCACCGGGTCTGGGCCGAGTTCGACGCGCAAGCCCAGGGGCCCGCGCCGGCCTTCGACGACAGCGATCCGGCCGCCCTGGACCTGCGCAAGGCGACCCACAAGCTGATCGGCCCGGTCACCGACTCCATCGAGCGGTTCCGGTTCAACAGCGGCGTCGCCAAACTGTACGAGTTCCTGAATGTCCTCAAAGGCCACCCGGCGGCCGGCGCCACGCCCGCCGTCCAGGCGGCTCGCGCCGAGGCGCTGGATGTCCTGGCCCGCCTGATCAACCCCTTCACCCCCCACCTGGCGGAAGCCTGTTGGGAGCGGCTGGGCAAGGACGGCATGGTCGTCGACGCAGAATGGCCCAAGGCCGACGCCGCCCTGGCCTCGGACAATGAGGTCACCCTGCCCGTGCAGATCAACGGCAAGCGCCGGGCCGAGCTGGTTGTCGCCAGGGGCGCCGATTCGAAGGCCGTCGAGGCTCTGGCGCTGGCGGACGCCTCCGTTTCGGTCCACCTTGCCGGTCTCACCGTTCGCAAGGTGATCGTGGTCCAGGACCGCATCATCAACATCGTGGCCAACTGATGCGCACACCCGCCCTGATCGCCGTGCTTGCCCTGTTCAGCCTGCCGCTGGGCGCCTGCGGCTTCACGCCCCTGTACGCGGCTCCCGGCGTCTCGCCGGGCCTGTCGGCGGTCGAGACCATTGCGCCGGAGGGCCGCACCGGCGCCCTGCTGCGCGAATCGCTCGACGACGCCCTGGCCCGCGATTCCCGGCCCGCCGAATGGCGGCTAGAGCTGGTCCTCAAGGAAAGCCGCATTCCGCGCGGCCGCCGGCCCGACGGCGTGGCCAGCCGCTACGAGTATGTGGTCACCGCCAACTGGAAGCTGGTCAGCCGCGCCGACGGCTCGACCGCCCTGGAGGGGGTCAGCGTCGCCGAGGTGACCTTCGACCGCGCCGAACAGCCCTACGCCGCCGTCGCCGCCCAGCAGGACGCCGAACAGAAGGTCGCCGACGAACTGGCCCGCAAGATCCAGATGGACCTGGCGGTGTGGATGCTGCGGCGGAACGGGTAGGGGACGCGCGGGGCAGGTCCCGCCACCC
>JBILYE010000136.1:0-9899 GCA_044377925.1 Caulobacter sp. | reverse complement strand
GGGCGGTGTGCTCATCGGCCTGGCGTTCGGGGCTATCGTGGACTGGTTCTTGCCGACCAGACCGTGGGGCATGATTGGTGGGGTCATCGGCGGGTTCGTGCTTTCGCTATGGATGGCGAAGCGCACCGCTGATCGGCTGATGGCGCAGGCGAAGGCGGAGCAGGGTGATACCCCGCTTCCCGTCATCGCCGACGACGAAGACGAAGATTAAGGAGCGAGAGGCCCGTGGCCGATCCGTTGCATCAGTTCCAGATCCAGAAGATCCTCGATCTTCCTGACGTCACCCTGCCGGGCCTCGGCACTGTCGATCTGGCATTTACGAACTCGCACTTGGCGATGACGCTCGCCTTCGTCGTGGTGGTTGGCTTCATGAGCCTGATCACGGCCAGCGCAAAGGTAGTCCCGGGCCGTATGCAGGCCGTCGGCGAGACCCTTTTCGGCATGATCGACAACCTGACCACGTCGATCATCGGTCACGACGGCCGCAAGTATGCGCCGTTCGTCTTCACCCTGTTCACCTTCATCATGGTGCAGAATTTCCTCGGTCTGGTGAACATCCCGGGTGTCTTCCACCTGTTCACCGCGACCTCGCAGCTGGCCGTCACCGCCACCTACGCCATCCTGACCATCGGCCTGGTGCTGATCGTCGGCTTCGGCAAGCATGGCCTCGGCTTCTTCAAGCTCTTCGTGCCCAGCGGCGTGCCGTGGGTGCTGCTGCCGGTCATCATCCTGATCGAGTTCGTCTCCTTCCTGCTGCGTCCGGTGACCCTGATGCTGCGTCTGTTCGGCAACATGATGGGCGGTCACGTCGCCCTTAAGGTGTTCGCCGGCTTCGTCGCCACCGCCGCCGCCGGGTCGATCGGCTACATCGGGCTTGGCGTCGGACCGCTTGCCTTCGGCATGGTCACCGCCCTGACGGCCCTCGAGTTCCTCGTGGCCTTCCTGCAGGCTTTCGTCTTCGCCGTTCTGACCACCATCTATCTCAATGATGTGGTCAACCTCGGTCACGGCCACTAAAAGCGGCCCACAACCGAACACTCCTGAACCTTCAAACCAACTAGGACTAGACACTCATGGATCCTCAAGCCGCCAAGTTCATCGGCGCGGGCCTCGCGACCCTGGGCATGATCGGCGCCGGTATCGGCGTGGGCACCATCTTCGGCAACTTCCTCGCCGGCGCCCTTCGCAACCCGGCCGCCGCCGCCGCCCAGATCGGCAACCTGTTCGTCGGCGCCGCCCTGGCTGAAGCCCTGGGCATTCTCGCCTTCGTTCTCGGCATGCTGATCCTCTTCGGCTAAACGCGTTTCCGACTAGGCTGGCGCGACCGCTCCCACCAGGGCGCGGCGCGCCGCACTGGGACATCAGATGGCTACTCCCGATCCGCACGCCGCTCCGGCGGGCGAAACCCACGCGACCACCGAAGCCCAGCACGGCGGCGGTGGTCTGCCGCAACTCCAGTTCGAGCACTGGCCGGGTCAGATCGCCTGGCTGCTGATCCTGTTCGTCGCCCTGTACCTCCTGATGTCGCGGGTCTTCATCCCGCGGCTTCGCAAGGTGCTGGACGAGCGGACCGGCACCATCGCCGGCGCCCTCGAGCAGGCTCGCCTGGTTCAGGAAGAAGCCAACGCCCAGGCCGCCAAGGCCCAGGCTGATGTGGCCGAAGCCCGGGCCACGGCCCATCGTCTCGCCTCTGAAGCCCGCGCCAAGGCCAATGCCGAAGCCCAGGCCCGTCAGGCGGTTGAAGACGAGAAGCTCGCGGTCCGCATGGCCGAGGCCGAGACCCGCATTCGCGCCTCCCGCGACGCGGCCATGAGCCACGTGTCGACCATCGCTTCCGATACGGCCTCGGCCATTGTCGAGAAGCTGACCGGCGCGGCGCCCAAGGCCGCTGACCTCAACGCCGCCCTGGCGGCCGCCAAGGAAGGCGCTCTCTGATGCCCGCGTCCGTCATCGCATTCCTCGGCAGCCCCGAGAACTGGGTCGGCTGGGGCGTCATCGTCTTCCTCGGCATCGTCATCTATGTCGGCGGCTTCAAGAAGGTCGCCGCCGCCCTCGACGCCAAGTCAGCCGTCATCCAGGCTGACCTGGACGAAGCGGCCCGCCTGCGCGCCGAAGCTGAAGCCCTGCTGGCCGAGATCCGTGGCCAGCGTGAAGACGCCGAAAAGCAGGCGGCCGGCATGCTGGCCGCCGCCGAAGCCGACGCCGCCCAGATGGCGGTCGATGCCCAGGCCAAGCTGGAAGAGACCATCGCCCGCCGCGCCGCCCTGGCCGAGCGGAAGATCGCTTCCGCCGAGGCCCAGGCCGCCGCCGACGTGAAGGCCGCCGCCGCCGATCTGGCCACCCAGACCGCCGAGCGCCTGCTGACCGCCCGCATCGCTGCCGCCAAGTCCGACCCCAGCGTCGACGTGGCGATCAGCCAGCTGGCCACCCGCCTGCAGTAGACCCCTTTTTGTGGGTGGCTTCGGCCACCCCTGAAGATCAAGATGCCCCTCGATCCACATCGGGGGGCATTTTCATTGGCGCTCGCATCCGTCCTGATCGCCCTGACGATCACAGTGCAGCCCATGCCGGCGTCTTCCGATTGCCTGTGGGACGCCGTTGGTTCGACCCAGCGACAGGCCTGGCTTCAGCGCTACATCACCGACCCCAGGGCCTTGATGAAGACCGTGGTGGAGGCGGACGTTGCTTCAGCTCTGGCCACGACCTGCAAGGTTCCGGTCGACAAGGTGCGCAACCTGTTGGTCGCAAGGACCATGGAACTCGGGGCCGAGGCCTGGTGGGATCGCGAAATGCAGCAGCCCGGCGCCCTGGCCCGTAGCTGGGCGGCCCTGACCGAGGCAGAGCGGGTCCAGCTACGACGCTGGGCGGCGAGCGCCATCGATGACGGCAACGGCGATGAAGTGGAGATGACCGGCTTCCCGGCCTTCGCCCGGGGCGCTGGCCTCAAGGATCCGAACGGGCCGGGCATGATGCATGTGATGGGCTACATGCTGGGCCGCGGCTACCGAGAGCTGGCCGGAAGCTAGGCCGTCCGCCGGCGCTTGAAGGCCCGGCGCCAGCCGCCCATGGCGCCATGGCCGCGGGTGATGAAGCGCTCGGCGCGCAGCATCATCTGCCAGAAGATCGAGACGAACGGCGAATTGCGGCGCAGCAGGCGGCGGACCGGCGACAGGACCCGCGGCCAGCGGCGGTGAGCCTTGATGAACAGCCGCTTGGCGCCGGTGCTGGTCCGCAGCACCAGGATCAGACCCAGGGCGACGACGGGCAGGCCGCCGGGCCCCGGCAGGGGCGCAATCAGGAGACCGAGCGCGATGATCAGGAAGCCCAGCGCCATGCCGGCCGCCTTGTTCAGCCGGCGCAGGAACGGGGACCCTTGCGGGCGTCTGGAGCGTTCGGGCGAGGCGAATGTCACGGCGGTCATCGGAGCAGTCTGTCTGGGCCGATCCGGACGCTCCGGTTCTCCAGCCTTGTCCCGCACATATGGTGTGGTCGGGGTGATGGAAAGATGGCCGGCCAGGCTATGACGAAGCTTTAATCTACAAGGTTACTTTGATTTTCTGTGCACGAACCATGCAGGCCGCCCAAAAACCTATACAGGTCAAGGAATCCGCGCCCGATCGGCCCGCGGATATGGACAACGTGAATTCGAAGACAGATTTCGGCGTTACCGATTGTGGCCTGGACGTGATCGGCAAGGGCAATCCATGAGCCGTGCGCGATCATCCTTCGGCCGGGCAGCGCTCCGGCCGAAGGATGACAGCTTCAGGGGCGCCTACTCCGCCGCCAGGGCGGCAGACACTTCCGGTTTCCAGCGAAGCTTGGGCTTCCTGGCCGCCAGGGTCTCGTCCAGCCGCCGCAGGGGCGCGAGGTGTGGCGCGCCCTTGAAGCGGTCGGCGTCGCCGGCTTTAGCCGCCTCGGCCAGAGCGCGCAGGGCGACGACGAACCGGTCCAGCTCCTGTTTCGATTCCGTCTCGGTCGGCTCGATCAGCATGGCTCCATGGACGACCAGCGGGAAGTACATGGTCATCGGGTGGAAGCCCTCGTCGATCATCGCCTTGGCGAAATCGAGCGTGGTGATCCCGGTGCCGTCCAGCCAGCTGTCGTCGAACAGCGCCTCATGCATGCAGGGCCCATCGGGGAAGGCGGGGGTCATCAGGTCGGAGAGACGCGCCTTGATGTAGTTGGCGTTGAGGACGGCATCCTCGGCCACCTGGCGCAGGCCGTCCGATCCGTGGCTGCGCATATAGGCGTAGGCGCGGACGTACATGCCCATCTGGCCATGGAAAGCGCTCATCCGCCCGAAAGCGGCGGCGGCGTCGCCGAGCGCTTCTTCCTGCAGCAGCAGACCGCCCGGACCGTGGACCAGCCAGGGCGTGGGGGCGTAGGGCGCCAGGGCCTCGCTGAGCACCACAGGACCCGCACCCGGCCCACCGCCGCCGTGGGGCGTCGAGAAGGTCTTGTGCAGGTTGATGTGCATGGCGTCGACGCCGAGGTCGCCCGGGCGGACCCGGCCGACGATGGCGTTGAAGTTGGCCCCGTCGCAGTAGAAGTAGGCGCCGGCCGCATGGGTCAGCCGGGCGATCTCGACGATGTCACGCTCGAACAGGCCGCAGGTGTTGGGATTGGTGACCATAATGGCCGCCACGTCGGGGCCGAGCTTGGCTTCGAGGTCAGCCAGATCCACGCGGCCGTCGTCGGTCTGGGCGATCTCGCGAACGCTGTAGCCGACGAAGGCGGCGGTGGCCGGGTTGGTGCCGTGGGCGCTGGTCGGAACCAGCACCACCTTGCGGGCATCGTCACCTCGCGCCTCATGGGCCGCCTTGATGGCGAGAATGCCGCAGAGCTCGCCATGGGCGCCGGCCTTGGGCGTCAGGGCCACAGCCGGCATGCCGGTCAGGGTTTTCAGCCAGTGGGCCAGGCGGTCCATCAGCTCCAGGGCGCCGGGCACTGTCGATTGCGGCTGCAGCGGGTGGATATCGGCAAAGCCCGCCAGGCGCGCCATCTTCTCGTTGAGGCGCGGGTTATGCTTCATCGTGCAGCTGCCCAGCGGGTAGAGGGCCAGGTCGATAGCGTGGTTCTTCTGGCTGAGGCGCACGTAGTGGCGCATCGTTTCCGGCTCCGACAGGCCGGGCAGACCGATCGGATCGGTGCGCACCAGATCGCCGAGATCATCGGCGGAAATCGAGGCTTCCGGAAGATCCACGCCAGTCTTCGACCAGCCGCCCATTTCAAAGATCAGGGCTTCATCCTGCAGCAGGCCGCGCCCGCCGGTCAGGGAAGCAAAACCGCCGGCGGCCGTCCCGGCCTGCGGCGTGGTGGGGCGTCCAACGCTGTTCATGCTCATGCCAGCACCTCGGCCAGTTCGGTTTTGAAGGTTTCGATGTCGCCGTCGGTGACGGTCTCGGTGGCGCAGACCAGCAGCACGTCGTCCAGCCCCGCGTGGGGGTCCAGGCGGCTGTAGGGCACGCCGGCGATGACGCCGCGCTTGGCCAGCGCCTCGACGACCTCGGCCGCCGGCTTGCTGAGCCTCACAGCGAACTCGTTGAAGAAGCGGGGGGTGAGGACCTCAACCCCCTTCACGCCGCTGAGCGCGATCTTCGTCTTCAGCGCCTGCTGATGATTGAGCAGCGCCAGCTTGCGCAGACCCACCTCGCCCAGCAGCGACATATGGATGGTAAAGGCCAGGGCGCAGAGGCCGCTGTTGGTGCAGATGTTGCTGGTCGCCTTGTCGCGGCGGATATGCTGCTCGCGCGTCGACAGGGTCAGCACGAAGCCGCGCCGGCCGTCGGCGTCCACGGTCTCGCCACAGAGGCGGCCGGGGGCCTGGCGAACCAGCTTTTCCTTGCAGGCGAAGAGGCCGATGTAGGGCCCGCCGTAGTTCAGCGCATTGCCGATCGACTGGCCCTCGCCGACGGCGATGTCGGCGCCCATTTCGCCCGGCGACTTCAGCAGGCCGAAGGACACGGCCTCTGTGGTCACCACGATCAACAGCGCCCCGGCTGCCTGGGCCGCCGCGGCGATCTTCGTCACATCGGTCGCCGTCCCGAAGACGTTGGGCGTCTGCACGACCACACAGGCGGTGTCGGCGTCGATGGCCGCCATCACCGCATCTTCGGCGTCGATGGCGGGGGCGAGGCGCTCGGTGGCGACGCCGGCGGCGTGGGCCAGGGTCTCGACCGTCTGGGCGTAGTGGGGATGCAGGCCGCCCGACAGGATGGCCTTGCTGCGGCGGGTGACGCGGCTGGCCATCATCACCGCTTCACCGGCCGCCGTTGAGCCGTCGTAGAGGCTGGCGTTGGCCACATCCATGCCGGTCAGGGCCGCGACCTGGGTCTGGAACTCGAACAGCACCTGAAGGGTGCCTTGCGCGATCTCCGGCTGATAGGGCGTGTAGCTGGTCAGGAACTCCGACCGCTGGATGATGTGGTCCACGGAGGCCGGCACGTGATGGCGATAGGCGCCGGCCCCGCAGAAGAAGGGCACGGACCCGGCCGCGACGTTCCTGGCCGCCAGGGCGCCAAGCTCGCGCTCGACCTCCAGTTCGCCGGCGAAACCGGGCAGGTCGACCGGGCCGTCGAGCACGGCGGACCTGGGCACATCGACGAACAGGTCGTCGACACTGCCGGCGCCGATGACGCCGAGCATCTGACGCCGGTCATCAGGGGTCAGGGGAAGATAGCGCATGGATCAGAGAGCCTTGCCGAAAAGGGCGTCTGACAGACGCCGAAGAAGGGAGTGGGAGGGGGTGCTGACCAGGTCGGGCAGCGGTTTGCGGGCCTTGAGGGCGACTGTGCGGCGATCGTTGACGGCCCTGGCGACCGCCTCCTTGCGCAGCACCTCGGTGGCCTCGCCGGCCTGGAAATCCTCGAAAACACCGGCCAGCAGGGCTTCGAGGTCCTTCGGGTGCTGCACCCGCTGGGCGCCCGGGAAGCCCATGGCCAGACCGGTCGACACCTGCCCGCCGGTCGGCAGGGCGTAAAACCGGCCGTCGAAGCTGACCATCGAGGAGGTCTCCTCTGCCATCCGCCAGACGGCGGCGGCGACGGCGGGCGTCATGGTCTCGGTGGTCAGCAGGGCGATGTCGTCGTCGCCGTCCAGAAACAGATGGACCTGGGTGCGGTCGCTGAGGCGAACCGTCTCTGCCGCCGCCGAATGCTGGGCGTCGATGGCGGCCAGGGCGCGGGAGACACCCGCGTTGAAAGCCTTCGGACCTCCCGTCGCCGTGGTCGGATGCAGGAAGATCTCGAAGGCCATGACCTAGAGGGTCCCCAGGTAGTCTTCGTAGGCGCCGCGATCCATCAGGGCGTCGACTTCAGACGGGTTGGAGAGCTTGACCTTGGCGAACCAGCCGCCCTGTTCCGGCACGGCGTTGACCGTCTCCGGCGCGTCGCCAAGGCTGGCGTTGGCCTCGATCACCTCGCCCGAAACCGGGGCGTAGACGTCGGACGCCGCCTTGACGCTTTCGACGACGGCGAAGCTGTCGCCCTGGCTGACGGATTTGCCGACTTCCGGGGTCTCGACGAACACCACGTCGCCAAGCTGTTCGGCGGCGTAGGCGGTGATGCCGACGGTGGCGACATCGCCCTCGACGACGACCCACTCATGGTCCTTGGTGAAGCGCATCGGATCTATCCTCCCTTAGAGTTTCCGCACGTAGCGTTTGGGCACGAACGGCATGGCCACGACCTCGGCCGCGCCCGCCCGCCCCCGGACGATGACATTGAGCCGGGTCCCCACGGCCGCATGAGCCGGCGGCACGAAGCCCATGGCGATGGGGTGGCCGAGGCTGGGGGCGAAGCCGCCGCTGGTCACCTTGCCGATGACGGCGCCGGTCCCGTCGGCGATCTCGGCGCCTTCGCGGGCCGGAGCGCCTTCCAGGATCCGCAGCCCGACGCGAACGCGGCTCGGTCCTTCGGCCAGTTCCCGGGCGATGCGTGAGGCCCCCGGGAAATCCTGGGCGTCGCGACGCTTCTTGCTGACGGCGAAGCTGAGGTCCGCCTCGATCGGGCTGGTGGTCTCGTCGATGTCGTGACCGTAGAGCGGCAGGCCGGCTTCCAGACGAAGAGAATCGCGGGCGCCCAGGCCGATCGGCTTGACGCGCGGGTCCGCCAGCAGGGTCTCCCAGACGGCGTGAGCGCTCTCGCCCGGGATGGAGATCTCAAAGCCGTCCTCGCCGGTGTAGCCCGAGCGCGAGACGAAGCAGGGCAGACCGAACGCCGTCATCGCCCGCGCCTCGGAGAAGACCAGGGTCAGGGCGTCGGGGGCATGCTGCGCCATCACGTTGGCGGCTTCCGGCCCCTGCAGGGCCAGCAGGGCGCGGTCTTCCAGCCGCTCGATCTTCACCTGCGGCGCCAGTTCGTCGTCGATGAAGGCGAAGTCGCCGTCCTTGCAGGCGCCGTTGACGATGACGAACAGTCCATCGTCGTCGGGGCGCGAGGCCATCAGGTCGTCGATGATGCCGCCCTTCCTATTGAGCAGCAGGCTGTAGCGCTGCTTGCCGGGGGCCAGGCCGATGAAATCGGACGGGGTGATTTCCTCGAAGGCCGAGAGCGGCGAGACCCCGCGCAGGCGGGCCTGGCCCATGTGGCTGACGTCGAACAGCCCCGCATGCGCACGCGTCCACAGGTGCTCTTTCAGGACGCCATCGGCGTACTGCACCGGCATCAGGTAGCCCGCGAACGGAACCATGCGGGCGCCGGCGGCGACATGGGCGTCGTAGAGCGGGGTCTTCTTGAGGTCGGCGGTGTCGGTCATGGTCGGGCCTTCGGGGTCGATGCGTCCACGCCCGGCGGATCGCCGGTCGGATGGTCGCCCCCGCTGTCCCTTGCGCCTGAGAGATTTCAGCGGGCCCTTCCTGGTGAGAGGGGGCCGCCTTGCTCCTTCGGCGAACCGCTTGCGGCGGTTCTTTCCAGCGTTCCTTGTGTCGCGCGGTCCGTTTGCCTGAGCGTTTCCGGGGCGGTTGCGCCTTCGGCCTCGGAGAAGAATCCCCGATGTCTCCCGCGAGACGGAGATGTTCCTGAGCGAGGGGAGGGGGCAAGTCAAGGTGATGGCGATCACAAGCCCGGGCCGGGGTGACTTGAACCGTCCGGTTGCCTAGTCTGACGCCAACAAAGCGTCGGGGAGGGCGTCATGAAGCTGTTTGGGAAGATCGCGCTGGGCGTGATCGCCGTCGTCGTTGCGCTCGGGGCCGTCGTGGTCGTGCGCACCCTGACCTTCAAACCGCCGGCCGCTGTTGACGTCAGCAGCGTCACCCTCGCCGCCGCCCCGGCTATCGACCAGGCCGCCGCCGCCCTGCATCTGTCGCAGGCGGTCCAGATCAAGACCATCTCCAACCAGAACAAGGCCGACAACCAGTGGGCCGAGTGGGACCGGCTGCATGCCTGGCTCGCCACCACCTATCCGGCGGCCCACGCCGCCATGACCCGCGAGATCCTGCCCAACAAGGCGCTGGTCTATACCTGGACCGGCAGCGACAAGGCCCTCAAGCCCATCGTCCTGATGGCCCACCAGGACGTGGTGCCGATCACCCCCGGCACCGAGAAGGACTGGAAGCACGATCCCTTCGGCGGCGAGATCGCCGAGGGCGCCGTCTGGGGCCGTGGCTCCATCGACGACAAGGGCAGCCTGGTCGCCATCTTCGAAGGCCTCGAGGCCCTGGCCAAGACCGGCTTCCAGCCCAAACGCACCGTCATCGTCGTCAGCGGCCAGGACGAGGAGGCAGGTGGCACGGGCGCCCAGGCCGCCGCCGCCCTGTTGAAGTCGCGCGGCGTCCAGGCCGAATGGGTGCTCGACGAGGGATCGGCGGCGATCAACGACCACCCGATCACCGGCAAGCCGGCCGCTGTCATCGGCATCGCCGAGAAGGGCTACGCCACTCTGGTGGTCACCGCCCCGGCCAA
>JBILYE010000356.1:0-2520 GCA_044377925.1 Caulobacter sp. | reverse complement strand
TGAGAACAAAATACGAACTGTTGCGCCCCGTCCGTGGGATAATAGTCCTGCCGCTTCGATAAGCGGCGGGAGACAGTCATGGACATCCTGCACCCCCTGCTGCGCCGCAAGCGCGCCTATCAGGGCCTGTTCGGCGACGGCTCGCACGGCGAGGCCCGGGCCGTGCTGGCCGATCTGAAACGCTTCTGCCTGGTCCCCGAGGCGCCGGTGGCGCGAAGCCCCGACGGGGCGGTGGATCCGCTGGCCTCGATGCGGCTGATCGGCCGCCAGGAGGTGTTCAACCGCATCCGCGCCATGGTCGCCATCGACGACCGGGCCCTGTTCAACCTGAAGGAAGAGGCCTTTGATGAGTGAGACCGCGATGAGTGAGCCGGCGCTGTCGATCGAAACGCTGCTGGGCGATGCGGACAGGACGGTGAGGACCCCCTCGGTCAGCGGCGTCACCGCTGCCAGCTCTCCCGAGGGAGGCGCAACGGGTTCCGGCTTCCTGGACCATTTCACCGACGAGGCGACGCGCGGCTACATGGAGCGCAAGGGCTTCAAGGACGTGCAGGCCCTGGGGGCCAGTTTCGCCTCCCTGGAGCGGATGATGTCGTCGGGCCGTGTGCCGCTGCCGGCGAGTGAGGATGACGCGGAGGGCTATGACCGGGCGTTCGCGGCGCTGGGGCGGCCGGAGACGGCGGCCGACTATGGCTTTGGCGAGCTGGCCGGGGCCGATCCGGAGTTCTCGGGCCAGGCGGCCGAGTGGCTGTTCGAGGCCGGGGTGGGCAAGGCGCGGGCCGGGGCCCTGGCCGAGAAGTGGAACGCCTATGTCGGCGAGCGACAGGCGGCGGACCAGGCGGCCTTCGAGGCGCAGAGCCAGGCCGACTGGATCGACCTGCAACGAGAATGGGGGCCGCGCTTCGCCCAGAACACCGAGACCTTCCGGCGCGGGGCGCTGACCTTCGGCCTGTCCCGCCAGGAAATGGCGACCATCGAGGCCGGGCTGGGCACGCGGCGAACGGTCGAACTGTTCGCGAAGATCGGACAGGGGCTGGCCGAAGACCGGTTCATCGACGGCGAGGGGCGCGGGGGCTTCGGCATGAGCCGCGAGCAGGCCGAACGTCGCATCGCCTCGCTGCGTCGCGACCAGTCCTGGCAGGCCCGCTGGATGGCGGGCGGGGCCGACGAGAAGGCGGAGTGGTCGCGGCTGACGCGGATCGCGAGCGGCGAAGAGTAGGGCGGGTCAGCCGGTCGGCGTCTCTCGCAGGGTCCGCTCCGTCGGCGCCTGCAAGAACGGCCGCCAGCGGGGGCTGGCGGCCGTTTCGAGAGTGCTGAAGCCTGGAGGCCTATTTGGTCGCGTCGTGGATCGCGTCCTTGGCCTTGCCGACGCCTTCCTTGACCGTGCCGGCGGCGCGGTCAGCCAGGCCTTCGGCGACCAGCTTGTCGTTGTGGGTGGCCTTGCCGACGGCTTCCTTAACGGAGCCAACGCCTTTTTGGACGGCGCCTTCGATGGCTTCTTTGCTCATGGGAATACTCCTTGAACGGGCCGGCGGGAGGGGCGGGAGGCCGCATCCTCGCCGGCGTTGGGTGTCGGAGATAAAATGTCCGTCGGGCGCTATGGTTCCTCTGGATTGCGGGGATTTCCCGGGCCGGAAGGTCGACGATCCCCGCATCGCCGGGCGGTGATGACCTGGACCGACAGGGGGATGAACAGGACAGCCAGGGCGGCGGCGTAGAGGGGAATGATGGGCAACGGCGGTTCTTCGAGTGCGGTCAGCGGACGGTCCATGCGGCCCAGATGAGGCCGGGCCAGAGGGCGATGATCAGGAGGAAGCTCAGGGTTATGCCCCAGGGCGCCGCGTTCCAGCCCTCCGACCGGACGAGGGGCAGGATGAAGAGCGTCAGGTAGAGGCTCTTGTAGATGACCTGCAGCAACAGGACGCCGACGAAGGCGCGTGGCTGGGCCAGGCCGAGGACAGAGCAGAGCAGGATGGCGGCCCAGAGGCTGGCGACCAGCAGGCGCAGGCCGGGCGAATCCGCGATCCTGTGCTGGAAGGCCTGGACGGTCGGGCCGTTGGCGCCGGCCAGCATCGAGCCGACGACCGGCAGCAGGATCAGGATATTGAGCCCGTAGGCGGCCCGCAGCAGGGTGTCGAGCATGGTCCCCATGGCTCCTGTTTACAGCGTAAGCAAAAAAGCTGGAGCGCCGGGGCGCGGCGGCAAGGGGCGGCGCGGAAAACTGCTGTTGCGGGGGAAATCGACTATAATAGACCTACCGCTTCGATAAGCGCGGGGCCGGGCCAGGAGCCAAGGGCCGCCGCCGTCGACAGCGCACCCCACATCACGGACCCGCCTGCGCGGACAAGCCGATCCCAACCCTATTGAGATCGGAGATCAGATGACGGATTTTTCCGCCCAGTATCGTATCGAGTTCGCCAAGACGGCGAGCCTGCTTCTGCAACAGCGCGGCTCGAAGCTGCGCAATCATGTGATGGTCGGCAGCCACAAGGGCGAAGGCGCCTCGCCGGTCGACCAGTA
>JBILYE010000355.1:0-2521 GCA_044377925.1 Caulobacter sp. | reverse complement strand
CGACGGTCACCGACTGGCGCCCGCCGGCCTGGACGTCGATTTCCGTGCGGCCAAGGCAGGGCAGCACCCAGGCCGCCTTTTCGGTCAGCAGGTGGGTGCGGTTGAGCTTGGTGGCGATGTTGACCGTCAGGTCCAGCATCTTGAGCGCCGGGTAGGTCAGGGCCGGATCCGGCGCGGCGACGGCGAAGTTGCCACCGAGCGCGATCATCGCCTTCACGGTTCCCTCGCGCATGGCCTCGATGGCCTCGGCGACGGTGTGGCCATGGGCCGTGGGCTGCTTGAACCCGAACACCCGCTCCATCGAGGCCAGCAGGGCCGACGAGGGCTTTTCGGTGATGCCGACCGTACGGTCGCCCTGGACGTTGGAATGGCCCCGCAGCGGACAGATGCCCGCCCCCGGCCGACCGATATGACCGCCGAGCAGGAGGAGGTTCACCAGCTGCTGCACCAGGCTGGAGGCCGAGCGGTGCTGGGTCAGGCCCATGCCGTAGCAGAGGATGATGGCCTTCGACCGCTGGTAGATGTCGGCCGCTTCTTCCAGGTCGGCCCGGGTCAGGCCGGACCGCGTCTCGATCCAGTCCCAGTCGGCGGCGCCGACGTGAGCGGCCAGGGCGTCGAAGCCCGTGGTGTGCTCGGCGATGAAATCGTGGTCCAGCGCGTCCCGCTCGATCAGCAGCTTCATCAGACCGGTCAGCACGGTGACGTCACCGCCGACCTTCAGCTGGTAGTAGCGGCTGGCGATGTCCGTCCCGCTCAGGGTCAGCATCTCGACCGCATCCTGCGGACTGGCGAACTTCTCGAGCGCCCGCTCCCGCATGGGGTTGAAGACCAGGATGGCGGCGCCGCGCCGGGCGGCCTCACGCAGGGTGGTCATCATCCGCGGATGGTTGGTGCCGGGATTGTGGCCGAAGCTGAGGATGCAGTCGGCGTGGTCGAAGTCCTCCAGGCTGACCGAGCCCTTGCCCAGGCCCAGTTGCTCAGCCAGGCCGACGCTCGTCGGCTCGTGACACATGTTGGAGCAGTCGGGGAAGTTGTTGGTCCCGAACCGTCGGCCGAAGGTCTGGAACAGGAAGGCCGCCTCGTTGGAGGCGCGGCCGGAGGCATAGAACTCACATTGATGTGGGTCGGACAGGGCGCGCAGAGCCGCCCCGATCGCCGTCATCGCCTCGTCCCAGCTGGCCCGGACGAACCGGTCGCTGGGTGGATCATAGCGCAGCGGTTCGGTGAGGCGGCCGAGGTTTTCCAGGTCATGGTCCGACCATGCCCACAGCTCGGCGACCGTGTGGGCGCCCACCACGTCCGGCGTGGCGCGGTGCGAGGTGGTCTCCCAGGCGACCGCCTTGGCCCCGTTCTCGCAGAATTCGAACGAGGAGGTGTGTTTCGGATCCGGCCAGGCGCATCCGGGACAGTCGAAGCCGTCCGGCTGGTTGGCGTCCAGCAGGGCCTGACCGCCCCTGGCCACCGTGTCCTGGTCGGCCAGCGCCCCGGCCACGGCCTTCAGCGCGTCCCACCCTCCGGCCGGGTGGGTGTAAGGCTTCACACCCGGAATCTTGCTGGAGCCGCTCATGATGCGATCCTTTCGGAGCCGGAAAAGACCGTGAAGCCATCCGCCCGAGCCAGGGCGATGAGGGTCAGATTCGACTCTTCGGCCTTGCGCAGGGCGAGCGCCGTCGGAGCCGAGATGGCGGCGAGGATGGGAAACCCGGCAACGGCGGCCTTCTCGACCATCTCGTAGCTGCAGCGGCTGGTGACCAGGCAGAGCGGGCCGCCCAGCCCGGCGCGAGCGGCGGCCCCGATCAGCTTGTCGAGAGCGTTGTGGCGACCGACGTCCTCGCGGACCAGAACCAGCGTCCCGTCGGCGCTCGCCAGCCCGGCGGCATGGGCGGCGCGGGTCAGATTGCCGAGCGCCTGTTGATCTTCCAGCGCCGCGAACGCTGTTGCGATGGCCCCGGCGGAGATCGTCGGCCCATCGGCCAGGGCCTCCAGCGGCCGCACGGCGGCGGCCAGCCGCTGCACCCCGCACAGACCACAGGAGGAGCGGCCTTCCATGCTCCGCGCACGGGCTTTCGCCTTGCTGGCTCTTGCCCCGGCGGTCAGGCGGATGTCGACCTGCACGCCCTCGGCGACGACCTCGATGGAGACGCCGGCGATCTGGTCGATTGTGGCGATGCGCTCGCTGAGCGTGAAGCCGACCGCCAGATCTTCGACATCGGCGGGCGTGGCCATCAGCACCGCATGCGGGCGGCCGTCATAGAGGATGCCGACGGGGGCTTCGTCTGCCAGGGCGCGGTCGATGGCCTGATCCGTTCCGGCGCGCCACTGGCGGGCGGGACGAACCTCGGTGGTCGGGGGAAGTGGGAACATGGGGGCAGGTTACGCCGATGGTCGCGCGCGACAAGGCGGCGAACACGGCGCCTCTTCGATCCCAAGCGGGGGACAGTTGAACTGGCTAGCCGTCGCTCAACAGTTCATCCGTGTGCTCGCCCAGCTTCGGTGACCGCACCGCCGGCATCCGCTGTCC
>JBILYE010000135.1:0-10080 GCA_044377925.1 Caulobacter sp. | reverse complement strand
CACAGCCAGCTGGGCGCCTGGGCCTCGGACCAGTCCCGGCCGCTGCCGGATCGTTTCGCGCTGGAGAAGCGGGTGGCCGAGATGGGCCTGAAGTTCGGTCTCGGAAAGGTGCCCCGCCCGCCCCACTGGTCGGGATTCCGGCTGACGCCGCAGAGCATCGAGTTCTGGCGCGACCGGCCGTTCCGGCTGCACGAACGGTTGGTGTTCGCCCGTTCCGGCGAGGGCTGGAGCACCTCGCGGCTTTATCCCTAGAGCGCGTCCCGATAAGTGGCGGCCGGTTATCGGAACAGACGCGCGGCCACTATGCGCGGTAGCGCGCCAGGAAGGTCTCCACGGCGTCGGCGCAGATGTCTTCGAGCGGGCGGCGGGGAACAGCCTCATCACCGGCCACCAGTCCGAAGATCAGGGTGACGTGCTCCAGCATGCCGAGCAGCTGACCGGCGGCCCAGGCGGGCTTCTCGACCTTGAGCTGGCCCTCCTCGACCAACTGGCCGATCAGGGTGATGGCGTTGCCGCCGAGGGCATGGCGGGAGCGGCTCCGGAAGTGGTCGGCCAGTTCGCTGAAGCGCCGGCGCTCCCCGGTCACCAGCCGGAAAACGGCCCGGGACAGCGGGTCTGTGTAGAACCGGGCGTAGGCGAGGGAAAAAGCCATCAGCCGGGCGCGGGCGTCGCCGGTTGTGTCGAGCGTGTCCTCGATGTCACTGGCCAGGCTGGCGACGGCCGACTCGACCACGGCCACGAACAGGTCGCCCTTGCTGGGGAAGTGGGCGTAGAGGGTCGCGGTCGAGACGGCCGCCTCGCGGGCCACCACTTCCATGCCGGCGCCGGAATAGCCTTCCCGCAGGAAGACCGACTGGCCGGCCTTGAGGATGTCGCGGCGCTTGCGTTCGCTGCGCGTCTCGCCCCCTCGCTCCCGCATGTCGCCTCTGCATAACAACGATCGTTCTCCCCTAGGGCGAAAACCCTTATCGGGCAAGGGATTGGCGAGGGGACGAAATCGCGAGGCCTGTGATATGCAGCGGCCATGAGCCAACCGACGCCGCAAGAAGCCCAGCAGGAAGCCGAGATCGCCACCTGGCTTGGCGCGCGGGCCGACCGCATGATCGAAACCAGCTGCGCCCGGGTCTATCTGAGCGGAGACCTGGCCCTGAAGGTCAAGAAGCCCGTCAACTTCGGTTTTCTCAACTACGAGACAGCCGCCCTGCGCCACTGGGCGCTGGAGCGGGAACTGGCCTTCAACCGGGCCGCCGCGCCGGACATCTACCGCCGGGTCGGCGCCATCACCCGCACGGCGGGGGGAGAGCTCGAGCTCGACGGGGCGGGCGAGCGGGTCGAGTCGGTCCTGGAAATGCGCCGGTTCGACGAGACGGCCGTCCTCGCCGAGCAGCCCTACGCCGTCGACGGCGAGCTGTCCGATCAACTGGGCCGGACCATCGCCCGCTTCCACGCCGAGGCGCCTGTGACCCGCGAGGCCGAACCGGCGGGCGGCATGAGCTACACCATCCGCTCCAACGCCGCCCTGATGAGGGACCTGATCCCGAAACTCGGCAAGGCGCCGGTCGAAGCCCTGATCGCCGCCACCGACGCCGAGCGGGCCCGGCTGGAAACCCTTCTGGCGGCGCGGCTGGAAACGGGCTGGGTGCGCCGCTGCCATGGCGATCTGCACCTGGGCAACATCCTGCTCGAGGGCGGGCGGCCGATCCTGTTCGACTGCATCGAGTTCAACGACACCCTGTCCGAGATCGACGTCCTCTACGATGTGGCCTTCCTGCTGATGGACCTGGATTTCCGCCGTCGTCGCGACGCCGCCGTTCGGGTGCTGTCGGCCTGGCTGGACGAGGGGGCGAGGCTGCTGCCCGGCGGACTTTGGACCGGGCTGGAAGCCCTGCCGCTGGCTCTGTCCGTGCGGGCCGGCGTGCGCTGTCACGTCCAGGCCCACGGCGGCGACATAGACGCCTCCCGAGCCTATCTGGCCGCCGCCCTGGCTCATCTGGAGCCGGTGAAGCCGGTGCTGGCGGCGGTCGGCGGCCTGTCGGGTTCCGGCAAGTCCACCTTCGCCCGCATCGCGGCCCCGGGCCTCGGCGCCTCACCCGGAGCCGTCATCCTGCGCAGTGACGAGATCCGCAAACGCCTCTGGGGCGTCGCCCCGCTCGACCGTCTGCCGCCCGAGGCCTACGCCCCCGAGATCAGTCCCAGAGTCTATGGTCAGATGTTCGAGGACGCCCGGCAGGCCCTGGCCGCCGGCCGCGCCGTCATCCTCGACGCCGTGTTCATGAAGCCGGAAGAGCGCGCCGCCGCCGCCGACGTCGCCGCCGCGGCGGGTGTCGCCTTCGAGGGCGTCTGGCTGGAAGCGCCGCCTGCCCTGCTCCATGATCGCATCGCCGGCCGCAGCGGCGACGCCTCCGACGCGACCGCCGAGGTGCTGGACACCCAGCTAGGCCGCGATCTGGGCGAGATGACCTGGCGCCGGGTCGACAGCGACGGGGCCTTCGAACCGGCGGCCGAGGCCCTGGTCAAGGCTCTCGGCTGAAACTTCACGGGACCTCGTTGACCACCGCACGCCAACTTGGAAGTCTGGAGTCGCGGACAGGTCGGAACCTTTCATGAGCCACACGCGGCGGACCTTGCTTTTGGCCATTGGCGCTGGCGGCCTGCTGCTGGCCGCCGCGCCGGCCGTGGCGGCCGAAGATGCCCCGTTGCCTGCCAGCGGCTGGTCAGGCGTCTACCTGAACATCGCCCCTGGCGTCGCCAGCATCCGGGACCTCGACCCGCTCGGCCCGGCGGCGCGCGCGGGACTGAGGCCCGGCGACCTGGTCACCGGCTGCAACGGCGGCGGGCTTGACCAACTGCCTGTCGCTTTTTCCGGCCCGCCGGGCACGCTGGTCGAACTGGCCGTCCGCCGAGGTCAAGCGCGGCGCACGGTGCGCCTGGTGCTTGAAGTTGAGGAATCTGCTCGCCCGTAGGCAGCGCCGGTTTGCACTGCGGCGCCGGTACCGTTAGCGTGCCGCCGTAAGGAAATACACTCGGGGAAGGTGAAGCTTATGCGCGGCCTAATGCAGGACCAGGCCTTGACGGTCGACAAGATCCTGGACCACGCGAAGAACTGGCATGGTCACATGGAAGTGGTGTCGCGATCGGTCGAGGGACCCATCGTTCGCACCACCTATGCCGAGATCCATAGCCGGGCAAAACGGGTGTCCAATCTGCTGCTGCAGCTGGGCGTCACCCTTGGCGACCGGGTTGCCACCCTGGCCTGGAACACGGCCCGCCACATGGAAGCCTGGTACGGCATCATGGGCATCGGGGCGGTCTGCCACACGCTCAATCCGCGCCTGCACCCCGAGCAGATCGCCTGGATCATCAACCACGCCGAAGACAAGATCATCTTCGTCGACCTGACCTTCGTGCCGATCCTCGAAGCCATCCTCGCCAACTGCCCGAGCGTCGAGCATGTGGTGGTCATGACCGACCAGAGCCACATGCCGGGCTTCAAGGTCAACGGTGTGCCGGGCATCAAATGGGGTGGCGCCCACTGCTACGAGACCGCCATCGCCGGCCAGTCCGAGAACTGCGCCTGGGGCGGCTTCGACGAGAACACTGCCTGCGGCCTCTGCTACACCTCCGGGACCACGGGCGACCCCAAGGGCGTGCTCTACTCGCACCGCTCCAATGTCATCCACGCCCTCGTCGGCCTGCAGAAGGACGTGCTCGGCATGTCCGGCACGGACGTGGTGCTGCCCGTGGTGCCGATGTTCCACGCCAACGCCTGGGGCACGGCCTTCGCCTGTCCGGCTGTCGGCGCCAAGATGGTCATGCCGGGTTCCAAGATGGACGGCGCCTCGGTCTACGAACTGCTCGACACCGAAGAAGTCACCTTCTCCGCCGCCGTGCCGACCGTCTGGCAGATGCTGCTGGCCGAACTGGACGCCAAGGGCCTCAAGCTGCCGCATCTGACCAAGGTTGTGATCGGCGGTTCGGCCTGTCCGGAAAGCCTGATCCGCGGCTTCAAGGAACGCTATGACGTCGACGTCCTGCACGCCTGGGGCATGACCGAGACCTCGCCGCTGGGCACGCTGGGCTCGCCCAACGCCCGGGTGGCCAAGCTCTCCTACGATGAGCAGATGCCCTACAAGCTCAAGCAGGGCCGCCCGCCCTACGGCATCGAGATGAAGCTGACCGACGATGCGGGCAATCGCCTGCCGCATGACGGTCACACCTTCGGCCACCTGATGGTCAAGGGACCGTTCGTGGTCGGCCAGTACTTCAAGGGCGCCGGCGGCGACATCCTCGATCCGGAAGGCTTCTTCGACACCGGCGACGTGGCGACCATCGACGCCGAAGGCTTCATGCAGATCACCGACCGCGCCAAGGACGTCATCAAGTCCGGCGGCGAGTGGATCAGCACCATCGATATCGAAAACATCGCCATGGGCCACCCCAAGGTCGAGCTGGCGGCGGTGATCGGCATCCTGCATCCCAAATGGGACGAGCGCCCGCTGCTGCTGGTCAAGCTGAAGCCCGGCGAGACGGCGACCAAGGAAGAGTTCATCGAGTATCTGACCGGCAAGATCGCCAAATGGTGGATGCCCGACGACGTGATGTTCGTCGACGACATCCCCCTGGGCGCCACTGGCAAGATCGACAAGAAGGTCCTGCGCGCCCGCTACGCTGACTATGTGCTGCCGGAGATCCCGCTGATGGCCGCCATGGCCGCTGCGGCGGCCGCGACCCCGGTCGCCCTGCGCGCTGAGCCCAGTCCGGTACTCCACGCGCCGGAACCGCCGGCGGCTCACGAAGAGCCCGGGGAGGCCGCCGACCCTTTTGAAGAAGCGGCGGCCGGCGCCGAGGCGGAGGGCCTCAGCTCCCCGACCGCCGCTGAAACCCCGATCGGACCGGGCGACTCTCAAGCGCCTGCCGAAGACGTCCTTCGGCAGCCTGAAACCGGCCCGACCCCGCAGCCGCTGATGGCGGCGGCCGATAGGGCGGAGCCCGGACCCGAGTCTGTCGCCCGTCCGACGGCCTCGGCGCCGATCGCAGAGGCCTTGATCGCCGGAGCCGCCGCCGCGGCGGCTGGCGGCATGCTGTTCACCCGTGACGATTCTCACCGCGATGAGCCTTTGAAGGTCGAGCCCGTACGCGAACAGCCCTCCGCTCCTGCTGCCGAGGCCACGACGCCGCAAACCCAGTCCGCCGCACCGGTCCAGCCGGCTCCACCCGTGTCGGATGAAATCCCGGAAGGCGATCTGCCGCTGACCTGGACACCCGGTGGCGCGGCCGAACCGGCGCGCACCGAGCACGTCGTTTCCAAGCCCCGGAAGGGCGAAGGGGAAGTCCCCGCCGCCCTGCCAAGCATGCCGGGCCTGACGCCGCTCGTCGCGGCGGCAACGGCGGCAGCCGGCGCGACCCTGGTCAAAAGCCAGATCGACAGCCCCTCGACGGGCAAGTCGGAGGTGTCCGACGGCGGCCTGACCTTCCCGGCCAGTCTGAAAAGCAGCGCCAGCGTGCTGGCGACGAGCGACGAGCCGTCGCTGTCCTTCACTCCGGTTCCTGCCGGCGGGGCGAAGAAGGTCAAGCCCAAGGGTGGCATGGTCGATCATTTCCTGACCCTGGCGGTGGCCCTGTCACTGGCCCCGGCGCTGATCATCCTGGCCGGCGCAGCCGGCATGTGGGCAAGCCTCTGGGACTGGCGCGACGGCTACCAGTCGGTGCTGACGGCCGGCCCCGCGCCGAACCTGGGCTGGGCTCCGGCCGCGGCCCTGGTCAGTGTGTTGTCCAGCTTCGTCGGCCTGCTGATCGCTGCGCTGGCGGGCTGGAAGCGGCACTGGAAGAAGGCCATGACGGCGCTTGTCCTGACTGTGGCGACCCTCGGGGGCTTCGCGGGCCTCGGCTGGTGGGAAAGCCAGTCGCCGCGCATCCACGATGTTGCGACAGACTGGTCCGAGCCGTTGCTGTTCACGTCGAACATCATGTCGGCGCGTGGCCCGGACGCCAATCTGGTTGAGCCCAACCCCGTGGTCCCCATCGACGCCGGCAACGGCGCCGGCCGGCCCATCGCCGAGATCAACAGCGAGACCTGCGGCGCGGCCCGTCCGGCCATGGTTTCCATGCAGCCCGACCAGGCCTTCGCGGCCATCAGGTCGGCCATGCTGGCGGAGGGTATCGCGCTGGTGACGGAAGACGTGCGAGCCGGCCGGCTGGAAGGCACCGCGACCAGCCTGATCTACCGCTTCAAGGATGACGTGGCGGTTCGGGTGCGGCCCCAGGGCGTCGGCTCGCGCATCGACATCCGCTCGGTCAGCCGGGTCGGCAAGGGCGATTTGGGCGGCAACTGCCGGCGGATCGGGCGGCTCGCCGCCGCTCTGAACCCCTAGAGCGCGTTCCGATAAGTGGGAACCGGTTATCGGATCAAACGCGCGACCACAAAGACGCTAGAGCGGCCGATTTGATTCCATCAAATCGGGTCCCGCTCTAGACCGTCGTCGAGGCGGTCAGCCGGTAGTCACTGTCCAGCGTCGGTTCGCCGTCGGTGACCAGCCGGCCGTCGCGGACCATCTGGACGACGTGGGCCATCACCGAATGCGCCGCGGCGGGATACAGCCGCGAGTCCACGTCCTTGTAGAGCTCGGGCACCATGGCCTTGATCCGTGTGTGGCCGCCGGCCAGGGCGCCGAGGATCTGCTTCTCGCGGGCCCTGCGGTGGTCGATGTAGGCCTGTACGAAGGGGCCAGGGTCAGTGATCGGCGGGCCATGGGTCGGCCACAGGGTCGAGAAATCGCGCGCCTTGATCCGGTCCAGACTTTCGAAATATTCGCCCATGTCGCCGTCGGGCGGACTGATCACTGTCGTCGACCAGCCCATGATGTGATCGCCGCTGAACAGGGCGTTTTCTTCAAGCAGGGCGTAGCAGATGTGGTTGGAGGTGTGGCCGGGAGTCGGAATGGCCTCCAGGGTCCAGTCGCCCCCGGAAAAAACGCCACCGTCGCAGAGACCGACATCGGGCCTGAAGTCGCGGTCGTCGCCCGCTTCCATGCGCACCTCCGACTCGGTCGGCACGCCCTGCTTGGCGCAGGCGTAGATGGTCGCCCCCGTCCGCTCCGCCAGCGGCCGGGCGAGAGGCGAATGGTCGGCGTGATTGTGGGTGACGAAGATGTGGGTGATCCGCTCGCCGGCCGTGGCGGCCAGGATGGCTTCCAGATGGTCGTCCATGTCCGGGCCCGGGTCGATGACCGCTACCTCGCCCGTTCCGACGATATAGGTGCCGGTGCCCATGAAGGTGAACGGGCCGGGGTTCTTCGCAACCACGCGGCGGATGAGCGGCGAGACGCGGTCGCACGCCCCGTACTCGAACTCGATGTCTCTGACGAAAGGAATCATGCGGCGACGCCCGTTCCGGAATCTTGATTGATAAGAGTGAGGAAAGCGGCAGCGAGCAAGCGAGTCGCGTTCAGCTTGTCCTTGAGAGGCAGCGCGATCGGCGGTCCCATGTCGGTCTTGTTGACGTCCACGACATAGATACGTCCGTCCTTGTCTCGAAGGATATCGAGGCCGCCCCAATCCAGCCCCATGCCCGCGCAGAAGGCGGCTATGGACTCGAGTTCGGCTTCCGAGAACACCGCCTGCGGCGTTGTCAGGTTTGTCGAGCTGTTGTGGTTGGCGAAACGGTCGGCGACCGGCCGGCGCTTGATGAAGACACAGGCGGGCCGGCCGCCAACGCAAGGGGTTCGCAGGTCGGCGACGAGATCGCCCTCGGTGTTGTCGATCAGCTTCTGATAGGTCTTGCCGGGCAGGGCAGGGCAGGGGGCCATGACGATCCGGCCGTCGTGGACGCCGTTATCTTCGCCTTTTTCGACAAGCGGGCCCTCGGCGGTCGCCGGGTCAATCATCAGTGGATAGCCGAAGGCCTGTTCGAACACCCGGGCCACATGGCTTTTTGTCACATCGGTGCAGCGCCAGTTGAAACGGCGCTCGGGTCCGGTGTTGGGCGGAGCGCCCGTGGCGCTGTCATCAAAATAGAAGCCGGCGACAGCCTCTTGCGGCGTGCGGGCGATCCGGGCTCCGGACCAGGCTGCGACAGCCCAGACCAGATACCAGGGCCGAGGACGGTCCGGCGCGAACCAGACGGCCGGGCCTGGCCTGGTCAGCTGCATCCAGGCGGCCTTCAGGCGGACGGGCACATAGTAGCAGATCCAGACGAGACTTTCGGCCACGAGCGCACCGTCCAGCGCCAGGTCGGCGCCGGTCTTGTGAACCCTGATCCGCCCGCCAGACACGGTAAAGTCCGACGCCCAGGATGCTCCAGCCATGTAAAACTCCGCGCCCCCGAGACGCTGAAGGTCCATAACTAAGGCAATTCGCATCACAGACAAACGACTTGCCCGCGAGGCGTGCGTGATCGGCCCGGAAGTTGCGCAGGCGAGCCCAGGACTGGTGGGAAAGCGCGAAAAATGGCCCTCGATGCGATGATCTTTGTTTCAAAACGGCTCCAGCGGGTGGCCTTCGCAATCCTCTGTCTCATGGCGGCGCAACTGGTGCTGGCGTCCTGCGAGCCGGAACCCAGCGCCATGGCCGCTCGGGTCACGCTTGAAGGACAGTAGCGGCCTTGAGGCGCTGCCGGTTTGGCCCTTAATGCGGCCATGGCCGATGCCGATCTCGAATCCCTGATTGCCCGGGCAGGCGCATTGCGAAAGGCGGGCCGCGCGGCCGAGGCCGTCGCCGCATACGAGCAGGTGCTGCAGCTGCGGCCGGCCCTGCCCGACAGCTGGTACAATCTGGCGCTGATGTACCGACGGACGGGGCGGTTCGAGGACGCCCTGGCCGCCTACGACCAGGCCCTGGCCCATCGCCTCAGCGGACCGGAGGAGGCGCATCTCAACCGCGGAGTCATCTACGCCGACGACCTGCGCCGCCCGGACCTGGCCGAGCGGGAACTGGATGCAGCGCTCCGGCTGAACCCGCGCTACCTGCCGGCCCTGCTGAATCTGGGCAACCTGCATGAGGACCGGGGTCGCAAGGGTAAAGCTCTCCAGGCTTACGACCAGGTTCTGGCCCTGCAGCCCGACCACCCGACGGCGATGGCGCGGGCAGCCGGACTGCACACGCCGACAGGCCTCGACGATCCGATGATCGCTCGCGTTGAGCGCGCTCTGGCGCGGTCCGGTCTCGCGCCGCCCGACAAGGCGGACCTGCAGTTCGCCCTGGGGCGGTTGCTGGATGCGGCAGGCAATTTCAATGAAGCCTACGCCACCTATTTTGCCGCCAACGCCTTCAGCCGCCAGGCCGGCCGGGCACCGCCCTACGATTGGGCGGGCCATCAGCGGCTGGTCGACCAACTGATCGCCGCCTCACCGGCGACAGAATCCCCGCCCCCGATTAGCGGCGCGCGACCGCCGCCTGTTTTCATCTGCGGCATGTTCCGCTCCGGCTCTACCCTGGTCGAACAGGTGCTGGCCAGTCACTCGCGGGTCACTTCGGGCGGCGAGCTGACTCTGCTGCCGGCGCTGGTTCGCCGTGAGCTGTCACCCTGGCCGGCCGCTCTGGCGAGCGTGGTGGGTCCAAACCGCGACCGGCTGGCTGCGGCCTACCTCGCCGATCTGGCCCGCCTGTTTCCGGGCGCCGACGTCATCACCGACAAGCGGCCGGACAACTTCCTTCACATTGGCCTGATCAAGCGGCTGTTTCCCGACGCTAGGATCGTCAACACCGTCCGCAACCCGCTGGACAACATCCTGTCGGTCTACTTCCTTCACCTCGACCACAGCATGGCTTACGCGTTGAGCGTCGAGGATACCGCCCACTACCTGGTCCAGGAACGGCGGCTTATGGCCCATTGGAAGAGTCTGTGGCCGAACGACATCCTCGACTTCGACTATGACGCCTTCGTCCAGGACCCTCGGCCGCAAACCGAGCGCCTGCTGGCCTTTTGCGGGCTCGATTGGGACGACGCCTGTCTGGCCTTCCACCAGGCCGACAGCAATGTGCGTACCGCCAGCGTCTGGCAGGTGCGCGAGCCACTCTACAGGCGGGCGTCTGGGCGCTGGCGGCACTACGCGAGCCAGCTGGAGCCGGTGCGGGTCTGGCTGG
>JBILYE010000354.1:0-2596 GCA_044377925.1 Caulobacter sp. | reverse complement strand
AACGCAGGGCTTCGAGGCCTTCGCGGTAGCGGCCCTGGCTGATGTAGAGCTGGCCGAGCAGGCGGATGGTCTCAAGTTCGGTGGCGTCGCCGCGCCAGCGGTAGCGCAGGCCGTCGAAGATCTGCACCGCCTGGCCGGCGTTGATCTTGCCCTGGTCGAGCTTGATCTGGGTGGACCGCAGCAGGGCCGGGGCGGCGTACTGGTCGAGCGGCGCCTTGGCGATGAGCTCGTAGACAGCCAGGGCCTTGTCCATCTCGCCCTTGGCCTCCAGCAGGCGCGCCTGGACGAGTTGATTGGCCAGCTGCTCGGCGGTCGGCAGGCCGGCGATATCGGCGCGGTTCAGGGAGCCGGCGGCGGAGGCGAAGTCGCCCAGGGCGATGGCGGCCTCGGCATCGGCCCGCTCGAACCTTGCCCGCCACAGCGGCGGAAAGAGCTCCATCGCCTGGGCGGCCTGGACGAACTTGGCGCGGGCGTCGGACCACTGCCCCTGCCGGGAGGCGATGTAACCCCGCCAGGCGGAACTGGACGGATCGTCGGCCAGAATGGCCACCGACAGGTCGCTGTCGGACTCTTTCAGTCGCCCGGCCATGGCCCGGGCAATGCCCCGCAGGCCACGGAATTCGGCGTCGCCCATCAGGGTCTCGCGCGAACGGGCGGCGGCGTTGAGCACGCCGATGGCCTCGTAGGACAGCTCACTGCCGATCAGGAAGCGAGCAAGGGCCATGCGGGCCTCGGTCGGGGCGTCGGAGCCCTTCTGGGTCTCGATGGCGGCCGCATCCATCAGCTGGTCATAGCGGTGCATGAAGCCGTGATCGCCCTGGGTCCTGGCCCAGTCGTCGCCGATCAGCGCCGGCATCGAGGCCCGGGTCGGCGCACCAAGCTCTGCCTCGGCGACAACGGTCTCGCCGCCGGCCCACGCCGGCGACAGCGCCATTCCGGAGCCCTTGCCGATGCGAACCAGATCGCCTTCGACGGCCATGGAGAGGCCCGGTGCATAGGCCTCCATGGCCAGGCCCTGCAGGGTCGGCAGCATCGAGAGGTCGACGAAGTCCCGCCGCGCGGCCAGGCCCTTGGCCGGGGCCAGGGCCGGCACCACGGCCAGCCGGTCGCCGACAGCCGGGTCATCGACCCAGACGGGACGGCCGGCGCCGGCCATGGCGGCGGTGAGGCCGGCATGTTCGGGATCGCGGCTGACGGTCACCGTGCCCCCGCCAACGTCGCGGGTGGACGCGGCGTTGCCGCCCAGGGTCAGGGTCCAGCTGGAGCCTTCACCGGCGACGGCGACCGGGATGTTGCGGGCCACCACCATCCGCAGGGCTACATAGCCCTGACCGTTCAGGGCCTGGAGCTTGCGATAGCGCTCGCCGGTGGCCGGAAGTCTGGCGGTGTTGAGCTTTGCCGCCGCGTCGAAGACGACCCAGACGGCCTCGCCACGCCGGAAGACGGCGGCCCCGACGGGGGCGGCCCAATCGAAGCGCATGCGGGTGACGGCCGCCGTGGCGTCGACAGAGACGGGAACGACACCGCCCGCCGGCGCCGGGTTTGGACGCGGCGCCGCGTCGGTGGTGGCGACTTCGGGCGGCGGCGGCTCGGCCGGCGCCTCGGGGGCCTTCTTTTCAATGATGTTGACGAAGGTGGCGCCGTCGGCCTGGCCGATCTTGGCCTCGGCTTCCGGCTCGAGCGTCAGCACCATCTCGAGGACGCCGCCGACGTGACGGGCCTCGACGGCCTTCACCCATTTGGGCGGGGTGGCCCGGAGCATGCCGATGTCGGGGTTTGCGTCCCGGCTGAACCGCAGGATCAGCTTGTCGCCATCCCGCCGCGAGGTGACCCGCGCGCCGCCGGCCCATTGAAACTCCAGCCGGGTGAAGGTCTTTGCCTGGGCGACACGGACATCCAGGGCCGGCCGGGCGGCATAGGCCGGCAGGGCATAGGTGGTCGGTGCGGCGACGCCCATGATGCAGGCGGCCGCAACGCCGGAACGAAGGGTCCGGCGAAGGTTCATCCTAGCCGGCCTTCTCGGGCGGCTTGGCGTCCGGCTGAGCCGGGGTCGGCGCGGCCTTCGGCGTGACGGCGGCCTGGGTCGGCGGCTTGGCCTTGGGGCGCGGCTTGACGGGCGCCTTGGCCGGAATCTTGGCCGGCGGCGTGGCGGCCTTCGGCTCCGGCGCGGGTGGCGCCTCGGCGGTCTTGACCGGCTCGGGGGCCAGGGCCTGCTTGCCGGCCAGGATGGCGGCGTTCTCCGTGAAGCGCTTGGCCAGCGCCTCGGTCACCTGCTTGGCCTCGGTCGGCGGCATCTGGGCGAGGATCGCGGCCAGGGTGCGCTCTTTCATCTTCGAGGCGATGGGCAGGCGGACGCTGTCGTCCAGCACCCGGAACTGGGCCGCCGCATCCTTGGCCTTCATGGCCGTGAACACCGCCACCAGCCGGTTGATCTCCTGCTGCTGCTGGGCGTCGGCCTGGCCGAGCAGGGATTTGATGTCGCTCTTGAGGACTTCCATCGACTTGAACTTGGCGTCGAGCTTCAGGCCGGCGGCGGCCATCAGCTGCAGCTGGGTGTCGTAGCCCTCTTCCTGGGCGTCCAGCTGGTCACGGCGCA
>JBILYE010000353.1:0-2602 GCA_044377925.1 Caulobacter sp. | reverse complement strand
CCTCGAAGGCGTCGGCGGTGATCTCGACCTCGCGGATCGCGTCCTTCCAGGTCACCGACATGGTCACCGTGCTGCTGTCGGTCAGACCGCGCCGGGCCCGCTCGGCCGCCTCGCGCAGACGCTCGATCAGCACCTGTTCGGTCCGGTCGCTGGCCCAGTCGCCGGCTGCCTGCGTCCAGAACATGTTGATCAGCAGCTGGTTGAAGTCTTCCCCACCCAGGTGGTTGTCGCCGGTCGAGGCGCGGACCTCGATGACCCCCTCGAACAGTTCGAGCACCGAGACGTCAAAGGTGCCGCCACCCAGGTCGAAAACCAGGAACCGCGCCTCGTTATCCAGTTCATGGATGCCGTAGGCGAGGGCCGCCGCCGTCGGTTCGTTCAACAGCCGCTCGACCTTCAGGCCCGCCAGTTCCCCGGCCCGCCGCGTAGCCTTGCGCTGCTTGTCGTTGAAATAGGCCGGCACGGTGATCACCGCCTCGGTGACCGGCTGGCCCAGATAGGCCTCTGCGTTGGCTTTCAGGCTCTTCAGCACCAGGGCCGACAGTTCCTCGGGCGTAAACGACTTCTTGCCCAGCCGGGTGGTGCGGCTGGAACCCATGTAGCGTTTGAAAGCCGTGGCCGTCAGTTTGGCATGGGTCGACTGCCGCTCGCGCGCCGCCAGTCCAACCAGGATGCTGTCGGTGGCCTCATCGACACTGACCGCCGAGGGCGTCAGCCGGTGACCCAGACTGTTGGGAATCAGCTCCGCCTGACCGTCGCGCCAGACCGCGACCGCCGAGTTGGTGGTTCCCAGATCGATACCGATGATCACGCGTTCGCCCCCGAAAGGCCAACCGGGCCCTGTAGCCTTCTAGCATTCGAGGGCCGAGGCTTCGCAAGGGGGTCGCGCCGGTTTGGCTGCGCCCTCAGACGATCTGCTTTTCTTCAACGAGAAAAACCGGTGACTTCGCCAGGTCGATGAACCTGCGCTCGTCTTCCAGCAATTCGAGGCCGGCCTTGCGCACGGCCGGGTCGTCGCTGCCCATATCCTCGATGCGGTCCCACCACAGCTCGGCCACCCCGTCGTAGGCCGGCGGTCCGGCCCGGCTCGCGGCCAGGGCGGCGAAAGCCTCATCGGGCAGGCTGTGGCTCTGGACGTAGCGGCGGATCTTCAGGAGCTCGGCCCGCTCAGCAACGAGCGGGGCGTGGGTCTCTCGCCAGTAGGTCTGGAATTCCTCACGCGTCAGGTGCGGCAGGCGGGTCAGGCAGAAAGAGATCTTGATCATCTGGCATCCTCCGGAAACGGGAGGATGCGACCTTGCCGCGACGTACGCCTAGCCTTTGACGGCGTTCGCCGCGAAATACCCAGCCGTCGCAATGGTGGCGGTGATGAAGGTTCCCCAGGCCAGATCGGCGGCGACCACAGTCCAGCTGAAGCCTTTGAGCGTCGCCATGTTGGTCAGGTCATAGGTGGCATAGGCGACGAGGCCGAAGAAGGCCCCGTTGAGCAGGGCCACGGTCCATGACCCGGCCTCCAGACCCGGCCGGGTGCCGAAGTAGACGGCCCCGACCAGGTACAGCAGGTAGAAGGGCACCGCCGCGCTCATCAGCGGCTTCTCGAGCAACAGCGGCCCGAGTTCCCGCTGGTAGAGCTTCTGGGCGATGAAGGCGAGCCAGACGAAGTCCACCGCCACGAAGACCACGGCAGCGGCGATGTAGGCGACGATGTATTGCAGCATGGAAGGATCCCTCTAACTTCGAATTAGGGCGTCGGGAGCCCTCGCCAAGGACTACTCCGCCGCCAACGCCATGGCGGCCCCGGCAGTCAGCGCGGTCTTTGCGGCCAACTCGGCTTTGGCGGCCTCGTACTCGGCCGACAGGCGGGCGACCATGTCGGCGACAGTCGGGATGTCCTTGACTGCGCCGATGCCCTGGCCGCAGCCCCAGATGTCGCGCCAGGCCTTGGCTTCCTGGTTGCCGCCCGAGCCGAAGTTCATCTTCGACGGATCGCTTTGCGGCAGGTTGTCGGGGTCGAGGCCCGCCGCCACGATCGACGGGCGCAGGTAGTTGCCGTGCACGCCGGTGAAAAGGTTGGAATAGACGATATCGTCGGCGGCGCTGGAGACGATCATGTCCTTGTAGCCCTGCTGCGCCCGCGCTTCCTGGGTCGCGATAAAGGCCGAACCGATGTAGGCGAGGTCGGCGCCCATGGCCTGGGCGGCCAGGATCGATTTGCCGTTGGCGATCGAGCCGGACAGGGCCACCGGCCCGTCGAACCACTCGCGGATCTCCTGGATGAGGGCGAACGGCGACAGACCGCCGGCATGGCCGCCGGCGCCGGCGGCGACGGGAATCAGGCCATCGGCGCCCTTCTCGACCGCCTTGTGGGCGAAGCGGTTGTCGATGACGTCATGCAGGGTGATGCCGCCCCAGGCGTGGACGGCGTTGTTCACGTCCTCGCGGGCCCCCAGCGAGGTGATCATGATCGGCGCCTTGTACTTGGCGCACATCTCGATGTCCTCCTCGAGCCGGTTGTTGGTCCGGTGGACGATCTGGTTGACCGCGTAGGGCGCCGACGGCGTATCCGGGTTGGCCTTGTCCCAGGCCGCCAGTTCCTCGGTGA
>JBILYE010000352.1:0-2651 GCA_044377925.1 Caulobacter sp. | reverse complement strand
GCGAATGCGCCGCCGGGACTCAGGCCTCCGAGCCGCCTTGCGCAAAGCCTGTTGAGGGGTTTCTCATGCACCTTGCCGACTGCCCTTCACTCCAATGCCCGGACGCATAGCCGTTGCCCAACGTTGAAGCACCGACCCAAGCCGCCGAGGCATCGGCCCTCAAGCCACCCTTGCTGGTAAAACTGGCCTTCAGCCTGGGTCAGGCCGGACAGAGCGGTGGCTTTGACGCCGCGGTGGCCTTCATCTTTTTCTACTATTCGGCCGTCCTCGGTTTGTCCGGGTCGCTGGTCGGAGCGGCCCTGGCGGTGGGGCTGGCGGCAGATGCGGCGGTGGATCCCGTCATCGGCTCATGGTCCGACAGCCTGAAGTCCAGACTGGGCCGCCGGCTGCCCGTCATGATCCTGGCGACGCCGATGGTGGCCTTGTCCGTGGGCCTGCTGTTCTCCCCGCCGTCCGGCCTGGATCAGCTGGCGCTGTTCGGATGGCTGGCCGTCATGTCGGTTGCTTCGCGGAGCGCCATTTCCCTGTTCCAGGTCCCCTACGTGGCGTTGGGGGCGGAGATGGCTACGGACTACGGCGGGCGAACCAGTCTGGTCATGTACCGCGCTACCGCGGGGATCATGACGGCCGTGGCCGTCACCGCCGTGGGCTATTCGATGTTCTTCGCCGACGGCGGCCTGCAAAAGCCCGACGGCTACCCCGGTTTCGGCTGGTCAGTGGCCGGCCTGCTGCTGGTTTGCCTGACCATCTGCTGCCTGGGCGTCTGGCGCTACGCCGCCGGCCTGCCGCAGCCGGAGCCGGTTCGCTCGGCGCTGTGGAAGCGGCTGCCCGGCGAAGTCGCGGAAATCTTCCGCAACCGGTCGTTCCGCATTCTGTTCTTCTCGGCGGTCATCCTGTTCACGGCCATGGGCCTGAACGCCAGCCTCAACAACCACGCGTTCGTCTTCGTCTGGCGCATCAAGAGCGAGCTGATCCAGTTCATCGGTTACGCCTATCTTCTGGGCATGCTCATGGGCATCGCGGCGGCGCCGACCCTCCAGAAATTCATGGAGAAGAAGTACGTCGTCATTCTCGGCTTCGGCCTGCTGATCGCCAACTGGATCATCGTCCAGGGCTCCATGCTCGCTGGTCTATATCTGCCGCTGGGGGACGCCGCGTTGCTGCCGATGCAGCTGAACTCCGGCATGGCGGGCATCGGCATCGGTCTCGTCTCGGTCGCCTATCCCTCCATGATGGCCGACGCGGCCGACGAACATGAAATGCTGTTCGGCCGGCGTCGCGAGGGCCTGTATTTCGCGGGCCTCGGCTTCGGCCAGAAGGCGGCCTCCGGCATCGGCGTCATGCTCGCCGGCCTGGCCCTCGACCTCGTGCGCTTTCCCAAGGGTATCGCCCAGGCGGCCGGGGCGGGTCTTGCCCCTGAAATGCAGGCGAGGCTGGTCATGATCTGGGGCCCGGTGGCGGCGGTGATCGCGGTCGTCGCCCTGGTCATCTTCGTTTCCTACAACATCAGCCGCGTTCGCCACGATCAGATCGCGGCGGCGCTCGGGCGCGGCAAGACAGCCCCTGACCCCATCACCGATTGACGCCGCCGCACATAAAGTCCGGAGATCAGGATGACGAATGCGAACAGAATTCAGCCCGCCCCCGACGAAGCGTGGGCCGACACGGCCGAGGTCGCCGCCCTGCGGGCGCACCTGGAAGCCAACAACGGCATCCGCGGGCTGGATATTCTCGAGCCACGCGACACCGCCCACGCGGTCGAGCTCTTCCGCCGCGACGGCTTCGTGGTCATGGCCAATGTGCTGAACTCCGAAGAGACCGACATCCTGGCGCAGGGTTGCGCCTCGGTGATTTCCGAGATCCTTGCGCTGGACCCGCAAAGCGCCGGCAACCGGGGCTCCCATCGCTATTCCTTCGGCGGTTCAAGCCTGACCCGTAGCCAGCTACACCGGCCCGAATGGCGCATGCTGCTCGACATTCCCGCGGTCACGGATCTGGTCACCGCCATTTTCGGATCCGCCGACTATTCGCTGCGGGCGGCAAGCGGCGACTTCTGCCTGCCCGGCGCGGTGCAATATCAGCCGCTGCATTCCGACGTCCGCGACTGGCAAAGCAGCGCGACAACGCCGTTCAGCGCCTTTCACGACCCGCGTGGCCAGGTCACCATCCGGGACCTGCCCTGTCCCTATGTCTGCGTGAATTTCCTGCCCCAGGACGTCACCCGCCTGAACGGTCCGACGCGGCAGATTCCCGGCACCCAGCATTCCCGCACCCCCATCCCCAGCCTCGATGAAGAGCCGGAATGGATGCGGCTGAGCACGGTTTGTCCGGCGCCGGCCGGGGCGATCATGGTGCGGGACGTGCGCGCCTGGCACGGCGGCACACCCAATATCTCCAACGCCATTCGGGCCATTCCCAATCTCGAGTTCTACGCCCCCTGGTTCCGGGAACCGATCGTCCCGGGCATCAGCTACGAGGACTACAAGACTTTGTCGGATCACGCCCAGCGCCTCGTCCGCTACTGCGTGGCGGATTCGAGCGAGCCCCTCGTGACCGGCCCGACCCTTCGCGCGCCCTAGTTAGCCAGACATCGGATCAGCCTCATGAAGTATCGTAGACTCGGCCGTTCCGCGCTGCAGGTGAGCGAGCTT
>JBILYE010000134.1:0-10547 GCA_044377925.1 Caulobacter sp. | reverse complement strand
GGCCGGATCGGAGCCGGCCATGGCGCCGAGCAGGGCGGCGGCGTCCTGGACGCTGGTCGTCATCGGGCCGGCGGTGTCCTGGCTGGCGCTGATCGGGATGACGCCGGTGCGGGAGACGAGGCCGACCGTGGGCTTCAGGCCGACCAGGCCGCTGACCGCCGCCGGGCAGGTGATCGAGCCGTCGGTCTCGGTGCCGATGGCGGCCCAGGCCAGTCCCGCCGCCACCGCCGCGCCGGAACCGGAGGAGGAGCCGCAGGGGCTGCGGGCCGGGTCATAGGGATTGCGGGTCTGGCCGCCGACGGCGCTCCAGCCGCTGACCGAGTCCGAGGAGCGGATGTTGGCCCATTCCGACAGGTTGGACTTGCCGAGGATGACGACGCCCGCCTCGCGCAGGCGGGCGACCAGCGGCGCGTCCCGCCGGGGGACGTTGTCCTTGAGCGCCAGGGAGCCGCCGGTGTTGGGCAGGCCGGCGACGTCGATGTTGTCCTTGATCAGGATGGCCTTGCCGTTCAGCGGCGGCGGCATGCCGCGCGAGCCGGACCGGCGGTCGGCCTCTCTCGCCTGATCGAGGGCGGTGGGATCGGCGCGCAGGATCGCGCCGATCCTGCCATCCAAGGCCTCGGCGCGGGCGATGTAGCCGCTCACCGCCTCGACATGGCGGCCGGCGGGCTGGGCAGCGGCGGCCGAGAGCGGCAGGGCGGCGGCAAGGGCGAGAATGATGGCGGTGCGCATAGGGCTTTCCCGGTGAGGCGGTCAGTAAAGCCCGTCCCCGGCCCGCCCGGCAATGGTCCAAAAAAAGGGCCGGGAGTCACCTCCCGGCCCGATCCGTCGGCGGAGGAACCGATCAGAAGGCTTTCTTGACACTGAGGAAGAACTGGCGCGGCGGCGCCGTCAGCACGGTCTGGGCCGTGCCGGTCGGGTCGCGGGCCACGAAGCCGCCCGAGCCGATGGTCGAGATGTAGTCCTCGTCGAACAGGTTGGTTATGTTGCCCTGCACCTCGAGCCCTTCCATCCAGCCACCTTCGAAGCGGTAGCCGAGGGTCAGGTCGGCGACGGTTGTGGCATCGACCTGGCCGACGTTCTCATAGCTGTAGAAGCGTTCGCCCGTGTAGCTGAGCGACAGGGCGCTGAAGAAGCCGCCCTGTTCATAGGAGAGCTCGGCCTTGAACAGGTTCTTGGGGCTGTTGACCACCGTCTTGCCGGCCGTCGCCATCTCGACCACGCCGGTCGAGGACAGGACGTCATCCTCATACTGGGAGTCGTTGTAGGTGTAGGAGGCGTAGAGCGAGAGGTTGTCGGTGATCTCGTACTCACCGCCCAGCTCGATGCCCTTGGTCTCGACCGAGCCGACGTTCGACAGCACCGCCGGCAGGCCGAGGATGGGGGCCGCCGTGCTGGCGTTCAGCAGGCGATTGTCGAAGGTGACGTAGTAGAAGGCCGCCACGCCCTGGAACCGGTCGTTCTGATAGCGCAGGCCCAGCTCGACGGTTTTCGAGGTTTCCGGCTCCAGCGCGCTGGAGACATAGTCGACGACCGACTGGGTCTGGCTGGCGAAGGGGCCGGAAGTGGCGGCGGCGACGAAGGCCGACATGTTCTCGGTATAGCCGCCGAACACCTCAAGTCCGTCCGTCGGCTCATAGACGAAGCCGACCTGCGGCAGGAAGCTGTCCCTGGAGTTGATGTCGCCGCTGAGGGTGCGGGCCGGGTTGGAGACGAAGATGGTGCTGACGTCGCTCTCGACCTCCAGGGCCTTGAACCCGAAGTTGATCTTCAGGGTCTCGGTGATGGCCCAGACGTCCTGCAGGTAGATCTGGGTGGTGGTGGTGTCGAAGGCGTATTCCCACTGGGTGAAGAAGGGGTTGGACTGGAAGTCCAGCGGGTCGCGCGTCGGGGCGGCCGCGGTCTCCGCATAGAAGCGACGCGCCTGGTTGAAGGCGTTGTTCTCGGTCCAGACCCCGGCCGAGACGGTGTGGCTTCCGATTTCCCAGGTCAGGTTGGCGAACAGGCCCTTGCGGTCGATGTCGTACTCGGTGGTGCGGATCGACAGCGGCGCGGCGGTCGAGCCGACGGTTCCGAAGCCCGGGCTGGGGACATAGGGCGTGTACCACAGGCCCTGGCCCTCGTTGGTGTGGTTGTAGGCGTTCAGCGACAGGCGCAGGCCTTCACCCAGCGGGGTGTCGAAGCTGAGCCGGAAGAGGTCGTCGTCGCGGACGCCGGCCCCGGCGTAGTAGGCGTCATCGACGGTGGCGAAGGGGGCGGGGAGGGGCGTGCCGGTGTTGTAGGCCCGGGCGGCGGCGACCGCGAGAGCCCAGTTCGGCTGGGTGTTGTCCCAATCGCGGCCCAGGCGGCCGATCATCTCCAGCGACAGGTCCTGGTAGTCCTGCTCGCGGCGTTCGGAATGGCTGTAGAAGCCGGTCAGGGCGGCGTCCTCGGCGATCGGCAGCACCAGCTTGACGTCGTATTGCCGCTGCTTCTGCTCGCCGCCGCCTTTCCATTTGTCGGTCTGCTGGTCGGCGATGGAGACATAGCCGCGCAGGTTGCCGAGGGCCGACAGCTCACCGCTCTCGAGGCGGGCGAAGACCCGGTGCATCTGGTCGGAGCCGACCGTGCCGTTCAGCTGGGCGGCGAAGACGTCCGAGGGATCGCGGGAGAAGAACTGCAGGGTGCCGCCGAGATTGGAGCTGGAGGCGACGGCCAGCGAGCCGGCCCCTTGCGACAGCTCGACCCGGCCGATGTCCTCACCGGCGATGGCGCGGCTGATGTGCAGGCCGTTGTGGTTGCCGTAGCTCATGTCGCCGAGCGGCACGCCGTCGAGGGTGAAGCCCAGCTGGTTCTGGTTGAAGCCGCGGATGGTGATGCGGGTCGACCATTCGTAGGCGCCGAAGGGATCGGCCGACTGGAAGGTGACGCCGGGCAGAAGGTCGACCACCTTCAGCGGGCTGACACCGGCGACGGCCTGGGCCATCTGGGCCTCATCGACGGTCTGGACCTGACGGCTCTGGCCCTGGCCATAGATGATCAGGGCCTCGACTTCGCCCGCGGTGGCGATCGGGGCCTCATCCGCGGCGAAGGCGGTGGAGGCCAGGCAGAGGGCGAGCGCGCTGACGCCCAGCGCGAGTTGGCGTTTCATGATGGTCTATCCCCAAAACACGGGCGCGATTTTGCTGCCCGCCGACGGCGTGGGGCTAGCGCCGACTGACGATGCTTTGGCGAAGGGCCTGCGACGACTTCTCGTCGGTTTCGCGTCGGTTTCTTGTACGCGTTGAGACTACAGGGGAAATCGGCTCAGGCTGGCCGAAGACTTTTCTCAGCCGAACGGAAAGGCGCCGCGCCACCAGGCGCTGGCCAGCCAGATCAGCAGCAGCACCCCGCCGGCGAAGCTGAGCGACAGGACAAGATCAAGCGATGGGCGCAGGGCCGCCTCCGACTGGAATGTGTGCAGATTGCCCCGAACGGATGGTTGGCGACAATCCGTCTCGCGCGGCCGGTTGCGACGGGCCCCGCGCCGCGTCAGCGGTTGCACAACAGGGGTGACTTCGATGCCTCAGACCGTCAGGTCATTTCGGCTGGGCGCACTTTGTCTTGTCGCCGGCCTTGCAGGCCTTCACCGCCGCTTCCCAGTCGGCCCGGGCCTTGGCGATGGCGGCCGCGCGGGCGGCGAGGCGGGCTTCGTAGGCGGCTATTTCCCGGGCGTGGGCGGCCTGGTTGGCCGCGATCTCGGCGTCGCGGGCGGCCTGGGCGGCCTTGAAGGCGGCGTCGGACTGGCGGTTGCGCGCCTCGATGGCGGCGTTGCGGGCGGTGATGTCGGCGTTCAGACGACGGGTGCCGGCGTCCTGGGCGGCCAGCTCCTCGGGGCTCATGCTGCGCCGGGCCCAGGTGTCGTTGGGATCTTCCGGCGGCGCCGGCGGCGCGGGCGGATTGCCGGGAGCCTTCGGAACCTGTGAGCTCGTCTCCGCGACCCTGGGTCTGGCGTCGCCCGGCGCCGCCTTGACCTTCGGCGCGCCGGCCAGGACCGGCTTGATACCCCAGCTGCTCTGCTGGCCCGCGATCAACCGGAACGACGGTGTCGCACTCAGCACGGCCGGGCCGGCTTCACCCGGCAGGGCCACCTGCAGCCGGCAGTCCGCCACGGTCCAGGCCCCCTTGTCGCCGCGCGACCGGCAGACGCCCGTGTAGCTCAGGGTGCGGCGGCCGTCGTTGAAGCGGGTGACGCTTTCGTAGGTCAGGCCCTGAACGAGGATATCGCCTACGGCATAGCCCGCCTTGGCGGCGGCGGCGTCGACGGCCGCCAGCTTTCCGGTTCCACCGGAAATGCTCAGAACCTGGCCCTGACGGCCCGGCAGCTGCCAGTCGCCCTGCAGGAAGACCATGTCCCCGGAGGGTGGCGCGGCCAGAGCGGCCCCGGCGATCAGGGTCAGCGCCAGGGTGGCAAGGGCTGGGCGGTGCATGGGCGTCGTCATCCTGTTGGCGGGCAGGCCCAGAGATTCCACGGAACCGGCCCCGCATCACGTTCCAATTTCGTAACCAACATGAGGGCCGCAACATGGCGGCGCCATTGCCTTCGCCCCTCGCGGTCGCTACATCCCGCGCCCAACTCCCCATCCTTTTCGACCCGGATCGCGCGCCCCCATGGCTGCTCAATACATTTTCCAGATGCAGGGCCTGACCAAGGCGTTTCCTGGCGGCAAGAAGATTTTCGAGAACATCTGGCTGTCCTTCTATCCGGACGCCAAGATCGGCGTGGTCGGGGTCAACGGCTCGGGCAAGTCCACCCTGCTGAAGATCATGGCCGGTATCGACAAGGAATTCGGCGGCGAGGCCAAGGCCGCCGACGGCATCAAGCGCGGCTACCTGGAGCAGGAGCCGCACCTGGATGACAGCAAGACCGTCTGGGAAAACGTCATCGCCTGGTGCGAAGAAAAGACCATCTTCGACCGCTTCAACGCCGTCGCCGCCGAGATGGGCGAGAACTACACCGACGAGCTGATGGAGGAGATGACCGCCCTCCAGGAAAAGATCGACGCCGGCGACCTTTGGGACATCGACAGCCGCATCGAGATGGCCATGGACGCCCTGCGCTGTCCGCCCAACGACAGCGGCGTGACCCAGCTGTCGGGCGGTGAGAAGCGCCGCGTGGCCCTGGCCCGCCTGCTGCTCAGCAAGCCCGACATGCTGCTGCTCGACGAACCGACCAACCACCTGGACGCCGAGTCCGTGGCCTGGCTGCAGCATCACCTGGAGGCTTTCCCGGGCTGCGTCATCCTGGTCACCCACGATCGCTACTTCCTTGACCAGGTGACCAAGTGGACCCTGGAACTGGACCGCGGCAAGGGCATCCCCTTCGAGGGCAACTACTCGGGCTGGCTGGAGGCCAAGACCAAGCGCGTCGTGCAGGAGCAGTCCGAGTCCGAGTCCCGCCAGCGCGCCCTGACCCGCGAACTGGAATGGGTGCGTTCGGGCGCCAAGGCCCGCCAGGCCAAGTCCAAGGCCCGTCTGGCCGCCTATGACGAGATGGTCCGCGAACAGGAAAACAGCCGCCAGGCCCAGACCCACGCGGTCATCCAGATCCCGCCCGGCCCGCGCCTCGGCAACGTCGTCCTCGAGGTCACCGACCTGGAGAAGGAATACGGCGACAAGGTGCTGTTCAAGGGCCTGACCTTCCGCCTGCCGCCGAACGGCATCGTCGGCGTCATCGGTCCCAACGGGGCCGGCAAGTCGACCCTGTTCAAGCTGATCACCGGCCAGGAAAAGCCGGACGCCGGCACCGTGAAGGTCGGCGAGACGGTCAAGCTGGCCTACGTCGACCAGAGCCGCGACGACCTCGACCCCAACCACACCGTCTGGCAGGCGATCAGCGGCGGCACCGACGTGATGATGGTCGGCAAGCGCGAGCTGAACTCCAGAGCCTACGTCGGCAGCTTCA
The DNA here is from genome assembly GCA_044377925.1 of Caulobacter sp. Taxonomy (GTDB): domain Bacteria; phylum Pseudomonadota; class Alphaproteobacteria; order Caulobacterales; family Caulobacteraceae; genus Caulobacter. Next base: position 4,624 of record JBILYE010000134.1, on the reverse strand, counting down.
ACTTCAAGGGCGGCGACCAGCAGAAGAAGGTCGGGCTGCTGTCGGGCGGTGAGCGCAACCGCGTCCACCTGGCCAAGACGCTGGCCACCGGCGGCAACCTTATCCTGCTCGATGAGCCGACCAACGATCTGGACATCGAGACCCTGCAGAACCTCGAAGAGGCGCTGGAAGGCTTCGCCGGCTGCGCCGTGGTCATCAGCCACGACCGCTGGTTCCTCGACCGCCTCGCCACCCACATCCTCGCCTTTGAGGGCGACAGCCATGTGGAATGGTTCGAGGGGAACTTCGAGATGTACGAAGAGGACAAGAAGCGCCGCCTCGGCGTCGACAGCCTGATCCCGCACCGGATCAAGTTCCAGAAGTTCGCGCGTTAGGCGGCCGCCGCCCCTTTTGCGGCCCCGGTTTTCCCGCTACCAAAGCGCCTTTGGCGTCTACAGCTCGATCAGCCAGCTGGCGGCCGGGGCGAAGATCGTCTTCGCCGACGGTGGCTACGTCATCCTGACCGGCGTGCTCTCGACCAGTCTGTCAGCGGCCGACTTCATCGGACTGCCAAGCCCGATGCCGGCCGAGCCGCCGAAAGAGGATGGCGGCTGGTTGCTGTAGGCGCCCTGCAGCAGCACGCCGCGGGCTTGATGACTTTTGTCATGCCTGGCCCGTGCGGGATCGACCTTGCCCGGACATCGGCGCCGGGTCGCGACGTCCGTCCGCGACCCGTCTGCGTGGACGCCCGTTAAGCGTCACTTTTCATGGCCGCTTCACCGGTCTGGCATTATAGCAGACACTAGGGTATCGGGCTCGGTCGAGTCCGCCTGGGCTCAACTTGCCCCCGCGCCGGCTCGATCCACATAGGATTGCAGGCGTCCGGGGCCATTTCGGCGCGATGCCGGGTCGTTGGCGAGGACTGCATGGGTTACCGAATTGGCGTTGAGGGTTTCGGCGAAACCGACCTGCTCACCGGCTTTGGCGACATCGGTGACGACGCCACGGTCGCCGAGACCACGGACACCGCCCTCATGACCCGCGCCTGGCTGATCGAAGGCGCCACCTATACCGCCGTGGGCCATATCGACGCCCTGGGCGATCTCACCATCAGCAAGTTCAGCGACTCGGGCCCCCAGCTGGTCTGCGGCTGCGCGGCGTGCGCCGGCGGCGCGGGCGGCGACGACAAGACTGTCTCCATTCCGAATGGTGGCAATGCTGTCAGCAATGATCCGACCGGCTTCCTGAACGCCGACGATCGCGGCGGCGTGGGGCCGAACGGCAAGGTCTCCAAGTCGATCGATCAGGCGGCCTTTCACCTGAACCGCACCTACGCCTCCTGGAACGACTTCTATTTCCAGCCCGGCGTCGCCGACGTCGACAATCGTTGGGACGACCCCTACTGGGGCGGCGCGCCCAGCATTGTGACCTTTGGCTTCCGCGCCTCGGCGCCGGCCAGCATGCCGTCGGATACGACCGGGTTCGTCCGCTTCAACGAAGCGCAGATCAACGCCACCCTGCTGGCGCTGGCGGCCTGGTCGGATGTCTCCAATGTGGTCTTTGTCCGCAACGGGACCGGCACGAGCGGGGAGGCGGCCTACACCAGTGACGCTTCCACGATCATGCTGTTCGGGGCCTTCACCGGCGGCGCGGACGGCTCGGCGGCCTTCGCCTACCTGCCCAGCCTGAACCCCAGCGGCGGCGACGTGTGGGTGAAGAACTCGGGAACGGGGGCCAATCCGCAGATCGGCAACTACGGCATGCTGACGCTGGTCCACGAGATCGGCCATGCCATCGGCTTCTCGCACCCGGGGGCCTACAACGCCGACCCGGAGATCGACTTCGAGTACGCCACCTCGGCCGAGTACTATGAGGACAGCCACCAGTACACGGTGATGAGCTACTTCACCGAGGACAGCACCGGCGCCTATTTCGGCCCGTCCTATCCCGCCACCCTCATGCTGGACGATATCGCCGCCGCCCAGCGGACCTATGGCGTCAACACGACCACGCGCACCGGCGACACGGTCTACGGCTTCAACTCCAACGCCGATCGACCCTGGTTCATCGCCACCAGCGCGTCGACGCGGCTGGTGTTCGCCGTCTGGGATGCCGGCGGCAACGACACCTTTGATTTCTCGGGCTACGCGAACGATCAGGTCATCGACCTGCGCCAGGGCAATTTCTCGAGCGTCGGGACCCACAACGGCGTGAACCTGGTCGGTAACGTCGCCGTCGCCAGGGGCGCGGTGATCGAGAACGCCATCGGTGGCAGCGGCTCGGACTTCCTTTACGGCAACGCGGTCGGGAATTCCCTGACGGGTGGCGGCGGCATTGACACCCTGACCGGCGGCGCCGGCGCTGACCGATTCATTTTCGGGCTCGGATCCGGAACCGACATCATCACCGATTTCCAGGTCGGAACCGACCTGATCGACGACACCGCCTTTGGCCAGTACCAGAGCGTCGTCCAGGACGGCGCCGACGCCCTCGTCACCCTGACCAGCGGCGTGACCGTTCGCCTGATCGGGATCACCGCCTCGACGGTGACAGGCGCCAGCTTTGTCTCGAACGCCGCGCCTCCGCCTCCGCCGCCGCCGCCGCCGCCACCGCCGCCTCCTCCGCCTCCTCCGCCTCCGCCGCCTATCTTCAACGACATCAACGGTGACGGCACGGCCCAGACGCTGAATGGCACGGCCGGGCGCGACCACATTCAGGGGCTCGGCGGCAACGACACCCTGAACGGACTGGACGCCGACGACTGGATTGAAGGCGGTGATGGCGACGACGTCATCACCGGTGGCGCGGGCGCGGATCTGCTGACCGGCGGCGCGGGGGTCGACACCTTCATCGCCACCGCCGACGGCGGCGCCGATACCATCACTGACTTCACGGTCGGCAGCGACAGGATCGATGTCACCGGCTTCGGCGCCTATTCCAAGGCCCAGGACGGCGCCGACACCCTGATCACCGTCACCGGCGGCGGGACCTTCCGCCTGAGCGGCGTGACGGCTGACACGGTTACGGACGCCAGCTTCCTTGGCCTGCCGCCGCCCCCTCCGCCGCCTCCGCCTCCGCCGCCCCCGCCGCCACCGCCTCCGCCTCCGCCACCACCGCCTCCGCCGCCTCCGCCGCCGCCGCCTTCAGGTCCGGTCTACGACCGCACTCTGACCGGCACGGCCGGGGCCAACACCCTCAACGGCGATGAGCGTCACGATCTCATCCAGGGCCTCGACGGCAACGACACCCTCAATGGTCTGGGCGGGAACGACCGACTGGAAGGCGGAGCCGGCAACGACAGGCTGAACGGCGGCGACGGCGACGACATCCTCGTCGGCGGCGCGGGCCAGGACACCCTGACGGGTGGCGCCGGCGCCGACGTCTTCGTGATGGGGACCGGTGATGGCACGACCAACACCATCGCCGACTTCCAGCTTGGCGTGGATCTCATCGATATCAGCGCCTTCGGGGCCTACACCGGCATCAGCCAGCTGGCGGCCGGCGCCAAGGTGACCTTCGCCGACGGCAGCGCGGTGACCCTGACCGGCATTTCGGCCGGCAGCCTGAGCTCGGCCAACTTCATCACCGGGACCTCGCCGCCTCCGCCGCCTCCGCCGCCGCCTCCGCCGCCTCCGCCGCCGCCGCCGCCGCCGCCGCCCCCTCCGCCGCCGCCGCCGCCGCCGCCCCCTCCGCCGCCGCCGCCGCCGCCTCCGCCGCCGCCGCCGCCGCCTTCAGGTCCGGTCTACGACCGCACTCTGACCGGCACGATCGGCGCCAATACGCTCAGCGGCGACGGACGCAACGAGATCATCCAGGGCCTCGACGGCAACGATACGCTCAACGGCCTGGGCGGTTCGGACAAGCTTGAGGGCGGGGTCGGCAACGACAGGCTCTTCGGCGGTGACGGCGACGACATCCTGATCGGCGCCGCCGGCCAGGATTCGCTCACCGGTGGGACGGGGGCCGATGTCTTCGTGATGAGCACCGGCGACGGGGCGACCAACACCATCGCCGACTTCGAGCTCGGGGTGGACCTGATTGATGTCACGGCCTTCGGTGGCTACACGGCCATCAGCCAGCTGGCGGCCGGCGCCAAGGTGACCTTTGCTGACGGCAGCGCGGTGACCCTGACCGGCATTTCGGCCGGCAGCCTGGGCGCCGCCAACTTCATCACCAGCGGCTCTCCGCCACCCCCGCCACCACCCCCGCCACCCCCGCCACCGCCGCCGCCGCCGCCGCCACCGCCGCCGCCGCCGCCGCCACCGCCGCCGCCGCCGCCTCCGCCGCCGCCTCCGAGTGGCGAGCCGACGCCGCCGGTCGGCTATGCGGCGGTGACCGGAACCTCGGGCGATGACACCCGGGCCGGGAGCACAGGATCGGACGCCGTTCAAGGCCTCGCCGGCAACGATACGCTCTACGGCCGTGGCGGCGACGACTGGGTCAGTGGCGGTGAAGGGGCCGACAAGCTGTTCGGGGAGGCCGGAGCCGACGTCCTCTACGGCGGGCTTGGCGCCGACAACCTCTATGGCGGCGCCGGCGCAGACCGCTTCGTCTATTTCCAGATCGCCGACAGCGCCCTGGGTGCGGTCGACGTTGTTCGCGACTTCAATGCCGCGGACGGTGACCTGGTCGATGTCAGCCTGGT
>JBILYE010000133.1:0-10560 GCA_044377925.1 Caulobacter sp. | reverse complement strand
CTTCCGAGGCGAGCAGCATGCGGGCGGCGGCCCGGCGGTCATCGACGCCCAGACGTTCCAGGGCGTTGCGCACATGGTTGGCGACGGTGTGGTTGGAGAGACCCAGCTGCTTGCCGATCTCCTTGCCGGTCAGGTGCTGGCCGACCAACCGCAGAATCTCTCGCTCGCGGGCGGTCAGGCGCTCGAGCTTTCCGTCCCTTTGATCTTCGTTACCGTCCATCTAGCGAGCTCGAAGCTTTTCCAACCGGAGTCTGAAGGTGCGCAGTGGCGACCAAAACTCCCGGCTGCAACCATAACGCAGTTCTCGCTGAGGCCTAGAATGATCTTTCTAGACGCCTGCTTTAGATCGTGAGGTCATTCGCCGCTCCCCCGGCGTCACGACCTAGCAAGGAGCCGCCCATGGCCGCCGCCAAGAAGACCAAGACCGACAAGAAGACCGCTCCGGAAACCGGCGCCGATCTCGATATCGCCCGCAAGATCTGGCTGGCCGGCGTCGGCGCCTATGGCCGCGCCTTCACCGAAGCCAAGGACAGCGCCGAGAAGCTGGCCCACGGCGCCACCGAGGCCTTCGACCAGCTGGTCGCCAAGGGTGAAGTGATCGAGGACGAGGTCCGCGACCGCATCGCCAAGGCCCCGACCGGCAAGAAGGTCGCCAGCCTGGTCAATGATCTGACCAAGCAGTCGAAGGACCGCCGCGCCGCCCTCGAGGAGCGGGTCGGCAAGGTCCGCAAGTCGCTGACCGAAGCCTTCGCCCCCTACAACCTCGCCGCTCTCGGCGAAGCCGTTCACGCCCTGACCATCCAGGTCGAAGCCCTGACCGGCGAAGTCGCCGCCCTCAAGGCCGAGAAGGCCGGCAAGAAGACCGCCGTCGCCAGGACCGAGGACGCGGCCTGAGATCTTCCGGCGGCGCTGACCTGAACCCACGCCCCCTCCCCAGGGCTCAGGTCGCCAGAGCCGCCGCCGGAAGCATGACCTGGGCCGCCGCCCGAGCCACCCGCTCGCGCGGCGGCCCAGTGTCACCCCTCAACTCCAGGGCAATGGCGTGGAACACGATGCCGGTGGCCAGTTGCCCGGCCAGCCCGTCGCGCGCCTCCGCCCCGGCCATGATCACCCCTTTTTCGTGCAGCCGCCTCAGGGCGTCTTCCAGTCCCGAAACCAGGCCTGTCATCACCCGCCTTGCCGCCGCTGCCACCGCCTCGTTGCCGAGCGCCAAGGCCGGTTCGCGCCAGAAGAAGCGGGCGTCCCAGGCCTCCTCGACGAGGATGTGAACATGCGTCCACAGGGTTTCGACATCGGGATGGGCGGCGATCGCCTCACGCATGGCCCCCAGCACCATCTCGACCTCGGCGGCGTGCAGGGCCATCAGCTCGGCCAGGATCTGCGGCTTGCCCTTGAAGTGGTAGTAGAGGTGCCCGGCGCTCATGTTCAGGGCCGACGCGATGTCGACGGCCGACAAGGGCCCGACGCCCTCCTCGTTGAACAGGTCCCGAGCAGCCTCGAGGATACGGTCCTTCGTCTTCACTCGGCGCCTCCCCCCGTTGACTTCGCGTCCGGTGCGTCCAGCATAGGTCCGAACGAGGACGCCGGGCGAGAACGATCTGGCGCGCGGGGAGGACCAACCATGACCAAGCCCGGAATTCGCCTGGATACCGGCGGCGCCACAGACAACGCCGGCGGCCTCAATCCCATCGTCGGCGTGGCCCGCGAAGACCTGATCGGCGCGGTCGGGGTGCTGCTGCGGGAAACCGCCGGCCGGCCGGTGAAGACCATCAAGCATGTCGCCAAATTCAATGGCGAGCTGGTCAAGATCCTGACCGGCAAGTCGGACCTGGAAGCCGCCCCCAAGGACAAGCGGTTCGCCGACCCGGCCTGGCGCTACAACCCGCTCTACAAGGGCGCGATGCAATACTACCTGGCGGTCCAGAAGGGCGTCGCCGGCTGGATCGACGACGTCGAGTTCGACGAACTGGAGCGCGCCCGCGCCAACTTCGTCACCGGCATGATCCTCGACAGCCTGTCGCCGTCCAACACCCTGGTCGGCAACCCCTCGGCCATCAAGCGCGCCTACGACACCGGCGGCGGCTCGCTGATGAAGGGGCTCAAGAACGCCTACGACGACCTGACCAAGAACGACGGCATCGTCAGCCAGGTCGACAAACGCCCCTTCAAGGTCGGCGAAAATGTCGCCAACAGCCCGGGCTCGGTCATCTACCGCACCGAGATGATGGAGCTGATTCAGTACCAGCCGACCACCGAGACGGTCAGCGAGGTTCCCCTGCTGATCATCCCGCCGCAGATCAACAAGGCCTACGTCAACGACCTGTCCCCCGACAAGTCGATGGTCCGCTACCTCCTTTCGCAGGGCATCCAGGTCTTCCTGGTCAGTTGGCGCAACCCGACGAAGGAGCATGCCCACTGGGGCCTCGGCGACTATGTCGACAGCCTCATCGAGGCCACCGACTTGGTCACCAGCGTGACCGGCAGCAAGACGGTCAACGTCTCCGGCGCCTGTTCGGGCGGCATCACCACCGCCGCCCTGCTCTCCAAGCTTCAGGCCCGGGGCGACAAGCGTATCGGCGCCGTCTCCCTGATGGTCTGCGTGCTCGACCCCGACGCCGGCGACAGCGAAGCGGGTGCCCTGGTCTCCAGCCACGGCATCGAGATGGCCCGCCAGCGCTCGGCCAAGAAGGGCATCCTCGAGGGCTCGTCCCTGTCGCGCACCTTCGCCTGGCTGCGGCCAAACGATCTGGTCTGGAACTATGTCATCAACAACTACCTGCACGGCGACGACCCGCCCCCGTTCGACGTCCTCTTCTGGAACAACGACAGCACCAACCTGACCGCCACTCTCCATTCCGACTACCTGTCGGTCTACGAGCACCAGCCGTTCCGTAACCACGGCCAGGTCGAGCTGGCCGGGCACAAGGTCGATCTTTCGGCGGTCAGGAATGATGTCTTCGTCGTCGCCGGCGTCACCGACCACATCACCCCGTGGAAGGCCTGCTACCGCCTGACGCAACTTATCGGCTCGCCGAATGTTGACTTCGTTCTCAGTCAGGCCGGCCACATCCAGGCCCTGCTCAACCCGCCCGGCAACCCCAAGGCCAAATACTTCCACAGCGCCGAGCGCCCGGGTCCGTCGATCGACGCCTGGATGAACGGCCAGGCCGAGGAAAAGGCCGGCAGCTGGTGGCCCTTCTGGACCCAGTGGCTGACCGAGCGGGCGGGGGACAAGAAGGCGGCGCCCAAGGCGCTCGGCTCCAAAAAGTACAAGGCCTTGGACCCGGCGCCCGGCCTCTACGCGTTCGACTAATCGCCTCCCCGTCGCCTCGGTGGGCGGAAAACAGTACGTCAAAGGAAGACTCAGTGACCTCCAACCCCAAGACCAACGCACCCGCCCCGGAATTCTCCGTCCTGAGGGCCGGCGGCCGCATGCTGCGGGTCGCGGTCTGGAAGGCCCGGGGCCCGGCGGGCGATCACGGCCGGCCCCTGCTGTTCTTCAACGGCATCGGCGCCAACATCGAGCTGATGACCCCCCTGGCCGACTGGTTCCCCGACCGCGACCTGATCACCTTCGACATGCCGGGCGTCGGCGGCTCGCCAAAGGCTGTCGTTCCCTACCGCCCCTCGACCATGGCCTGGACGGCCAAGCGTCTCCTTGATCAGCTCGGCTATGACGTGGTCGATGTGATGGGCGTCAGCTGGGGCGGCGGCCTGGCCCAGCAGTTCGCCTTCCAGTTTTCGAAGCGGACAGGCCGCCTGGTGCTCGCCGCCACCTCGGCCGGCGTCATCATGGTGCCTGGCGACATCAAGGCCCTCAGCAAGATGGCCGACCCCAAGCGCTATGTGGACCCCGAGTTCATGCGCAAGAACTTCGAGGCCCTCTACGGCGGCGAGACCACCGGCGCAGACGGCCATATCAGCCGCATCAGCCCGCCTTCGCGCTCCGGCTATCTCTACCAGCTGGTGGCCATGAGCGGCTGGACCAGCGTGCCCTTCCTGCCCTTCGTCAAGACGCCGACCCTGGTGATGATGGGCGACGCCGACAAGATCGTCCCCCTGGTCAACGGCAAGTTCCTCTGTGCGCTGCTGCCGAACGGTAGGCTCGAGGTGATCAAGGACGGCGGTCACCTGTTCCTGGTGTCGCAGGCGAGCCTCAGCGCGCCGTTGATCCGGGAGTTCCTGGATGAAGACCGGGTGAAGGTGCGGCGGAAGAAGGCCGCCTAGACCCATAGTCCCGTCGCGGCCAGCAGGGTCCGCACAGTCATCCAGATCAGGATCAGCGAGCCCACCGTCCATAGGCCGGCGCGCAGGTCGTGTGTCTGCGCCGTCAGGTAGGCCAGGAAGTGGGCCAGTCGCGAGGCGACGTAGCCGTAGAAAAGGATCTGGGCGACCAGCAGTGAAGGCTCGGTCAGGGCATAGAGGAAGCCACCAACCAGGAAGAAGGGCAGGTTCTCGAGGTCGTTCATCTGGATGCGCCGCACCCGCTCGACGTCTTCGTTCGGCGCCAGCTGGGCGGGGTCCGGATCGGGGTTCAGCGGCGTCTTGCGCAGGTCCTCGGGTGAGCGGAAGCCGCCTTTGGCCGACATCATTCGCACCACAGTCAGCCACGACATGCCGACCGCCTTCAGGATCATCAGGCAGGCGGCGATCGCATAGGTCGCGAACACCGGATCCTGCAGGCTGAGCTTTTCCATACCGCCACCCCCGAACAATGTTCGTCAAAGGCTCGCGCCGATCCGGCGGCGATGCAAGCGAAGGGTTTCCCCGCAGCCTCAACAGGCCTAAACCCCGGCCCAGTCAGCGGTTGGGGATATCCGCATGCACTACGATATCGTCATTGTCGGCGGCGGCGCCGGCGGGCTCGAACTCGCCGCCCGGCTTGGCCGAAAGCTCGGCCGACAGCGCGGGCCTGAAAAGATACTGCTCATCGACCGCACCGTCTTCCACATCTGGAAGCCGACGCTGCACGAGGTCGCCGCCGGCACGCTCGACACCCATCAGGAGGGTCTGAGCTACCCCATCCTCGCCCGCCGCAACCATTTCAGCTTCACCCTCGGCGAGCTCTCCGCCCTCGATCCTGCCGCCCGCCGCCTGACCCTCGGGGCGATGACCGACGGGCAGGGCAGGGAACTGGCCCCGGAGCGGTCGATCACCTTCACCCACCTGGTCCTGGCCATCGGGGCCGGCGCCAACCTGTTCGGCACACCCGGCGCCGACCGCGCCCACCTCCTGGAAAACACCGCCGACGCCGAGCGCTTCCATCACCGCCTGCTGACCGCCTTCACCCGCGCCAGCTTCGCGGCCGACAGGTCGCTGGCCATCGCCATCGTCGGCGGCGGCGCCACGGGCGTCGAGCTGTCGGCCGAGCTGATCGAGGCGCACGCCGAGTTCCTGGACGGCCTCGCCAAGGACCAGCGCTTCCGCCTCGACATCACCATCCTGGAGGCCGCCGAACGCATCCTCGGCCAACTGCCCGAGAAGATATCGACCCAGGCCCGGACCGCCCTCGAACGCAAAGGTGTCAAGGTCCTGACCGGGGCCAGGGTCAACAGCATCGAGGACGACCGCGTGGTCACCAGCAAGGGCGACATTCCCGCCTCGATCATCGTCTGGGCCGCCGGCGTCAAAGCCGCCGACAGCAACACCACGCTGGGCCTCGAGGTGAACCGTCTCAACCAGTTCGTCACCAACGACCGTCTGGAAACCTCCGCCCCTGGCGTCTGGGCCATGGGCGACTGCGCCGCCGCCCCCTGGACCGAGGGCCGCACCATCCCGGCCCGCGCCGCCGCCGCCCACCAGCAGGCCGACTATCTGGCCAGGGTGCTCACCGCCCGCCTGGCCGAACGCCGCCACGAACCGGCCTTCCAGTACCGCGACTTCGGCTCCCTCGTGTCCCTCGGCGACAGTCGCGGCGTCGGCGCCCTGATGGGCGGCCTCGGCGGCCCCAACTTCTTCATCGAGGGCCTCATCGCCAAGTGGATCTACATGAGCCTCCATCTGGCGCACCACCGGGCCATCCTGGGCACGACCAGGACGGCCCTCCTGGCCCTGGCGCGGCTGCTGCAGGAACGCGTATCCGGTCGGTTGAAGCTGCACTAGCTTTTCACATACCCGACATTCAATAGTCGCGGAGCTCAGGCCATGAGGACCTCATAAGCCGAAACCGACCGCCGTCCCGGCTGTAGGTCCGGCCGTAGGCAAATCGGGCTACAAACCCCGCCGGTCGACCTACGCATCGACCTACAGTCCAGGCTACTTCCTCGCGGCCTGAACCTGCCGAAAAGCCTACAGGTTCAGCAGTTTCGACGACATCCCGCGCTCACCAGAAGCGTGCGGCTTGTTTTGTAGGTTCAGCGGCCGGCGGTACAATGTATCGCCGCTTCGATAGGCCGGTTGACGGGCCTAGGGGAAACCGGCCCAGCGTCCGCTCAACACAGGGAAACGCCGCCATGACCCACCCCGCCATCGAGATCCTCGAGCACCCGCTCTCGCCCTATGCCCAGAAGGTCAAGATCGCCCTGACCGAGAAGGGCGTGCCGTTCGAAGCGAAGATCCCCGGCGCCATCGGCTCTGGCCAGGTCTCGGACGACTTCGCCCGCGCCAACCCGCGCGGCGAGGTGCCGGTGCTCTATGTCGAAGGCCAGGCCATCTTCGATTCCACCATCATCCTGGAATTCATCGAGGACCGCTTCCCCAACCCCCCGCTGCTTCCCGCCAGCGCTGCCGACCGCGCCCGGGTGCGCATGATCGAGGACCTCGTCGACACCCACTACGAAGCCATCACCTGGGGTCTGTCTGAAATCGCCAACTTCAGGCGGGCCACTGGCGACCAGGCTGCCGCCATGCAGGCGAAAGCCGGCGAGGAACTCAGCGCACTCCACGCCTGGCTGGAAGGCCAGCTCGGCGACCGTCCCTGGTTCAATGGCGAGGCGTTCGGCTGGGGCGATCTCTGCGTCGCCCCCTTCGTGGCCGGCGCCATCGGCTTCGGCTTCCCGCCGACCGGCAAACTCTCCGAATGGTTCAGCCGCGCCGCCGCCCGTCCCTCGGTCGCCACCTCCCTGAACCAGGCCCGCGAGATGGCCGCCGCCATGGCCGGCGTCGCCCAGATCGTCGAGGCGGGACTGTTCAAGCGCCAGTACCGCGACCACCGCCTCGAATGGATGATCCGCTCAGGCGGATTGTCGGTGGTGCAACAGGGGATCGAGCGCGACAATATCCGCTTCAACACCGCCCCGGTCGGCGGCCTGGGAGCGCTCTGATGATCCAGCTCTGGCACTGCGCCGACGCCCGCTCCTTCCGCGGCCTCTGGGCGCTCGAGGAACTGGGCCTTCCCTATGAACTGAAGCTTCTGTCCTTCCCGCCACGCATGCGCGAGCCGGCCTATCTGGAGGTCAATCCGCTCGGCACCATCCCCTTCCTGGTCGATGGTGATGTCCGGATGAGCGAGTCCGCCGCCATAGCCCAGTACCTGGCCACCCGGGACGGCCCGACGCCGCTCAGCGTCCAGCCCGGTGATCCCGACTACGGCGCCTGGCTCAACTGGCTGCATTTCGGGGAGGCGACCCTGACCTTCCCCCAGACCCTGGTGCTCCGCTACCGAACCTTCGAGCCCGGCCGCGCCGAGGCCGCCGCCGATGACTACGAGCGCTGGTTCTTCGCCCGGCTGAAGGGTCTGGATCGCGCCCTGGCGGACGGCCGCGACTGGCTGGTCGCCGGCCGCTTCACCGCCGCCGACATCTCCGTCGGCTACGCCCTGCTGCTGGCCCGGAGCCTGAAGATCGACGGCAAGTTTTCGCCGGCCGTGGCGGCCTACTGGGAGAGGCTGCGCGAGCGTGAGGGATTCAAGCGGGCCAAGGCGGCGCAGAAGAACGACGCGGTCGCCGCGCCGGCCTTTCCGCAATAGTCCGAAGGGCGGTGAGGGAGAGGCTCAGGCCTCGACCTCATCCTCGGACGGCGCCTCACGCTCGCCCTTCGCCAGCATGGTGGTCACTCCCATGTCGGCCGTCACGTTGCCAAGGGTGCGGAAGATGTCCGGCACCACCTCGACAGCCAGCAGGATCGGCAGCAGATCGATCGGCGCCCCAAGCGCGATACAGATCGGCGCCACGCTGGCGAAGAAGCTGATCTGACCCGGCAGCCCGACCGAGCCGACGGCCACGGCGAACGACACCAGGATCGCGCCGGCGATCTGCGCCACGGTCGGCTCGACGCCGTAGAGCTTGGCGACGAACAGGGCGGCCGCCAGGTTGGCTACAGGGCTGGTGGCGCGGAACGCCGCCACCGCCAGCGGCAGCACAAGGCCGGTGATGCGCACCGGAACCCCGAGGTTGTCCCGCGTCCGCTCCAGCATGGCCGGCAGGCTGGCCAGCGACGACTGGGTGGAGAAGGCCACGGCCAGCACCGGGCCGGAGGCGCGCAGGAACTCCCCGAACTTCGCCGCCCGGCTGAGGGCGACAATGACGAACATGATGACGGTGATGGAGGCGGTGATGGTCGAGACGATGACGATGTACTGCAGCAGGGTCGCCGCGCTGGCGACCCCGGTCCGCAGGCCGACGGTCAGCGAAAGGGCGAACACCCCGACCGGCGCCGCCCACAGCACCCAGCGCACGACATTCAGCATGGTCTCGGCCACGCCCCGGAACACCGTCAGCAGCGGCTGCTTCAACTCGGCGTCCAATCGGCTGGCGCCGAAGCCGAAGAAGACCCCGAACACCACCAGGGGCAGGATGGCGTCCTCGACCGCAGCCTTCAGGGCGTTAGCGGGCGCGAGACCCTTGAGGAAGTCGGCGATGGTCGAGGCCTTGGCCGCCGCCGCGTCCGGCGCCTGGGCGCTGGCCCGCAGGGCGGCGCCGGCTGCCTCGTCGATCGGCCACAGGGCCAGCCAGCCCTGGGTGACCAGTACGCTGTAGGTGGCGAACACCGCCAGGAAGACGCCGAACAGCACGATGGCCCGCGCCGCCAGCTTGCCGGTGGCGGCGGCGTCGGCCACCGAGGCGATGCCGAGCACCAGCAGGGTGAAGACCAGTGGCACAATGGTCATCCGCAGGGCGTTGAGCCACAGCGACCCCAGCGCCTCGACGATGCTCATCCCGTCCTGGAGCCCCTTCGGAGCCCAGAGCTGCAGCGCCGCGCCGACCAGCAACCCGAGAACCAGGGCGATCAGCACGCGGACGGCAAGGGATTTGAACATGGGAATTCCTGGTGGTGCAGGGGGGAACAATGAACGGGTTCGATGGCGCCGTCACTATTCTCCAGTCTGCGGGAGAGGATGACCGCGACCGATACGGATCTCCCTCCCCCCTTGAGGGGGGAGGGCTCATTGAACGGGCAGGCGGCGCCGTCGCGAGGAAGGCTATTTCTTTGGCGTCGGAGCCGCCTTCACATACCTGTCCATCCAGTCGCTCATCTCCCACAGCGTGTGCAGGGTCGACTCCCGGGCCCGATAGCCATGAGCCTCGTTGGGCAGCACCACATACCGCGCGGTCGCCCCGGCGCCTTTGAGCGCCGCGAAGAAGCGCTCGGTCTGCACCGGGAAGGTGCCCGAGTTATCGTCCGCCCCGCCGTGGATCAGCAGGATCGGCTCGTTGATCTTGGTCGCATAGGTGAAGGGGCTCATCTTCGTATAGGTGTCGGTCGCCTCCCAGTAGGTGCGCTGCTCGGACTGGAATCCGAACGGCGTGAGGGTGCGGTTGTAGGCGCCCGACCGGGCGATGCCGGCCCGGAACAGGTCGGTGTGGGCCAGCAGGTTGGCGGTCATGAAGGCGCCGTAGCTGTGGCCGCCGACGGCGATACGGTCGCGGTCCGCCACACCCAGGTCGACCACCGCCTTCACCGCCGCCTCGGCGTTGGCGGTCAGCTGTTCGATGTAGGTGTCGTTGGGTTCTGCCCCGTCCACGCCGACGATCGGCATCGAGGGGTTGTCGAAGATGGCGTAGCCCTGGGTCAGCAGGAACAGGTGGCTGGCGCCGCCCGGCCGCGTGAAGCGATTGGAGGTGTCGACCGTCTGGCCGGCTACCCGGGCGTCGGTGAACTCGGCGGGATAGGCCCACATCAACATCGGCAGCGGCCCGTCGCGGGTCTTGTCGTAGCCGGCCGGCAGATAGAGCGTGCCCGACAGCTGGACCCCGTCGGCGCGTTTGTATTTGACCTCCTGCTTGGTCACCTGGGCGAATTGCGGGGCCGGATCGGGGAAGTCGGTCAGCGGGATCAGCTTTCCACCCTTCAGGGGCCGCAGGAAATAGTTCGGGGGCTCGGTCCCGCTCTCACGGCGGGTGATGATGCGCGTTCCGGCCTCGTCAGCCACGTCCAGAACCCGCTCGTAGTGGCTCTCGCCTGCCGCCCACAGCCGCTTGGAGGTCCCGTCAGCCAGGCTCATCGCCGACAGGAAGGGGAAGGCGCCCTTGGCCGTATCGCCTTCACCGGTCATAAGCATCGACTTGCCGTCGGCGGTGAAGCGGATCACGGACCGGCCGTTGGGCAGGGTGCGCATCAGCACATCGCCGGGATTGTCGTAGCGACCCTGGTAGTTTCGGCTGACCAGCACCCGCGCCGGGC
>JBILYE010000132.1:0-10596 GCA_044377925.1 Caulobacter sp. | reverse complement strand
TCAGCTTGGCGCGGCTGCCGGCGAAGTCGACCTTGCGGATCTCGCCGCTGTCGATCTTTTCGAGCATGGTCGAATAGGTGATGTCGCCGCCCACCTTGGTGGCCGGGGCGCCGGCGCTGACCGCCTGGTTGCCGCTCAGCACGCTGTAGATGCCGATCATCACGACGACGATGACGCCCCAGACCGCGAAATTCCGCAAATTCATGCTGTCTACTCAGGTCCGCAAAAAGGGTTGTGACACATCAATGTAGGACGCCGCCCCGGGGTTCGCCACAGTGTGCGACCGGATGCGCATCCGCTTCCTTTGTGATCAGGCCCAGCGCCGCTCGAAAACGAGGCTGGACCAGCGACCGGATACGGACAGACGGGCTAGCTGCAAGGATCGGGCAAGTCCAGAGGCCGGCGCCGTCGGTGACCAGCGGCAGCGCCCCCCGGACGGCCGGCGGCAGGGCTTTGAGGGCGGTTTGTTCAGGCTTTGGCAGCCTGGCGGTGTGTCCGGAGAGGGGTTGTACGCTCAGGCCGGGCGCGTCGGCGATCAGTTCGAAACGGCCGTCGAACACGGTCGGCTCCTTTTGGGACAGGGACAGCGGCGGCAAGGGCGCGCGGGACAGTTCGCCGGTCTCGCGGGAGATGGTGAGTTTGTCGCCGGCCGCTTCGATGCGGGCGCCGGCGAGGGTTGCGACGCCGTCTTCCCGGGCGAAACGGGCGAGGAGGGCGGTCAGCTGGTCCGTGCGGGGTGGGGTGGCCGTGCCGGCGGCGCAGAGGCAGGCGGCGGCAAGGGGTCTGGCGGGGGTGTCGCGCGGGAGGATGATCAGTCCGGCGCGGTTGGCGGCCTCACGGCGTGCCTTCTCCCCGGGGGACGGCTGGTGCGACCCCTCATCCGACCCCTTCGGGGCCACCTTCTCCCCCAGGGGGAGAAGGGAGAGGGGTGGCGAACCGGCTCGGGCCCGGGCCCGGGCGTAGCGCAGGTCGAGGTTGGCCGGGTCGTCGATCCAGCCGGCGCCGCGGCGGGCCAGCCAGTCCTGCAGGTCGCCGCGCTTCAACCCGAGGATGGGTCGCAGGATGAAGACGCCCCGTCCCTCCGGCCAGGCCGGTGAGGGGCTCCACTCGCGGGCGTCCGGGACCGTCGAGCCCGCGGCGCGCATGGCGGCGCTTTCGCCAAGGTCGCTGGCCGTGTGCCCCATGAGCAGGACCGTCGCGCCGGCCTCGCGGGCGGCGGTGGCCAGGAGGGCGTGACGGGCGGCGCGGGCGGCGGCGGGGAGACCTGTCGCCGGCTTGGCGCCGGTCCAGTGGAGCGCGCGGTGGGGGCGGCCGCCTTCGGCGGCCATCTGCGCGCACTGCTCGGCCCAGTCGGCGCTTTCCGTCTGCAGGCCGTGGTCGACGGTCAGGGCGATGACCTCGCGGCCGTTCATACGGGCCCAGGCGCTGACCAGATGGAACAGGGCCAGGGAGTCCGAGCCGCCGGACAGGGCCACAGCCAGGGGCGCTTCGATCTGGATCGCCAGCCGGGCGTCGAGGACGGCGGCGACCCGTTCGCTGACCGGGTCTCCGACCTGGACCGCTAGCCCGCGCACTTGGCCTGCGTACGGACCGCCTGGGCCCGGGTGGTCACGCCGGCGGCGGCGTTCGGATAGCGGCGGGGCAGTTCGCTCAGCGCCTGGCAGGCGTCGGCGGGCAGCTTCTGGGCCACCAGGCTGCGGGCCAGTTCAACCACCGCGTCCGGCGCCCAGCTGGTCCTGGGCCAGCCGCGCACGGCGCCGAGGTAGGCGCCGGCCGCCTTGGCGTTATCGCCCCGGGCGCTCAGCGTCTTGCCCAGCCAGTAACGGGCCTCCGGGGCCCTGGGGGTGTCGCCGAAGGTTTCGACATAGCGGTCGAAGCTGACCTCGGCGGCGGAGTAGTCGCCGTCGGCCATCTGCCTGCGGCCCAGCGCGAACAACTCGTCGGGGTCGACCGGCGTCGCGGCCGCGGCGGCCTGCTCCTCGGTCGGCGCGGCGACGGCGGCGGCTTCGAGGGCGGCCAGGCGGGTCTCCAGGCCGGCCAGGCGCTCGCTGAGCTGCCGGTTGGCGGCTTCGGAGGCGGCCAGCGCCTGCTTGGTGCGGTCCAGGTCCATGCCGAGCTCTTCGTTGCCGGCGTTGCTGCGGGTCAGGGTCTGTTCGAGGTCGGCGACGCGGTCGGTGAGGGCGGCGATCAAGACGCCGGTCTCGGCGTCCTGCACGACGACGGGTTTGCCGGTGTCACGGCCCTGGAAGACGATGGCGCGCAGCTCGCGGACCACCTTCTCCATCTTCTCCAGCCGCTTGACCGAGCGGTCGTCCAGCGGGTCGGGCATCGGGGTCTGGGCCACGGCCGCGAAGTGGACGGTGACGGCGATCAGCACCGCCAGGAAGGGGGCGGCCTTGAGCGAGGAGGAGAGCGTCGGCTTCATGGGCGGATTGGTCCTGTGTCCGGCGTCAAATTTACGGCGAGGATACGAAAAAGACGGCCGGCCCCCAAGCGGTCTTCGCCGCCTTGGTCACCCCAACGAACAGAGCCCGCCCGGCGGCGGAACCGGTGTTCCCTTCCGCCTGGCGGGCTCATGCGACCCTTGTTCCGCAGTCGCGGCCAGAAGCGGCTAGTAGGCGCCGCTGGTGATGATCGTCTGACCGTTGCGGTTCTGCTGGTAGGACTCTTCGTCCGTGCCCGGGTTGATCGGCCGTTCCTTGCCGTTCGACAGGGTCATGATCCGGCTGGGCGAGACGCCGCGCGAGACCAGGTAGTCCTTGACCGCGTTGGATCGGCGGCTGCCGAGGGCGAGGTTATACTCGCGGGTCCCGCGTTCGTCGCAATTGCCCTCGATGCGGATCGAGACGTTCGGAAAGCGGCGCAGCCAGGCGGCCTGGGCGTCGAGCACCGGCTGGGCGTCCGACCGGATGTCGTAGCTGTCGAGGTCGAAGTAGACGAATTCGCCGACGTTGATGATGAAGTCCTGGCTGGAGCCGGGGATGATGCTGCTGTCGACAGGGCCGGGGCCCTTGGGCGGGACATAGGATTCGCCGCCGCCTTGCGGCGGGCGCGGACCCGGATCCGGATTGGGCTGCGGCTTGGTGGCGCAGGCGGCCAGTGAGGCGGCGGCGACGGCCACCAGGGCCAGTCTCATGACGCTTTGGGTGTTGAAGCGCATGGCTTCCTCCTTCGGCTGGAATTATCGGGCCGATAGTGGCGCCGATCCTAGTAAGCTTGCGACTGAAAACTCTGACCGGTCGTCACAATGCCGTGGGAATGCGACGCCCGGACAACAATTCTTCTGAGGATTGAACCGCCGGCTCACCACTAGTCCAATAGGGGCGACCAGGCAGGGTCGGATCCTGAGCCACGGTAGGGGGCCGGACGTAGAATGCGGCCGGTGATGTCGACGTTCCACAGGCGCGGTTCGCCGCCCCGGCCCTCGCGGAAGAACATCAGCACCCGACCATTGGGCGCCCAGGTCGGGCCCTCATCCAGATAGCTGGTGGTCAGGATGCGTTCGTCCGAGCCGTCAGGCTTCATCACCCCGATGTGGAAGACGCCGCCGGCCTGCTTGGTGAAGGCGATGAAGTCGCCCTTGGGGCTCCAGACCGGGGTGGTGTAACGTCCGCCGCCGCGGCTGATGCGGCGCACACCCGAACCGTCGGCGTTCATGACGTAGAGCTGCGGACTCCCACCCCTGTCAGAGTTGAAGACGATCTGGCCGCCGTTGGGTGAGAAGCTGCCCGAGGTGTCGATGCCCGGGTCGCTGGTCAGTCGGGTCTGGCTGCGGCTGCGCAGGTCCATCAGGTAGAGGTCGCTGTTGCCGTTCTTCTCGACGCTGAACACGACGCGGTCGCCGTTTGGCGAGAAGCGCGGGGCGAAGACCATGCCGGCGAAGCGGCCGAGCGTTTCCTGGCGGCCGGTCGAGATGTTGAACAGGTAGATCGACGACCCTGTCGGCCGCAGGGCCATATAGGTGATCTCCTGGCTGTTGGCCGAGAAGCGCGGGGTCATGACGATGTAGCTGCCATCGGTCAGGTAGCTGTTGTTGGCCCCGTCCTGGTCCATGATCGACAGGCGTTTGACGCGCTTTCCACGCGCGCCGCTCTCGGCGATGAAGACGACGCGGGTATCGAAGTAGCCGCTCTCGCCGGTCAGGCGCTGGTAGATCTGGTCGCTGATCTTGTGCGCCACGCGGCGCCAGTTCTCGGGCGTCGAGGTGAACTGCAGGCCGAGCAGCTGGGTGCCCGAGCCGATGTCCCAGAGCCGGAAGTCGACGCGCAGGCGGCCGTCGCCCTCGGTCGTCACCTGGCCGTTGACCAGCACCTGGGTGTCGATGGTCTTCCAGGCCTCGAAGTTGGGCTGGATGGCGATGTCGAGGTTGCGCTCGGGGAAGGCGGCCGGATTGACCGGCGCGAACAGGCCCGACTGTTCGAGGTTGGCGCTGATGACGCCGGCGATGTCGCCGCCGCGGCCGCCGCTGAAGGCCGGGATGGCGATCGGCACGGGCTTGAGATTGCCCTGGTTGATGTCGACCTCGATCTGGGCGGCGGCGACCCCGGGCAGGGCGGCCGTTCCCATGATCAGGGCGCAGAGCGCGAAGAGCAGGTGGCGGAGAGTCATGTCGGGCTCCTCGGGGCGCAGGGACGGTCAGCCTTGCGCAAGTCGGGGACGGGAATGAGGCGAAGGCTCACAGGGCGCAGGCCTTCTGGGCGTCGAAGTTGAGGATAAGCGGGTCACCGGCCAGTTCCGGCGGCACGTCCTTGAACGGCTGCGCCCGGTTCAGGGCCAGCAGGGCGCGGGTCGTGCCGGCCTGGACCAGCTCAGGGTCGGCCCCGGAACTGCGGACGATGTCCGGCTTGCCGATCAGGCGTCCCGATGGCGACAGCACCACCTTGACCGAGACCTTCACGGAGCGGCCGCCTTCGACGAAGCAGTTGGGGTTCCAGTATTCGTAGAGCGCCGCCTGCAGGCCCTTCAGCCATTCGCCCGGCGGTCCGCCGCCGGCGCCGCCCTTGGGCTGGGGCCTTGGCGAAGTCGGGGGACGGGGCGGGCCCTTCTGGCCGCCGCCCCTGGGCTGGCCGCCGCCGGCCTTCTGGAGGCGCTTCTCCAGGTCGTCGAAGTCGAGGTTGGCCTGCTTCTTCGGCGTCGGGCTTGGCGTCGGCCTGGCCTTTTCCTGGGCCTTCTCGGGAACGGGCTTGAGGGTCGGTGTGGGGACCGGGGCCGGGGGCGCGACGGGCTCCGGGGGCAGATCGGGGATCGGCTCCTCGGTCAGGGCGTCCAGCTCGGGGCCCTCCTGCGCCTTGCGAAGCTCGGCCGGGCCCTCGGTGACGATGGTCACCGGCACCGAGCCGAGGGTGACGGGTTTGGATTGATGGGGCCAGGCGAACAGGGCGAGCGCGACCACGCCCAGGTGGACGACCACCGAGGCGATGAGAGCGGGGGCGATCTGTCTCCGCTCGCGGGCCATCGATCAGCGCCCCGCCTTGATCATTCGGCGGCCGCTTCGGGTTTGGGGCCGCTGGTCGGGCCGCCGGTGTCGGTAATCAGGTTGATCCTGGTGAAACCACCGGTGCTGATCGCCGCCATCACCTGGGCGACCACCTCGTAGGAGGCCAGGCCATCGGCGCGGACGTAGATCGGGCGTTCGAAGTTGGCGTTGGACATGGCCGCCAGCCGCGCCTTGAGGGCAGCGAAGGCCACCTCCTCCTCACCGATGTAGAGCTTGCCGTCCTTCCTGACCGTCAGGGTCAGGGGCTCGGACTGGTCCTGCAGCGAGCCGGCCTCGGTCTTGGGCAGTTCGATGGAAACGCCGCTGGTCAGCAGCGGGGCGGAGATCATGAAGATGATCAGCAGCACCAGCATGACATCGACCAGCGGGGTGACGTTGATCTCCGACAGGGCGCCGCGCCGGCCACGGCCGCGCCGCCGACGGCGACCGCCGCCCGCGCCGAAGGCGTCGTTGGAGGAAAGCGCCATCGCCTAGACCTTCTCGGCCAGGCGACGCTGGATGGCGGTCGACAGGTCGTCCGCGAAGCCTTCCAGACGGGCGGCGAACTTGCCGGCGTCGGTCGAGAACTTGTTGTAGGCGATGTAGGCGGGGATAGCCGCCATCAGCCCCAGCGCCGTGGCGAACAAGGCTTCCGCGATAGCGGGGGCAACCACGGGCAGGGAGGTGTTCTGCTCCAGGGCGATGTTCTTGAAGGCGTTCATGATGCCCCAGACGGTGCCGAACAGGCCGATGAAGGGGCTGGCGGTGGCGACGATGGCGAGGGTGCCGAGGCCCTCTTCGGCCTTCTGGCTTTCGCGGGCGATGTTGCTGTCCAGCACCCGGTCGATGCGCTGGATCAGAAGGGCGGTCTGGGTATCGCCGATGGCCCCCTTGGCCCGGGTGTCGCGCCATTCGCGCAGGGCGGCGTTGAGCAGGCGGGGCAGGGGGTGTTTGGAATTGCCGGCTTCCTGGGCGATCTCTTCCAGGGGGCGGCCCGAGCCGACCTTGTCCTCGAAGGCGTTGGCCTGGCGGTTGAGACCGCTGAAGCGGACGAACTTGTCGATGATCACCGCCCAGCTGACCAGGGAGGCGACGGCGAGGCCGATCATGACCCCCTTGATGACCCAGTCGGCCGCCATGAACAGGGCGACGAAGGAGAAGCTATCGGCCGAGACGGCGGTCGGTTCCATGTGATCAGGGCTCCCCCGAAGGCAGTGTTATCTTGCCCGCATCATCTGCGCGGCTTTGGTGACAATAAGGCGTCGAAAAACCATGTCCCGTAGTGATTAACCTGCTGTGACCGGATTGCACGCCTGCTCGTCGCTCACGTGCAAATTCAGGACGGCTCCGGCGCGAACCAGGGCGCCAGCTTCGCGGCCATGCCGGGCGGCGGTTTCGAGGGGCGGCCGTCGAGGCGGATGCAGGCGGCGTTGACCACGGCCTGGGCGATCAGGTCGTCGCCGCGGGTTATGGTCTGGCTGATGAACAGGCGGGGCCCCTTCACCGCATCGTAGGTGGTGCGGACGACGAGGGCATCGTCGATGCGGGCCGGGCGCTTGAAGTCGATCTCCATGCGGGTGACGACGAAGGCGATGGGGGTGTCGCCGTCGAGCAGGTCGCTGTGCGAGATCCCGGCCAGGCGCAGGAAATCGCTGCGGCCGCGCTCGAAATAGCGGCTGTAGTTGGCGTGGTAGACGACGCCGGAGAAGTCGGTGTCCTCGTAATAGATGCGCACAGGCAGGCGGTGCTCGCGGCCGACGAACTGGCCGGCGGTGGGTTCGGGGAGGTCGGACATCGCCAGTCGCTCCTTGAAGCTGCGCTGATGCCCGTCATAGGGGCGAGGAGCGAGATCAGGAAGGCGTGGGGCCGCTATTCCTCGAACAGAGTCCCTTGCGCCTTCGGCAGGAGCCCCGGCGGCGTCGGCGGTTCACTGAGGCCCAGATGGAGGTAGGCCTTGCCGCAGGCGACGCGGCCGCGCGGGGTGCGCTGGATGAAGCCCTGCTGCATCAGGTAGGGCTCGATGACGTCCTCGACGGCATCGCGGGCCTCGGCGATGGCGTAGGCCAAGGTTTCGACCCCGGCCGGGCCGCCGTTGTAGTGCTCGATCAGGGCGCGAAGGTAGCGGCGGTCGAGGCTGTCGAGGCCGTGTTCGTCGACCTCGAGGCGGGCCAGGGCGCGGGCGGCGTGCTTCTGGTCGATGACCTCGGCCCCGTCGGCGGCGGCGAAGTCGCGGACCCGGCGCAAGAGGCGGCCGGCGACGCGCGGGGTGCCGCGTGAGCGGGCGGCGATCTCGGCGGCCCCGTCGTCGCTGACGGCGATGCCCATGCGGCGCGAGGCGTGGTCGATGACCAGTTTGAGCTCGGCTTTGGTATAGAACTCCAGGCGGATGGGGATGCCGAACCGGTCGCGCAGGGGCGTGGCCAGCAGGCCGGCGCGGGTGGTGGCGGCGACCAGGGTGAAGGGGGCGAGATCGATGCGGATCGAGCGGGCCGAGGGGCCTTCGCCGATGACCAGGTCGAGCACCTGGTCTTCCATGGCCGGGTAGAGGATTTCCTCGACGTTCGACGAGAGGCGGTGGATCTCGTCGATGAACAGGACGTCGTTGGGTTCGAGGTTGGTCAGGATGGCGGCCAGATCGCCGGCCTTGGCCAGCACCGGGCCGGAGGTGGCGCGGAAGTTGACCCCGAGTTCGCGGGCGACGATCTGGGCCAGCGTGGTCTTGCCGAGGCCCGGGGGGCCGAACAGCAGGACGTGGTCGAGCGGCTCGCCACGGGCGCGGGCGGCGTCGATGAAGACCTTGAGATTGGCCTTGGCGCCCTGCTGGCCGACGAACTCGGCCAGGGTCTGGGGCCGCATGGCCTTGTCGGGGCCCTCGGTGGGGGCCTGGTCGGGGGAGACGATTCTCGTCACCGTCCGAGCTCCTGCAGGCCGGCCTTGATCAGGGCGGAGACGTCGGCGTCCTCACCAAGCCGCAGCGAGGCCTGTTCGATCACGCGGCGGGCCATGGGTTCGGCGACGCCCAGGCCCATGAGGGCGGAGACCGCTTCGCCGGTCGCGCTCGGCGCGGCGGCGCGCGGGGCGGCGGTGTTGGGGGCGAAGATGGCCGGGCCGTCGCTGATCGGCTTATCCTTCAGCTCGGTGACGATGCGTTGGGCGAGCTTGGGGCCGACGCCGTTGGCGCGGCCGATCAGGGCCTTGTCGTCGCGGGCGATGGCGCCGGCCAGTTCGGCCGGGCTGGCGACGTCGAGCACGGCCATGGCCGCCTTGGGACCGACGCCCTGGATGGCGCGCAGCAGGACGAAGGCGCGGCGCTCGTCACGGGCCAGGAAGCCGTAGAGCTGCGGGCCGATCTGCTCGCTCCAGGGATTTTCGGTGTGGAGGACGGCCTCCTCGCCGACGGGTGGCAGACGGCTCAGGGTGCGGGCCCCGCAGCGGACGACATAGCCGACGCCGCCGACATCGATCAGGCATTCGTCCTCGCCGATCTCGGCGACGATGCCGCGCAGACGGCCGATCATGCGACCCTCCCCATACTCTTTGTGGCGAGGGCCTTGCGCAGGCTGTGGTGGGTGACCTGGCCGATGGCGCGGGCCTTGCGGGCGTGGGCGTGGGCGATGGCGACGGCCAGGGCGTCGGCGGCGTCGGCGGTCGCGCCGCCGGCCGTGGGCAGCAGGCGTGCGATCATGTAGGCGACCTGGGTCTTGTCGGCCCCGCCGGTGCCGACGACGGACTTCTTGACCTCCTTGGCGCTGTATTCGGCGACCAGCAGCCCGGCCTTGGCAGGGGCGATCATGGCGGCGGCGCGGGCGTGGCCGAGCTTCAGGGTCGACTGGGCGTTGGTGTTGAGGAAGGTCTCCTCGACGGCGGCCTCATGCGGCGCGTAGGTGTCGATGACGCCGGTGATGCCTTCGAACAGGCAGAGCAGGCGGTCGGAAAAGGGGGCCTTGTCGTCGGGCGAGATGACCCCGTGCGCGACCCAGCTCAGCCGGGCGCCCTCGACGTCGATGACGCCCCAGCCGGTCTTGCGTAGGCCCGGATCGAGCCCGAGGAGTCGGATCGTGTTCGCCATATGTTTCCCTACATTGGCGACGAGTCTGAAGAAAGTGCAAACGTGATCCTCCTCCTGTTCGGGCGCGAAGCGCCCGGGGGGATCAGAGCTTGGCCAGGTCTTCGTCGCTGATGTCGAAGTTGGCGTAGACGTTCTGGACGTCGTCTTCGTCATCGAGGGTGTCGATCAGCTTCATGATGGTGGCCACCGCGTCGCCTTCGACCGGGACCAGCATCCTGGGCCGCCAGGTGATGGCGGTGGTCCTGGGATCGCCAAGCGTGCCCGTCAAAGCGTCGATGACGGTGGTCATGTCCTCGAAGGCGGTCCAGATGACGTGGCTTTCCTCGTCGGACTCGACGTCCTCGGCGCCGGCCTCGATGGCGGCTTCCATGACGGCGTCTTCCGAACCGGCCGAGGCCGGGTAGGTGATCTGGCCCATGCGGTCGAAGTTGAAGCTGACCGAGCCGGTCTCGCCCAGAGCCCCGCCGTTCTTGGCGAAGATCGAACGGACGTTGGCGGCGGCGCGGTTCCTGTTATCGGTCAGGGCCTCGACGATGACGCCGACGCCGCCGGGGCCGAAGCCTTCGTAGCGGATCTCGTCATAGCTTTCGGCGTCGCCGCCCTGGCCCTTCTTGATGGCGCGTTCGATGACGTCCTTGGGCAGGCTTTCGGCCTTGGCGTTGTTGACCGCCAGGCGCAGGCGCGGGTTCATCGACGGATCCGGCAGGCCGGTCTTGGCCGCCACGGTGATCTCGCGCGAGAGCTTGGAGAACAGCTTGGACCGGGCGGCGTCGGCGCGGCCCTTGCGGTGCATGATGTTCTTGAATTTTGAGTGGCCGGCCATCGTCGGTCTTCTGTCTGGACATGAAATCGGGACCGGGGTTCTAGCGCCCGCAGGCGGCTCTGTCATCCGGGCGCGGATTCAGTCTAGCTTTGTGGAAAATACGGGGAGACGGGGATGAGCGACGTGAAGCGGGGCGGCGGCCACCTGACGGTGATCGGCGGGGCGTCGGCGGGGACCATCTTCGAGTGGTACGACTTCTATCTGTACGGCTCGCTGGCCGGCTTCATC
>JBILYE010000351.1:0-2703 GCA_044377925.1 Caulobacter sp. | reverse complement strand
TAATTCACAAAATTGGCGGAGAGGGTGGGATTCGAACCCACGGTACCCTTCCAGGCACGCCGCATTTCGAGTGCGGTACATTCGACCACTCTGCCACCTCTCCATATCGGTGTTGAAGACCTGCAAGAGGCCCCCAGAGCGAAGGCGCGGAACCTAGCGATGTGGTTTGAGAAGCGCAAGGGGGGTTTGGCGGGGCGACGGATGCGGCATGGTGATGCGTGAAACCTTCAGTGTTCATGGGGTGAGGCGAGCATGCGGCCGGTTCTGTTTCTGGGTGTCCTGGGTCTGTTGCTCGGGCTGGCGGCGCCGGCCCTGGCCGGGCCCTGCGAGGAGGCGGCAGCCTATTCCGACCTGCGTGCCGGGGTGTCGGTGCTGGTGCTGAAGGACGGTCAGGCGGTGTGCGAGCGCTACACCGCCGGCGGCGGTTCCGCCCGGGGTTGGGAGCTGTGGTCGGGGACCAAGAGCTTCAGCGGGCTGATTGCGGCGGCGGCGGCCCAGGACGGCTTGCTCAGCCTCGACGAAAAGGTCTCCGATACGATCACCGAATGGCGGGACGATCCCCGGAAGGCGGGCGTGACGATAAGAGAGCTGCTCAACCTGACCAGCGGCCTTTCCACCAGCATCGGTCGTCCGCCGGTCTATGCCGGGGCCATCGCCACCCCCTTCACGGCCGAGCCGGGCGCCCGTTTCCAGTACGGGGCCGAGCCCTTCCAGGTGTTCGGGGCGGTGATGAACCGCAAGCTGGCGGCGGCGAGGACCGGTGACGCCGACGTACTGGCCTATCTGGACCGTCGCATCCTGACGCCGATCGGCGCCCGGCCCTCCGGCTGGAGGCGAACGGCGGCGGGGGAGCCGCTGATGCCGCAGGGCGCGAGTTTCACCGCCCCGGAGTGGGCCAAGGTCGGGGAGTTCGTGCGGGCGGGCGGCGTTGTCGCCGGCAGGCCGCTGGTCGATCCGGCGGCGTTCAGGGCGCAATTCACAGGGTCGAGGATCAATCCGGCCTACGGCGTCAGCTGGTGGCTGCCGGGCGAGGGCGGCTACGGGCCGCGCGGAACGACCAGTGACTTTGTGACCCACGCCGCCGAGCTTCCCAGGGATCTCGTCATCGCGGCGGGGGCCGGATACCAGCGGCTCTACGTCATTCCCTCCTGCGGCCTGACCATCGTGCGTCAGGCGCCGCTGCTCATGTCGCGCCGGGCCGAGACGCCGGAGTGGAGCGATTTTGCCTTCCTCACCCCCGTCCTGAAAGGATGGTGCTAGGCGAAGGTCCCGCCGCGGCCCTGGCCGCCGCTGAAACGGGCGGCGCCGGCGGCGGCCTCGCCCGAGCGCAGGGTCTCCATGCCGACCCCGATCTCGAAGGCAGTGGCGGCGTCCCAGTCGAGGCCCCACTGCTCAAGGGCCGAGCGGCGGTCGTTGCGCAGGCAGAGTTGCGGAAAGCCGGCGATCTGGCGGGCCAGTTCCTTCGCCGCGGCCAGCGCCTGGCCGTCGGGGACGAGGCGGTTGGCCAGACCGATCGACAGCGCCTCCTCGGCGTCGACGGGACGGCCGGTCAGGATCAGGTCCATGGCCCGCGACTGGCCGATCAGCCGGGGCAGGCGGACGGTGCCGAGATCGATCAGCGGCACCCCGAACCGGCGGCAGAAGACGCCGAAGGTGGCGCCGGCCGCAGCGACCCGCAGATCGCACCACAGGGCCAACTCCAGCCCGCCGGCTACCGCATAGCCCTCGACGGCGGCGATCACCGGCTTGGAGAGCGAGAGGCGGGTCGGGCCCATGGGGCCCAGGTCGCCCTCGCGGCGGACCGGATTGCCCGATCCAGCCGCGACGCCTTTGAGGTCGGCCCCGGCGCAGAAGTTGCCATGCGCGCCGGTCAGGATGGCGACGCTCAGGGCGGCGTCGGCGTCGAAGCGCTTGAAGGCTTCGTAGAGGGCTTCGGCCGTGACGCCGTCGACGGCGTTGCGGGCCTGGGGTCGGTCGATGGTGACGACGCAGAGATCGCCGTCGGTTTCGTAGTGGACGGTCATGGCTGGGCCTATCCCGCTAATGGATCCGGCGCCTCGACCTTGTCCTGGCCCTTTTTGCCCTCCCACCTGGCGACGACGGCGGAGGCCACCGAGTTGCCGACGACGTTGGTGGCCGAGCGGCCCATGTCGAGCAGGTGGTCGACGGCCAGGACCAGAGCGATCCAGGCCTCGTCCATGCCGAAGTAGGTGAGGGTGGCCATGATGACCACGAGGCTGGCGCGCGGCACGCCGGCCATGCCCTTGGAGGTGACCATCAGCAGCAGCAGCATGGAAATCTGCTGGCCGACTGACAGTTCGATGCCGTGGGCCTTGGCGATGAACAGCACCGCGAAGGTGCAGTACATCATCGAGCCGTCGAGGTTGAAGCTGTAGCCCAGGGGCAGCACGAAGCTGACCACCCGGCGCGGCAGGCCGAACTTTTCGAGGGCTTCCAGCGTGCGCGGATAGGCGGCCTCGGAGCTGGCGGTGGAGAAGGCCAGCAGGGTCGGCGGGGTGATGGCCTTGAACAGGCCGGTCGCCCGACCGCCCAGCACGGCCAGGGCGGCCAGGAACAGCAGGCCCCAGAGCACGCCGAGCGACATGTAGAAGCCGCCGATGAACTCGGCGTAGGTGCCGATGATGCCGAGGCCCTGCTTGGCGATGGCGGCGGCCAGGGCGGCGAAGATGGCGATCGGGGCCA
>JBILYE010000131.1:0-10739 GCA_044377925.1 Caulobacter sp. | reverse complement strand
ATGAAGCCCATGTCGAGCATGCGGTCGGCTTCGTCGACGACCAGAGTCTGGACGCCGGTCATCAGCAGCTTGCCGCGTTCGAAATGGTCGAGCAGCCGGCCGGGCGTGGCGATCAGAACGTCGACGCCGCGGTCCAGCTTCATTTCCTGGTCGCCGAACGACACGCCGCCGATCAGCAGGGCCCAGGTCAGTTTCTGACCCTTGGCGTACTTCTCGAAGCTCATGGCGACCTGGTCGGCCAGTTCGCGGGTCGGGCAGATGACCAGGCCGCGCGGCATGCGGGCCTTGGTGCGGCCCGACGCCAGCTTGTCGATCATCGGCAGGGTGAAGGCGGCGGTCTTGCCGGTGCCTGTCTGGGCGATGCCGAGGACATCGCGGCCCGCGAGGGCGACGGGGATGGCCTGTTCCTGGATCGGCGTGGCGACGGTATAGCCGGCGTCAACCACCGCCTGGAGGGTGAGGGGCGACAGCCCCAATTCGGAAAATTCGGTCATTATCACTTTGCATGAATTCGAAACCGCCCAGGCTGGGCGAGCGGGCGGCGCGGAATCGCCAGACCTGTCCCGAATGGGGGCCTAGATAGGCGTTATCCCCGCAAAGTCAATGCAAAGCTGGGTTCGCGCCAGATTTGATCAAGTCAACCAAAGCTCAAGTTGCGCGTTACTCGGTGATAACGAAGTCTCTTGTGGTGGCGACACCCCTCGCATTGTTCTCGTTTGCGCTGATGACAACCGGGGGCGGCCTCGCCGGCAGGCAAGGTAGGGCTGAACCGGCCGAGATAGAGCCCGAGGGCGAACCGCCGAAAAATCGACACATCGACGGTCACGGCTCACAGAACAGTGGTTAACGGCGGCCCGTCTCTCCGCTAGGGTCCGTCAGCCCAAAAGAGGGCTATGCAAAACGGTGGGAGCGAAACTGATGAAAACTCTGGCGAAGGCGGCGGCCGCCGCCCTGGTCCTGGCTGCCATGGCGGGCCCGGCCCTGGCTGATCCGATGGCCTCGACCTACGGCAATACAGTGGTCGTCACTTATCCGGGCGACGCCAAGGTCAAGATCTATGTCAACGCCGACGGCACCTACACCGGAACGGGTCCTGACGGCTCGGCCAGCAGCGGAACCTGGAAGATCGATGGCGCCCAGACCTGCTTCACCCAGAGCGCCCCGGCGGCTGGCCCGCCGAGCTGTTCGCCGACGGTCGAAAAGAAAGTCGGTGATACCTGGACCGCCACCGGCCAGGGCGGGGCTGCGGTCAGCATCACGATCGTTTCGGGACGCCCCTAGCGGCATCGGGGGCGGGCATGACGTCCGTCCCCATCAGCCTGTCCCACAGGCGGAAATGCAGGCCGAAGTTGCTCTGCATGCGCTTGTGATGAAGGCCGTGATGGGTGGCGGTGATCAGCCAGCCGCCCACCGGTCCGCGCACGAAGCTCTGCGGAAGAATCTCCACCCCGCAATGGTTGAGAGTGGCCGTGGCCGTCATGGCGATCAGCAGGAACAGCACCACCCCGACATGGATCGGAATGATGAAGGTCAGCAGCGGCAGGACCCAGGCGACGAGCGCCGCCTCGGTCAGGTCAAAGGCGAAACTGGCCCAGGCGGTCGGGGTGTGGCTGCGGTGATGGCCGGCGTGGAACCAGCGGAACAGGCGGCGATGATGCATCAGCCGATGGACCCAGTAGTAGTGGGTGTCCTGAATCAGCAGATAGGCGAGAGCTGACAACGGGACCCACCAGAGCGGCCAGGCGCTCCAGTCCGTATAGATAAGGGTGCGGCCCGCCTTCCACTGCTCGACCACGAAGGCGGCCGGCAGGGCGTAGACGGCCGAGGAAGCCAGCGACAGCAGGATCTCGTGGCGCACCGCGCCGGGCGGCGGCGTCGGCTTGTCGGGGCGCTGCTGGACAAGGGCATAAATCAGGCCGGAGGTCAGCAGGTAGCGCACCGCGATGATTGCGGTCATGGCGGCAAAGGTGATCAGGAAGCTGGTGACGACGACACCCTGTATGGCTTTTTGGTCAGGCGGTCAGAAAGGCCACCTTATCGAGGCGATTATAGCACGAGACCAAGGTTGGCTGGCCCCGGAAATCTGGCCAGAATCAGAAGATGAAAATGTCTAGACATATTGTTTGGCCCCTTCGACTTCTGTTGCGGGACGTCCAGAACCGTAGGTCGCAGCGTAGCGTTCTCGACCGATAAGTCCCGCCGATCGACCTACGCATCGGGCTACAGTCCGACCCACATTCTCGCGTCACGGACCCACGCGGAAGCCTACGGCACAAGGCAAATGTCCCGTTTTTCGGCCCCCCTCGGGGACGCGCGGCTTTTCGGTAGCCCGGCTGGACCGCGGTACGCTGGATCGCAGCTTCGATAGCTCTTGCTAGAGCGCCGTGCCGCCAACCCGGACCATGCGCGGGCTGGGTTTGGGGCGTTCGGTGAGGGCATCGAGGAACCCCTGCCACCAGTGGTCAAGGGTTTCCGCATCGAGGCCGGCCTTCAGTTCGCGCCAGCGCAGCATGCGTTCGGTCAGATCCATGGTCAGGGCGCGGTGGATGGCCTCGGCCATCTCGTCGCGGTCGTAGGGATTGACGATCAGGGCCGCCTTCATCTGTGCCGCCGCCCCGGCGAAGCGGGACAGGATCAGCACGCCCGGGTCGGCCGGGTCCTGGGCGGCGACGTATTCCTTGGCCACCAGGTTCATGCCGTCGCGCAGAGGCGTGATCAGGGCGGCGCGGGCAGCGCGGTAGATGCCGGCCAGCTCGTCCTGGCGGTAGCCGGAATTGACGTAGCGCAGCGGCACCCAGTCCAGGCTGCCGTACTGGCCGTTGATGTGGCCGGCGATGGCGTCCAGCCGGTTACGCATGTCCTGGTAGGCCTCGACCCCGTCGCGGCTGAGGGTCGCGATCTGCAGCATGAAGACCTTCTCGCGGGACTCCGGATGGTCGGACAGATACTGCTCGTAGGCCAGGAAGCGCTCCTCCAGGCCCTTGCTGTAGTCGAGGCGGTCGACGCCGATGATCATCTGGCGGCCGGCCAGGCTCTTCTCGGTGCGCTGCTGGGCGTCGATGGAGGCCGGCGAGGCGTTCTCGGTGGCGAAGTCCGCGCTGTGGATGCCGATCGGGAAGACGCCAAGCCGCGTCTTCTTGCCGAAGGCCTCGGCCAGGCCGTCGTCGGCGACCTCAACGCCAAGCTCGTTGTGCAGATAGTCGGTCAGGGCCGACAGCCATTCGGCGGTGTGGACGCCGATCAGGTCGTAGTCGAACAGCTGGGCGACCAGCTTCTGGTGGCCGGGAAGGGTGGTGAACAGCTGACGCGCCGGCCAGGGGATGTGCAGGAAGAAGCCGATGCGGTTGGTGACGCCGAGTTTGCGCAACTCCGCCGCCAGCGGGATCAGGTGGTAGTCATGGACCCAGATGGTGTCGGTCGGCCCGACCATGGCCCGCAAGGCCTCGGCGAACCGCTGGTTCACCCGTTGATAGCCTGCCGCGTAGGACCGGCTGAAGTTGGTCAGGTCCAGCCGGTTGTGGAACAGCGGCCAGAGCGTGTTGTTGGAATAGCCGTTGTAGTAGTCCGCCACATCGTCCGCTTCGAGGTCGATCTTGGCGACGGTGACGTCGCCGATGCGGTCCAGCGCCAGCTGACCCGTGTACTGCGGCGTGGTCTCGCCGCTCCAGCCGAACCAGACCCCCTGGTTCTGGCGCAGGGCGGCGGTGATGGCGGCCGAAAGCCCGCCGACGGCGCCGCCGCCGACATCGCGCGACAGGCCTACGCGGTTGGATACGACGATCAAACGGCTCATGCGGGCGCCAGGTCCAGCGACGCTTCCAGCCAGGCGAGCAGGGCGTCCGGGTCCTCCAGCCGCCAGCGGGAGCGGCTGCGGCGGGGCTGTCCGATCAGGATGGCCTCGCCACCGAGCGCGACGGCGACGGCGAAGGCGTCTTCGTCCGTCAGGTCATCGCCGATCATGATGGGGCGAGCGCCGGCAAAGGGCGCTTCGGCCATGAAGGCCGCCAGCGCCTCGCCCTTGTCCGGGCCGGGCGTGCGCAGCTCGGCGACCATATGGCCCTCCTGCAGGACCAGCCCGGTCTGACGGGCCAGCCGCCGGGCGCAGTCGACAACCGCGGGGCCGGCGTCGGGGCGTTGGCGGTAGTGCAGCGCGACGCTGGTTCCCTTGTCCTCAAGCAGCAGACCGCGCTCGGCCCTGGCCATATGGGCCAGACATTCGCGGGCGTCGGGGAGGGACGGGTGGGGCGGGGTGGCGTCGATCGCGCCGTCGGCCGTGCGACGGTCGAGGCCGTGGAGACCGGCGACGCTGCCGATCGAGCCCTCGAGGATGCGATCGACTTCGGCAATCGAACGGCCGCTGAGCACGGCGAGACGTCCGCCCAGCGCCGGTCCGAGCGCCGTCAGCAGGCGGGTGCGGCGGGCGACAGGACGGACCGCGTCGGGCGTCCGGGCGATGTCGGCCAGGGTGCCGTCGAGGTCGAGAAACAGGGCGGTGCGGGTCAGGTCGAGACTCGGCGGAGTCTGGAAGGGGACTTCCAGGCGCTCGTCGGGAGTGTCGTGCATCGGAATACCGTGGGCCCCAGGGATTCGCGCGCAGGTCTGCGGTGAACTTGCAGGGGGAACGCGCGAGGAGGGAATTGGCTCCTTGGCGCTGGAATGGTGAGCAGAAAGGTTTCGCCTCGGGGCTCCCTTCTCCCCTTGTGGGAGAAGGTGGCGCGAAGCGCCGGATGAGGGGTCGATGATTGGGTCAGCCGAGTTCAGGCGGTTCGGCTCGCAGGTAGGAAGAAGGGAGAGGCGCGCCGGTGTCGAGCGTGTACCGATCTATTAGCGTATCGAACTCATTTGTAGTGGGAAGCGCTATGGCCTGCAGGATCGCGGCGATGACCTCGTCGGGTTTGTTGGACACCACGCTGTTGGCGAACCTGAGGACCCGGAAGCCGTCCGACTTGAGCCAGGCATCGCGAAGAGCGTCCTTTTCTGCATCGTGCAAGGGGCCGTCGGCCTCGACAACCAGCCGGTGGCGCAGACATACGAAGTCGGCGATGAACCGGCCCAACGGCATCTGACGTCGAAACTTCAGATGCTCCAGGCGACGGTTGCGGAGGAGCTTCCAGAGGAGCGCCTCGTGAAAGGTTGGGGCGTGGCGCATGCGGCGCGCCAAAGCACGTTTGAGCGGGGGATCTGCCATTTCGATATCGAACAAAACATGAACGTGTTTGGTGTTCAAGCGCAAATTTTTGGCCATGGGGCGCCTTTGAGACCGACAGCGGCTTTGAGACCTATCGACCCCTCATCCGGCCCTTCGGGCCACCTTCTCCCACAAGGGGAGAAGGGACACTCAAGGCGGCTTGGCCTTTCTTGAGCCCCGTCAGATATCCAGCTCGCCGGCGAACTCGGCGTTGTCCTGGATGAAGCGGAAGCGGGCTTCCGGCTTTCTCCCCATCAAGGCTTCGACCAGTTCCTCGACCAGTTCCTCGGTCTTGGGCAGGGTGACGCGCGCCAGGGTCCGGGTGGCCGGATCCATGGTGGTTTCCTTGAGCTGGCTGGCCATCATTTCGCCGAGGCCCTTGAAGCGGCTGATGTCCGGCTTCTTGCCCTTGAACTCGGTGGCCATGAGTTCGTCCTTGTGGGCGTCGTCACGGGCGTAGGTCGACTTGCCGCCGTGGGTGATGCGGTAGAGCGGCGGCAGGGCGAGGTAGAGGGCGCCCGAGCGGATCATCTGCGGCATGGTGCGGTAGAAGAAGGTGATCAGCAGCGATGCGATGTGGGCGCCATCGACGTCGGCGTCCGTCATGATGATGATGCGGTCGTAGCGGAGGTCTTCCTCCTTGAACTTGTTCCCGGGCTGCACGCCCAGGGCCAGCATCAGGTCGCTCAGTTCCTTGTTCTGCGTCAGCTTCTCGCCCGTCGCCGAGGCGACGTTGAGGATCTTGCCGCGCAGGGGCAGGATCGCCTGGTTCTTGCGGTTGCGGGCCTGTTTGGCGCTGCCGCCGGCGCTGTCGCCCTCGACCAGGAAGATTTCGGAGCCGCCGGCCGCCTCGCCGGAACAGTCGGCCAGCTTGCCGGGCAGGCGCAGCTTGCGGGTCGCCGAAGCACGGGCGACGTCGCGATCCTTGCGGCGCTTCAGCCGCTCCTCGGCCCGCTCGATGACGAAGTCGAGCAGGGCGCGGGCGACCTTCGGGCTGGCGGTCAGCCAGTGGTCGAAGGGATCGCGCAGGGCGGTCTCGACCAGCTTCTGGGCGTCGGAGGAGCTCAAGCGCTCCTTGGTCTGGCCCTGGAACTCGGGGTTCTTGATGAAGACGCTGATCAGGGCGCCGGCGTTGGCAATGACGTCGTCGGCGGTGATGATCCCGGCCCGCTTCTCGCCGGCCAGTTCGCCATAGGCCTTGAGGCCCCGGGTCAGGGCGGCCCGGAAGCCGCTCTCGTGGGTGCCGCCCTCGGGGGTCGGCACGGTGTTGCAGTAGGACTGCACGAAGCCGTCGGCCTCGCCGAAGCCCTGCGGTGTCCAGGTCACCGCCCATTCGACGGCGCCCGCCTCGCCCGTGCGCTCGATGCGCCCGGTGAAGGGCGCCGGGGTGACGGTGTTGATGCCTTGCGTGCGCTCGGCCAGGAAGTCGGCCAGGCCGTTGGGGAAGTGGAAGGTGGCTTCCGGAAGCGTCTTGTCCTGGATGCGGCTGGGGTCGCAGGACCATTTGATGGTCACGCCGCGGAACAGATAGGCCTTCGATCGGGCCATGCGGTAGAGCCGCGCCGGCTTGAAGGCGACGCCCTCGCCGAAGATCACCGGGTCGGGGATGAACTTGATGGCCGTGCCGCGCTTGCGGCTGGGCGCCAGCTGTTCGAGCTTGCCCAGAGGCTTGCCGCGCGAGAACACCTGGCGGTGCTCGAACCCGTCCTTCCAGACGGTGACCTCGACCCGTTCCGACAGGGCGTTGACGACCGAGACGCCGACCCCGTGCAGGCCGCCGGAGGTTTCGTAGGCCTTGCCGCTGAACTTCCCGCCCGAGTGCAGGACGGTCATGATGACTTCCAGCGCCGACTTGCCGGGATATTTGGGGTGGGCGTCGATCGGGATGCCGCGGCCGTCGTCGCGCACGGTCAGGGCGCCCTCGGCGTCGAGGCTGACCTCGATCAGCTTCGCATGGCCGGCGACGGCCTCGTCCATGCTGTTGTCGAGCACTTCGGCGAACAGGTGGTGCAGGGCCCGCTCGTCGGTGCCGCCGATGTACATGCCCGGGCGCATGCGCACCGGTTCCAGGCCTTCGAGCACCTCGATGCTGCTGGCGTTGTAGTCGCCGCTGGACGACGCGGGGGACGGTTTGGCGGCGAGCGCCGGCTTCGGCTGGGCCTTGGGCACGGGCTCGTGCGGCGTCGCCAGCGGCGGCGCGGCCGGCGGGTTCAGGGCATCGTCGAAGAGGGAGGGTAGCGGCTCGGGCTTGGACATTACGCTGGGGAGTCTAGGCGATTCGGGAGGGGACTAATGGGCTGACATGTCGTCGCGCGCAATGGTGTGGGCGCCGCGATCTCAGACCGCTGATTTCAGATAGACCCGGGTCCCGCAGAGGACGACTTCGCCATCCGCGTCGATCAGCCCCCGCTGGCGGGCGGCCGCGCGAGCCGCGTCCGGATCCGGCACGGCGACATCGAAGCCGCGCAGGCCTTCGCCGCGGTCATCGCCCAGCGCAACGAAGCGGATCTCGCCGCCGTCCAGGGCGATGCGCCAGGCGGAGCTGCTCTGCTCCACCGGCCTGCCGAGCACTTCGCCCCAGCGCTTCGCCATGGCGGAGGGATCATTCGCCTGCAGCTCCGCCCCGACGATCGCCTGCCCCGGCCGCGCGTTGGCTTCCCAGCCCGGCCCGCCCCATTCCCAGCGCTCCCAGGGATCCATACAGTCGATGGACAGGATCGCCCCGCCGACATCGCGGGGGTGATAGTGGGTGGCGGCGACGCCTTCCCGGTCGATCTGGTCGACGATGCGGGCGCCGGCCTCGGCGGCCGTGGCGCGGGCGGCGGCCAGGTCACGGACCTGCAGGATGACCATGTAGCCGCCATCGCCGCCGCGCTTCTCGATCAGGCGGCCGGCGGTGGTGTCCTCCTGTTTGGGCGACACCACCTCAAGAAAGGTCTGGCCGACCGCCCAGACGCCGTTGCGCAGGCCGTAGTGGCCGACGCCGGGGTCATCATACGGATGACTGACGCCCAGCACCGCCTCGATATCGGCGGCGCAGGCGGCGAGGTCGGCGCCGACGAGGGCGATCTGGCGCAGGCGCATGGCTGATCGCTCCTCGAAGGCTGCTTTCTAGGGCTTGGTATAGGCCTGCGGATAGGCCCCCGGCTGGGCGGCATAGCGGTCGCGCAGTTCGAAGGCGCGCACGTCCGCCGGCTGGCGCTGACCGCTGATGAAGACATCCGTCGGCCAGGTGGAGGTTTCCAGCGGATCGCCGGTCCAGACCACGACGTCGGCGACCTTGCCGACCTCCAGGCTGCCGACCTGGCCGTCCATCTTCCAGATCTTCGCCGGGTTGATGGTCAGCGAGGCCAGGCCCTGCTGGTAGGTCAGGCCGTAGGACACCGCCATGCCGGCATTGAGCCGGGCCTGGCGCAGGTTGTTCTGGTCGCGGCTGCCGATGATGGCCACCGTGACATCGGCGGCCTGAAGCCGGGCGGCGTTGTCGAGGCGGGCAGCCAGGGTTTCGAAGCTGCTGGGCAGGTTGCGCTGGGCGTCGACGATCACGGCCACCTTGGCGGCCGCAATCTGCGGGGCGACCAGCCAGGCCTCTTCAGCGCCCTCGAGGATGACGCTGACGCCTTCCTCGCGGGCCATCTTGAGGACCTGCAGGATGTCCGAGGCGCGGCTGACCCGGACCAGCAGAGGCGTGCGCCCTTGGACCACGGGCAC
Source organism: Caulobacter sp. (assembly GCA_044377925.1). Lineage (GTDB taxonomy): Bacteria > Pseudomonadota > Alphaproteobacteria > Caulobacterales > Caulobacteraceae > Caulobacter. Next base: position 1,840 of record JBILYE010000131.1, on the reverse strand, counting down.
GAGGGCTTCAAGATCGATGCGCGACAGCCCGAACTCGCGGGTTTCGCCCCGGTCATAGGCGGCCTTGTTGCGGGAATAGGCGCGGGCGTCCTCGAAGGCCGAGCGGACCAGCACCATGGCCGCGCCGCGCGAGCCGGCGGCCTCGGCCCCGGCTTCGCCCATGTCGAGCACCACGGCCGCCTTGGCGCGCACCAGCAGGTCGGTCTGGCCCGAGGCGAGCGAGACCACGGCCGCCTGACCCGCGAACAGGTGGGGATCGCCGTCGCCGGCCCCCCCGCCGCCGCCGGCGGTTTCCTCGGCCCCGCTGTCGTCGTGATGGTGACCGCCGCCGCCGCCGCTCAGAACCGGCGTGGCCACGGCCCGGGTCAGGCCGGCCTGGCGCGCCCAGGGGATCATCGTCGAGTTGGGATTGACCCCGTACTGGATGTCAAAACCGGCCGAGAGCTTGCCCGAGCGGTCGTCCCGCGTGGACTGCACGGCGGAGACTTCCGAGACCGTCAGGTTCGACGACACGGCGATGAAGCCCGGGGTCACGACGCCGCCCTTGGCGTCGATGACCGTGGCGCCGGCCGGGGCCTGAACCCCGGCCCCGACGGCGGCGATCTTGCCGTCCTTGATGACGATGGTGCCGTTGGCGATCGTGCCGGCCGGACCGACCGTTTCGATCCGGGCATTGGTGATGGCGAACGTCTGGGCGGCGGCGGGGCCGGCGATCAGCAGCGCGGCGCCAATCAGCGTGCTGGAGGCGAGGAGGAGGGTTCTCATGGGTGGAAGGCCCCTTCACCGGGCTGGCCGAGTTCGAAGTCGGATTTGGGCTGGAAGCGCGGATCGCGCCGGTCGTAGGTCAAGGCGCCGTCGATGAAGACCTTCTCGGCCTGCGAATAGACGCTGAACGGGTTGCCGCTCCACAGCACCACGTCGGCGCGCTTGCCGACCGTCAGGCTGCCGGTCTGGTCGGCGATGCCCATGGCCTTGGCCGGGTTGGCGGTGATCCAGGCGATGGCCTCGGCGTCGGTGATGCCGAACCCGATGCGGTTGCCGGAGGCCATGGCCAGGGCCGCTTCCTGGTTGAGGTGCTGGGTGATGGTCTCGTCGTCGGAGTGGATGACAGTGCAGGCGCCGGCCTTGTAGGCGATGGCCGCATTGGCCTCGATGCCGTCCAGGCTCTCCATCTTGAACGCCGCCCAGCTGGCCCAGGTGGCGAAGCAGATGTCGTTCTCCTTCAGCAACGGGCCGACCTTGTAGGCCTCGTTGGCGTGGTGGAACATGGTGATCTTGTAGCCGAATTCCTTGGCGATATCGATCATCACCGCCATCTCGTCGCCGCGGTAGCAGTGGTTCTGAACCAGGATTTCGCCGCGCAGGACGCCGGCCAGGGTCTCCATCTGCAGGTCGCGCTTGGGTGCGTCGGCCTTCTCGCCCTTGTCCGTCTTGGCGTTGTAGTCGTCCCACTTGCGGCGGTACTCGGCCGCGTCGATCCAGGCCTTGCGGAAGCCGAAGACGTTGCCCATCGCCGTCGAGGGCGAGCGGCCCTTGCCGCCGTAGACCCGCTTGGGGTTCTCGCCGCAGGCCATCTTCAGGCCGTAGGGGGCGTTCGGGAACTTCATGCCCTGCATGGTGATGGAGGGCACGTTGCGCACCGTCACCGACCGGCCGCCGAACAGGTTGGCGCTGCCCGGCAGGATCATCAGGGTGGTCACCCCGCCGGCCCGGGCCCGGTTGAAGCCGGGGTCATGCGGCCAGATCGAGTGCTCGGACCAGACCTGGGCGGTGTTGGGATCGGTCCCTTCGTTGCCGTCGCTGCGGGCGCTGACGCCGGGCGAGGGGTAGACGCCGAGGT
>JBILYE010000130.1:0-10794 GCA_044377925.1 Caulobacter sp. | reverse complement strand
GAGCCAATCTGCGCATGCCCAAAGGCCTGTCCCCCACCGTCGCCATCGTCGCGGCGGCGATGCTGGCGGTCGGGTTTGGGGGTGGGTATGTGGCCGCCACGACGGGGGTGTTTACCGGTGGGGCCGGGGGGCCGGAGGGGTCTGTCGCGACGGTGGACAAGAATGGGCGTTCCCCCGGGGCGTTGGCCTGGAACCTGTTTGGCAAGCCGCGGGATGCGAATGCGCCCCGGCGGGGGATTCCCAAGCCAGATGGCTTTGCGGTGTGGCGGACGCGGCTGGACACCAGCGCCAGCGAGCCCAAGGCCTGTGTCGAGATGTCGAGGGAGCTCGACGAGGCCAAGAGCTATGGCGACTATGTGCTGGTCAGCCCGGACCTAGGCGGGACGCCGGCGGTCAGCGTCAATCCGAAGAACAAGACCGAGCTGTGCATCGCCGGCATGGGCTTCGATGACCGGCGGGTGACGCTGTTGAAAGGGCTGCCCGGCAAGGGCAATGACAAGCTGGCGTCCAATGCGGATGTTGACTTCACCTTTGGCGAGAAGCCGCCGTACGTCGGGTTCGCCGGCAACGGGGTGATCCTGCCGCGCGAGGACAGCGACGGGGTGGGGATCGAAACGGTCAATGTCTCGCGCCTGGCTATCGAGGTCTGGCGGGTTTCGGACCGGAACCTGGTGCGGAAATCGATCAGCGCGCCCGATCCGACCGGCGAGGGCGACTGGGCCGGGGACTATGGCGAAGACAGCCCCGATGACGAGGGCCGCAGGGTCTGGAAGGGCGATGTGGCGGTGCGCGGCGGCCAGGGCGAGCGGGTGACCACCGTCTTCCCGCTGGGCGCGGTGCTGAAGGAGATGAAGGCCGGCGGCTATGTGATCAAGGCGCGGGACGCCTCGGCCGGGGTCAAGCAGGACGGCGAGGGCGAGGGGACCAATCCGGCCCAGGCGCGGCGCTGGATCATGTTCACCGACATGGCGCTGGCCGGATACGACGGGGCCGAGAGCCTGGACGTGGTGGTGCGGTCGCTGAAGAGCGCCAAGACCATGGCCGGGGTGCGGGTGGCGCTGGTGGCGCGCAACGGCGAGGACCTGGCCGAGGCCAAGAGCGACGGCAGTGGGCGGGTGCGGTTCCTGCGGCCGTTGCTGAAGGGCGAGAATGCGCTGAAGCCGAAGATGGTCATGGCCTATGGGCCGCAGGGGGACCTGGCGGTGCTGGATCTGGACCGCTCGCCGGTCGATCTGTCGAAACAGGGCGTGGGCGGGCGCAGCGGGCCGGCGCCGGATGAGGATGAGACCGGCGGGCGGATCGCCGGGGCGGATGTCGACGGCTTCCTCTATGGCGACCGGGGCATCTATCGGCCGGGCGAGACAGTGCACCTGACCGCCATGATCCGCGACCTGCAGTCGCGGGCCGTGAAGGACCGCAAGGGCGTGATCACGGTGAAGCGGCCGAGCGGGGTCGAGTTCAAAAAGCTGGCCTTCGACGGGGCGCCCAAGGGGGCGGTGACCTATGACGTGGCCCTGCCCAAAAGCGCGCCGCGCGGGCGGTGGACGGCGACCCTGACCATCGAAGGGCTGGAAGGCGATGCCGGAAGCCTGTCGTTCTCGGTCGAGGATTTCGCGCCGCAGCGGCTGGCCGTCGATACGGCGGGCAATGAGAAGGTGCCGGTGACGGCGGGCGAGACGCGCAATGTCGCGGTCACGGCGCGGTTCCTCTACGGGGCCATCGGCGCGGGACTGCAGACGCAGGGCGAGGCCCGACTGGCGGCCGACCCCAACCCCTTCCCGGCCTACAAGGACTATCGCTGGGGCAACGAGAAGGACGGTTTCCAGGAGAAGTTCCTGGAGCTGGGCGGATCGGTGACCGACGGCGAGGGCAAGGCCATCCTGGCCATCAATTCGGCGGAGGCGGGGGATACCGCCGCGCCGCTGAAGGTGACGGTGACGGCGAGCGTGTTCGAGCCGGGCGGCCGGCCGGTGCGCGAGAGCCTGTTCCTGAAGGTTCGCACCAAGCCGCTCTATTACGGGGTCAAGATCGACGAGGCCGAGGGCGGCGGGTCGAACCCGAGCGTCGGCATCGACGTGATCGCGGTCAACGCGGCGGGGGCAAGGATCGCCGCGCCGGGCACGACCTACACCCTGATTTCCGAGAACTGGGACTATGACTGGTTCCAGCAGGACGGCCGCTGGCAATGGCGGCGGACCAGCCGCGACGCGGTGATCACCAAGCAGACGATTGCCGTCGGCGCCGGTGCGCCGGCCAAGATCGGGCGGCGGCTGGAATGGGGCGACTATCGCCTCGAGATCGAGGGGCCGGACGGGGCCAAGACCCTGATCAGGTTCAGCAGCGGCTGGGGCGGGGCGGCGCAGGACGGCGAGGCGCCGGACTTCGTGCGCATCGGGCTGAACAGCAAGACGCCTGGCCAGGGCGACACCATCGACCTGACCATCAAGTCGCCCTACGCCGGCGAGGCCCAGGTGGCGGTGGCCACCGACCGGGTGATCGACTTCAGGACGTTCATCGTGCCGGCCGGGGGCACGACCCTGCGGCTGAAGACCAGCGCCGCCTGGGGCGGCGGGGCCTATGTGCTGGTCAGCGTGGTGCAGCCGCGCGATCCGGTGGCGACGCCCAAGCCGCGCCGGGCGCTGGGGTTGATCTATGTGCCGCTGGATCCGAAGGGGCGGAAGCTGACCGTCGAGCTGGGCACGCCGGAGAAGCTGAACGCCAAGGCCGAGGTCGTGGTGCCGGTGTCGGTGAAGGGCCTGGGGGTTGGCCAGCGGGCCAAGGTCACCGTCGCGGCGGTGGACGAGGGGATTCTCAGACTGACCAAATTCGCCAGTCCCGATCCCGCCAAGTGGTATTTCGGCAAGCGGGCCCTGACCATCGACTACATGGATGACTACGGGCGGCTGCTGGACGCCAACCTGGGCGCGCCGGCCAACGTCAACTTCGGTGGCGACCAGCTGGGCGGCGAGGGGCTGACGGTGACGCCGATCAAGTCGGTGGCGCTGTGGAGCGGCATCGTCGAGACCGATATGCTGGGCAAGGCGACGGTGCGTCTGCCGGCGGCCGACTTCAACGGTGAGCTTCGGGTCATGGCCGTGGCCTGGACCGATGAGGCGGTCGGGTCGGCGGCCAAGCCGATGACGGTGCGCGAGCCGGTGGTGGCGGACCTGAACCTGCCCCGGTTCCTGAGCCCCGGCGACAGGCCGGTGGCGACCCTGGAACTGCACAATGTCGAGGGCAAGGCCGGCGACTACTCGGTCGAGACCAGCGCCACCAACGGCATCGTCATGTCGTTCAAGAAGGTGGTGCGGCTGATCCTCGGCCAACGGATCGCCGAGAAGATCCCCTTCCTGGCGCCGGACCGGATCGGCATCGGCGAGGTCAGCTTCAAGGTGGCCGGGCCGGACTTCAACACGGCCAAGAGCTATCCGATCCAGAGCCGTCTGGGCTGGGGCGCGGTCACCCGCGCCATCACCGAGCAACAGGCGGGCGGAACGAGCTGGACGCCGGACGCGGCCCTGCTGAGCGGCATGGCGGCCGGGGATGTGACGCTGCAGGTCAGCTACTCCCCGTTCAAGGGTTTCGACCCGGCGGCGGTCGCGGCGGCGTTGTCGCGATACCCCTACGGCTGCACCGAGCAGACGGTGTCGGTGGCCTATCCGCTGCTCTATGCGCGGCAGGTGGCGCCGGACCCGAAGGATCGCAAGTCGAGCGCGGCGCTGAACGAGGCGGTCGGCAAGCTGCTGGATCGCCAGACTTTGGATGGCGCGTTCGGGCTGTGGCGGGTGGGCGATGGCGAGGCGGATGCCTGGCTGGGCGCCTATGCCACCGACTTCCTGGTCGAGGCCAAGCTGCGCGGCGCGCCGGTGCCGGACAGCGCCCTGGAGCGGGCCATGTCGGCCATGCGGGCGATCAGCCGGCCGGACGGCTGGGTCTCGGTGGGCTATCGCACCGAGTATCCGGTCTGGTGGGGCGCCAATGAAGCGGCGTCGAAGGCGGCGACCGAACGCATGCGGTCGCGGGCTTCGGCCTATGCGCTCTATGTGCTGGCCAAGGGCGGCAAGGGCGATCTGGCGCGGCTGCGCTGGTGGCACGACGTGCAGATGAAGAAGGACGATAACCCGGTGGCCCGGGCGCAGGTCGCCGCCGGCCTGGCCCTGATGGGTGACAAGGCGCGGGCGCGGTCGGCGCTGAAAGGCGCGGTGGCCAAGCTCGGCTACCGCGACGAGGCCGACTGGTACCAGAGCCCGTTGCGCGATATCGCCGCCGTCATCGCCTATGGCTATGAGGCGGGCGAGCCCGGCATGGTGCGGTCGCTGGTCGACCGGCTGGACGGGGTGGTGCGTGATCCTGACAGCCTGAACACCCAGGAGCAGGCCCGCCTCCTGCAGGCCGCCGCGGCGATGATGAAGGCCAGCGGGCCGATCAACATCGAGGCGACGGGCGCCACCGCCCTGGAATCGGCGGGCGGGGTTCCTCGCTGGGCAGTCGGCAAGCTGCCGGACGCGCGGTTCACCAACAAGGGTGGCGCGCTCTGGAGAACGGTGACTGTGCGCGGGACGCCGCTGGTGTCGCCGGGACCGGGAGCCAGCGGGGTGAGCGTCGGCAAGCGGCTGTTCACCATGCAGGGCGGGGCCGTGAACCTGGGCGGCGTGACCCAGGGCGACCGGATCATCGTGCTGCTGTCGGGCCGTTCGGCTCAGGGGCGGACGATGGCCCTGGTGGTGGATGACGCCCTGCCGGCCGGGTTCGAGATCGAGACCGTATTGAGCCCCGAAGACGCCAAGGAGGGGCCGTTCAAGTTCCTCGGCGACCTGACCGGGGCCGATGTGCAGGAATCGCGGGATGATCGCTATATCGCCGCGCTGGACCTGGAGGGGAACAAGCCGTTCGCCCTGGCCTATGTGGCGCGAGCGGTGACGCCGGGCGACTTCTTCTTCCCGGGACCGCAGGCGCAGGACATGTATCGTCCGGCGGTGAACGGTCGCGGCGGGGCCAGCCGGGTGGTGATCGTCGGGCGGTAGTCCCGTGGATGGGTCCGGGTTTCGATTCCTTCTCCCATAGGGAGAAGGAGGGGCCCGCCCTGCGCAGCGTCAGCGAAGCAGGGTGGGAGGATGAGGGGTTATGGTGCTTGGGGGTTTGCCCGCGGTGTTTCGGCGTCTGATCGGCAAGGCGCGTAACCCCTCACCCTCCCACGCCTTCGGCGCGGGCCCCTCCCTCTCCCTATGGGAAAGGGGAATTCCTCTTTTCGTCAGGCTTTTGATCCTGCTCGTCGCCGTCCAGGCCGTGCTGATCGCCCTGGACCTGGCCTTTCCGCCGGACATGGGCCGCGCCGAGCGGTCCTCCCCCGTCGCCCTCGACCGCAACGGCGCCTGGCTTCGCGCCCTCCCCGTCGAGAACGGTCGCTGGCGCATCCGGGCGGACCTTTCCCGCACCGACAAGTCCTTCCAACGCCGCGTCATCCGCATCGAGGACCAGCGGTTCTGGCTGCATCCCGGCGTCGATCCCATCTCCCTGGTGCGCGCCATCGGCAGCGCCGCCATCCGGGGCCGGGTGACCAGCGGCGCCTCGACCCTGACCATGCAGACGGCGCGGCTGCTGGAGCCCAGGCCGCGCAACATCGGCTCGAAACTGATCGAGATGGTCCGGGCGATGCAGCTCGAGGCGCGGCTGTCCAAGCGGGAGATCCTCGCCCTCTACCTGACCCTGGCCCCCTATGGCGGCAATCTGGAAGGGGTGCGGGCGGCGTCGCTGAGCTATTTCGGCCATGAGCCGGAGAGCCTGACCAATGGCGAACAGGCCCTGCTGATCGCCCTGCCCCAGGCGCCGGAGGGCCGCCGGCCGGATCGGTTTCCGGACACCGCGCGCCGGGCGCGGGACGCCGTGCTGGGCCGGATGATCCGGGCGGGAATGATCAGCGAGGCGGCCGGCCATGAGGCCGAGACCGAGGCCCTGCCTCGCCGCAGCCCCTTTCCGACCAACGCCTGGCATATCTCCGGCCAGCTGGCCCGGGGTGCGGAGCAGAAGACGGCCAGCGTGCTTTCGACCATCGACGCCGGGCTGCAGGCCCGGCTCGAACCGCTGGCCGCCAGCTACGCGCGGTCGCAGGGAGCGGAGGCGACGGCGGCCATCCTGGTGGTCGAGATCGAGGGACGGGCGGTGCGGGCAGTGGTCGGCTCGGCGGGGCTCGACCGGCCGGGCGGCTGGATCGACATGACCCGGGCCGTGCGCTCGCCGGGTTCGGCGTTGAAGCCCTTCATCTATGCCATGGCCTTCGACGATGGGAAGGCGGCGCCGGATACCCGCATCCAGGACGTCGCCACCCGGTTCAAGGACTATCAGCCGGAGAACTTCGACCGGGTGTTTCGGGGCGAGGTGACGGCGTCGGAGGCCCTGGCCCATTCGCTGAACGTCCCGGCCGTGGCGATGATGGAGAAGATCGGGCCGCGCAGTTTCCTCGGGCGGCTGGAGAATGTCGGGGTCGAGCTGGTCAGGCCGGAGACGGGGCGACCGGACCCGGGCCTGGCCATCGCGCTGGGCGGCGAGGGCATCACCCTGCGGGATCTGGCGGTGCTCTACTGCGCGCTCGGCGACGAGGGCCTGGCCAAGCCGCTTGCCTTTACGGAAGCAGACGCGCGGCGCAACGGCCGGACCGGCGGGCGGCGGCTGGTCGGGGCCAAGGCGGCGGCGGACGTGCTCGACATCCTGCGCGACGCGCCGGGACCCAAAGGCCGTATCCCCAGCGCCCTGACGCGCGGCGGACCCGGCCTGGCCTTCAAGACTGGCACCTCCTACGGCTTCCGCGACGCCGTGGCGGCGGGGGTGGCAGGCGGCTATGTGATCATCGTCTGGACCGGCCGCGCCGATGGCGGGGCGCGGGGCGGGCTGACCGGGCGGGAGGCGTCCCTGCCCCTGCTGTTCGACGTCGCCGACCTCGTCGGAGGCCCGCAGAGCGCGCCGCCGCCGATCGCGCCGAAGGCGGCGCCGATGGCCCTGCAGCGCCTGGAGAAGGTCGAGGCGGGACCGAGACTGATCTTCCCGCCGGACAGGGCGACGGTGCAGGTCGAGGCCTTCGGGCCGACATCGCGGGGCCTGGCGCTGGCGGCCGGAGGCGAGGGGCTTAGCTGGTACATCGACGGCCAGCCGATCCCGGTGGAGCCGATCAGCGGCAAGCCGATCTGGCGGCCTGCGGCGCCGGGGTTCTATGCCGTGAAGGTGATCGACGGGGCCGGGCGCGAGGCGAAGGCGCGGGTGCGGATCAAGGGCGGCTGAGTTTCCCTTCTCCCGCTTGTCGGGAGAAGGATCACAAAGCAAAAGGGCCGCCCCAGAGGGACGGCCCTTTCGAACTTCTGCAGAAGCCTCGCGCCTACCGGCCCGGGGGCTTCTTCGGGGCGGCGATCAGGCCTTCACGCTGGGCGCGCTTGCGGGCCAGCTTGCGGGCGCGACGGACGGCCTCGGCTTTTTGACGGGCGCGCTTTTCCGAAGGCTTTTCATAATGCACGTGACGCTTCATCTCGCGGAACGAGCCTTCGCGCTGCATCTTCTTCTTCAGGGCCTTAAGCGCCTGGTCGACATTGTTGTCGCGGACGAAAATCTGAACCAGGGGTATCTCTCCTTCGGCTGCCCGCCGCACGCCTGCGCGGCAGGGCGGTCGAAAACAAATATCTGCGGACCCCGACAGAGAAAACCCGGTCGGAGCAAGGCGCGCGGGATAGCAGAGGCCAGCGGCCTTGTCCACGGTTCGGCGCCAATCAATGAGTCGGATCAACAGCTTGTCGCCAGCCCGCCACAGCGGAGTATAGAGTAGCGATCATGACCGCCGCCGCCGAAACCGCCGCCGGGCCCCGGGATTGGGCCGCCGAAACCGAGAGCCGCATCCTCGATGAGGCCTTGACCCTGTGCGTCCACATGGGCTGGACCCGGCCGATGACCCTGGCCGCCGGGCGCCGGTGCGGGCTGAGCACCGGCGAGACCGATCTGTTGCTGCCGCACGGCCCGCGCGATCTGGCCGCCCTGCTGTCGCGCCGCCATGACGCCGTCGCGCTTGCCGCCCTGCCGGCGCCCGAGGGCCTGAAGATTCGCCAGCGCATCCGGTCCGCCGTCGAGGCCCGCCTCGAGGCCGCGGCCGCCGATCGCGAGGCCCTGCGGCGCTGGGCGGGGTATCTCAGCCTGCCGCTCAACCTGCCCCTGGCGCTGCGCCTGGTCTGGGAAAGCGCCGACAAGCTGTGGCGCTGGGCCGGGGATACGGCGACCGACGAGAATCACTATTCCAAGAGGGCCATCCTCTCGGCCATCCTGATCTCGACCACGGCCATCGACATGGCGTCGGGGCGTGAGGCGGCTCTGGCCTATCTCGACGCCCGCATCCAGAACGTCATGGATTTCGAGAAGTGGAAGGCCGGGCTGAGCGCTGTCGATCTGGCCCGTGAAGTCGCCGGGGCGCTGGCCTCCATCCGCTACGGGCGGGCGTAAGGGCCTTCGACGGCGACGGAGCGCCTGCTCTCCCCCATTGAAAATGGGGCAGTGGCTGTGGCGATCGCTGCAAGCGAGCCACACCGAGGGGGTCCCCACCGGCGGTTACAGGTTCTAGCCTTGAACCAGCGGTCCCGCCTCCTGGTCCGTCGCTCAGGCTCCGAACCGTCCTCCGCCCACATCGTGGGCGGAGAGCGAAAACTCTGGCTCCAACCGCCTAGATCGGCCCGCGCATGCGGTTGACGTGCGCCATCTTGCGACCGGCGACGGTTTCGCGCTTGCCGTAGATGTGAAGGCGGGCATCGTGGTCGGCGGCTAGTCTGGGCCAGGCATCGGCCTCCTCACCCAGCAGGTTGAGCATCTCCACCCGCGCCAGCGGCGTCGTCGAGCCGAGCGGCCAGCCGGCGACGGCGCGGATGTGCTGTTCGAACTGGTCAACCGCGCAGCCGTCCTGGGTCCAGTGGCCGGTGTTGTGGACGCGAGGGGCGATTTCGTTGACCAGGAGCTGGCCATCGGCGAGCTGGAACAGCTCGACCCCCATGACTCCGACGTAGTCCAGGCCATCCATGATCTGCAGGGCGATACGTTCGGCCTGGTCAAGCAGGGCCTGGTCGGCGGCGGCGGGCGCCACGGTGCGGCGCAGGACGCCCCCCTCGTGGTGGTTCTCGCCGACGGGATAGACGGCCGTTTCGCCGTCCCGGCCGCGGGCCGCGATCACCGACAGCTCGCGAACGAAATCGGCCCGGGCCTCGAGGATGGCCGGCTTGCCGCCGATCAGATCAAAGGCGGCGGCCTCGTCGGCCAGCTTCTCGATCCAGGTCTGGCCCTTGCCGTCATAGCCCTCGCGCCGGGTCTTCAGCAGGCAGGGGTGACTCAGGCTCTGGGCGGCGGCGGGGATGTCGGCCGGGCCGTCGATGGCGGCGAAGGCGACGGTCGGAGCGCCGACGGCGTTGAGGTAGGTCTTCTCCGCCACCCGGTCCTGGGCGACGGCCAGAGCCTTGGGGCCAGGCGCGACATCGGCCCCCAGCGCGATCAGGGCATCGACAGTCGCGGCCGGGACGTTCTCGAACTCGTAGGTGATGACGTCGCAGAGACGGGCAAAGGCGGCCAGGCTGACCGGCTCGTCGTAGGGGGCGACAATAGTCTCGCGCACCACGCGGGAGGCGGGGCTGTCCTCGTCAGGGGTATAGATGACGACGTCGAGGCCAAGCCGGGCGGCGGCCAGGGCCAGCATGCGACCGAGCTGTCCTCCGCCGAGGATGCCGATGGTGGAGCCGGGCGGGAGGGGAAATGTCATCAGTCTTCGACCGTCTCGGCGACCGCATCGGTCTGGCGGGCGCGGTAGTCGGCCAGCCTTTGCGCCAGGCCCTCGTCCGACAGGCTGAGGATCTGGGCCGCCAGCAGGCCGGCGTTCTTGGCCCCGGCGACACCGACGGCCAGGGTGGCGACGGGGATGCCGCCCGGCATCTGGACGATGGACAGCAGGCTGTCCAAACCGTTCTGCAGCTTGCTCTCGACCGGCACGCCCAGCACCGGAAGCTGGGTCATCGAGGCGGTCATGCCCGGCAGGTGGGCGGCGCCGCCGGCCCCGGCGATGATCACCTTGAAGCCGGCCGCCTTGGCCCCCGTGGCGAAGGCATAGAGCCGGTCGGGGGTGCGGTGGGCGGAGACGACCTTGGCCTCATACGCCACGCCGAGCGCATCGAGGCTGTCGGCCGCATGCTTCATGGTCGGCCAGTCGGACCGGCTGCCCATGATGATCGCCACCGGCGCTGCGCTCATGTCACATCCTCAGAAGGAAAGGGGCGGAGTATAGCAGCCCTTGTTGCGCCGCAACCGATGGATCAGAATCAGTGTTGGGCGAGTTGATCAGGTGATTCTGACATGAAGATATCAGGCGCGAGAGCGGAGGCCTTTTCGGCGATCCGTCGGCGCGCCCTGACAGCGGCCGGGGCCCAGGTCACCGGCCAGGCGTCGGAAGCCGACAAAGCCGGGTTCCTTGGGCTCACCGAAGCGGAACTGACGCCCAGCGTGCAGGGGGCGCTGAAGACCCTGCTCGGCGAAATCGACGATCTGCGCGGCGAGGTCGGCCGCCTCAAAGGCCAGCTTAGCGAAATGGAAGGCCTGGCCGACCGCGACGTGCTGACCCCGGTGCTGAACCGGCGGGCCTTCATGCGGGAACTGGGGCGGATCTCAACGTTTGCACAGCGCTACGGGGCCGACGCCAGCCTCGTCTATTTCGATCTCGACGGCTTCAAGAGCGTCAACGACCGCTTCGGCCACGCGGCCGGCGATGCGGCGTTGAAGACCGTGGCCGAGCGG
>JBILYE010000003.1:0-39853 GCA_044377925.1 Caulobacter sp. | reverse complement strand
AGAGGCGTGCCGACAAGGGGCGCGGGCCCAAATGGTTGTTGAAAACTTAACCTGCGCCAATCGGCCCCAGGCCAGGCCCCAGACCCTTTCAGGTTTTGATGTACGCATCAAAACCTGAAAGGTTTTAGAATCAATCATTTAGAGCACGTCGGGGCGGCGGAACCGCGTACACTTCCGCCTGACGTGCTCTAGCTGACCCAAGGGAAAATCGCGCCCCAGAAGGCCAGGACCACCGAGAACAGCAGGAAGACCCCCGCCGTCCAGGTGAACCGCAGCTTGCGCCCCTGGGTGAAGCTGTCGACCCGCCGGCCGCCCCGCCAGACGAAGGGGGTGAGGATGACCACCACCAGGCTGAGGCCGGCCGCCACCAGCCCGCAGCTGGAGGCGATGATCAGCAGGGGGCCGGGCCAGTCGAAGAAGATCGCGGCAACGTCGCCGACCTTGCCGAACCAGAGGGCAAAGCTGATCAGCATGATCAGCCACAGCACCGCCTGGATGGTCTGGATCATGCTGGCGCGGGCCTGCACGGTGGTCTGGCGCAGGTTCAGCCGCAGGCGCAGCAGGGCGCCGACCACGGTGACGATGCTGGCCAGCCCGGCCAGGACCGCCGACCAGATCAGCCAGCCGTCGCCGCCAAAGAAGCCAAGTCGCTTGGAATAGCGGCTGGCGGCGGAATCGTAGAAGCCGGTCGCCCGGCCGTTCTGCATAGTGAAGGCGATCACCCGCGCATCGGTCGTCGACTGGAAGCGTCCTTGAGTGTCCAGCGGCGTCCAGATCGAGGAGCCGTCGAAGCCGCTCATCACCAGCTGGCCCTGGTCGTCGACCGTTATCGTCGCGCGGCCGTTGAACAGGCCGACCAGCTGTTCCAGGCCGTGGAAGGCGCGGCGCGAGCTGAGGTACTGGCCGGTGAAGTCGCCGCGGTTGTCCTTCAGCCATTGCGACAGGCGCGGCGCGGACGCGGGCGGGCCGTAGAAACGCTGGACGACCTTGCCGGCCAGGCCGCTGGCCAGGCCGGCGCCGGTCTCGGTGTTGGTCGAGATGAAGACGCCCAGGCCCAGCTCCGGGATCACGGCCATGCTGGACATGAAGCTCAAGGTCGCACCGTCGTGGCCGTAGCCGAGGCGATTGCCCGGCAGCCGGTACTCGATAAAGCCGTGGGCGAAGCCGCCGGCCCCAGGCGCGACGCGGTCCGACACGGTGCGGAAGCCGGCCGAGGTCTGGGGATTGTAGAGGGTCTGGCCGTCCAGCGTTCCGCCGTTCAGCAGCATGGTCATGTAGCGGGCCATGTCGCCGGCCGTGGAGGACACGGCGCCGGCCGGGGCGGCCTGGCTGACGTATTCGTAGGGGCGGGGCGTGAAGCGGGTTCCGTTCCAGAAGAAACCGTCGGAGACGTCGCCGGCGAGGCTGGCCGGCATCGGGGCGGGCAGGCCGGCGCGGGCCGGATAGCGATCCCGGAAGGTGGTGCGGGTCATTCCCAGCGGGCCGGTGATTTCCTGCTCGATCATCTGCTCGAAAGGCTTGTTCTGCTGGCGGGCGGCGGCCACCCCGGCCAGGGCCGAGCCGTAGTTGCTGTAGGCCGGGATCGTCCCGGCCTCCCACTCGCGGCGGGGCCGCTCCTGCTTCAGCCAGGTCAGGATCGGGCGCACCCGCGCGGCGTCCTTCTCGAACAGCTGGCCCATGGCGCGGTCCTCGAAGCCCGGGCGGTGGTTCATCAGGTCGATGACCCGGATTTCGCGGTCGAAGCCCTGGTCGGGCACGCGGATGGATTCAGGCAGATAGAGGTTGATGGGCGCGTCCAGGCGCATGCGGCCGGCCTCGACCTGGCGCATCACCGAGATCCAGGTGAAGGTCTTTGAGATGGAGGCCAGCCGGAACAGGCTGCGGTCGGGATCGACCCGGCGCGGGTTGGCGCCCAGGCGGTCGAAGCCATAGCCCTTCTTCATCACCACCTGACCGTTCTGGACGATGGAGACGGTGACGCCGGCGATATGGTCGCGGGCCATGCTGGTGGTCACCACGCCGTCGACATAGGCCTCTAGCTGGGCCGGATCGATCGGGACCACGGGGGCCACGACGTTGGCGACCGGGGGCGCCGGCAGAGCCGGCGTCGGCGCGAGCCGGGGACGGGCGATGGCCGGGCGCGGCGCGGTCTTGGGCTGGGCGACCTGGGCCGGCGTGTAGGGGATCGGGGTCGTCGGCGTGGCGGCGACAGGGTCCTGGGCCAGTCCGGCGACCGGCGCCGCGCCGACGACCAGAGACAGGACGGCCGCAAGGCCGCCCTTCAGAACCGATTTGACCGACACAGTGCTCTCCCTCTCCGGCCGGGGTGGGGAAGGGCCGGGGATTTGCCCTTCGCTAACTCCCCTTTGGGAAGCCGTAAAGCATAAGCATCGGGCGCAGGCTCGAACCGATGGCGACCTGGGGCATGGAGGGGGGCGACATGCCGGTCTCCTGCTCCATCCGCTGGACGCAGGCGACGACGGCGGGGGGCAGGGCGCCCAGGTTCCTGACCGCCTTGACCGACTGCAGGAAGCAGTCGTCGAAGTAGGGATAGGTGTTCTGCTGGCCGCAGCCGAAGCTGCTGCGGTCCTTCGCCGAGGCGGTCATCACCATCCGGTTGGGCTGATCCAGCGACGGCACGTTTACGCCGGAGAAGCAGGTCGAGATGATCACCACGCTGGGCCGCCCCGGACAGGCGCTGTCGACCAGCTGGGCCATCGTCTGCGGCAGGATGATGCTGTGTTTGGTCGGGTCCTCGGCATTGAGATAGGCGCCGGTCTCGACGCCGTGCGAGGTGAAATAGAAGAGGCAGCCGGACTTCGCCTTCTGCGCCGCCTCGATCAGGCCGCTGTGGATATCGGGCAGCAGGCTCTGACGCAGGCCGGTCTCGCTCTTGTAGCGTTGGGGCCGGACCGAATACTGGCGGACATTCTCCGGCGCGAACCCCATCCGCTCGACCAGGGCCCTGGCGACATCGCGGCGGGCATTGTCGAAGGCTTCGGTGTCGCCTTCGTTGTGGGCGCCCATGTAGTCGCCGGCCACGACCACGGCGGCCCAGTCCTTGAAACCAGGCTGCGCGGCCGGCGCCGATCCGCAGATCGTCAGGGCGAGGAGTCCCGCCAGCACCGCCAACAGTCGCTTCATTGGTCGCCCCCGACCCCCGTTTTGTCTATTTCTTGCGGAACTGGTCCAGTGAAACGACCTTGGCCTCCGGCTCGGCGCTTTCGGGCGCCGATGTCGCCTCGTCCTCGTGATCGACGTCTTCGTCCTCGTCCTCGTTCTCGAACGCCTCGGGCGGTTCGAACTGCAGACCGAACTGCACGTAGGGATCGAAGAACCGCACCACCGCGGCGTAGGGGATCGACAGCCGCTTGGGCTGGCCGCCGAACTTCAGGGTGACGGTGAAGAAGGTCTCGCCCGGCGCCAGATCCCAGTACTGATGCTGCAGGATGATGGTCATCTCGTCGGGGTACTTGCCCAGCACCTCCGGCGGACCCGAGACGCCCGGCGCCTTGGTCTTGAAGGTGATGTAGAAATGATGCTCGCCGGGCAGGCCGCCGGGCGCGGCGGCGCGCTTGAGGGCGGCCTTCACGACACCCCGCAGGGCGTCCTGGGCCATGGCCTCGTAATGCATCAGGTCCTGGGGTGGCTTATCCTGGGCCATTCGAGGCGTCACTTCCCTACAACTTCCACAAGCGTAACGGTTCGCGCGCCGCTCGCAAAGCGGCTCATTCAGAACGCGAGCCCCGGAGCCGGCTTTCGTGTTTTTTTGAACACGCAGCCCGGGTCGTTTTCAGAATGGTCGAGCCCGTCCTAGATCTCGTCGCCGGCCGCCGGTTGCGGCGCGCGGCTGACCGTGGCCACACGCAGGGCGTTGGTGGTGCCGGGCGTGTTGAACGGGACGCCGGCAGTGACGACGATCTCGTCCCCCCAGGTGGCGAATCCTTCGCGACGGGCCGTCTCCAGCGCGCCGGACACCGCGGCCGTCATCGTCTCATGCGGCGCGATGACCACCGGATGGACGCCCCAGACCAGGGTCAGGCGGCGCGCCGTCTCGACGATCGGGGTCAGGCCGAGGATCGGCGCGATCGGCCGCTGGCGGGCGATGCGCAGGGCGGTCGATCCGCCGTGGCTGAAGGCGCAGATGACCTTGGCCCCGGACGCGTCGGCCACCTGGCGGGCGGCGGCGGCGATGGCCCCGGCGGAGCTGGTCTCGGGCGCCAGCGGGCGGTCGTCGATGACGCGGCGCCATTCCTCATCGCGCTCGGTGCGGGTGAGGATGCGATCCATCATGTCGACGGCTTCCAGCGGATACTGGCCGGCGGCGGTCTCGGCCGACAGCATGACCGCGTCGGCCCCCTCGAACAGGGCGCCGGCCACATCGCTGGCCTCGGCCCGGGTCGGGGTGGGAGAGCTGATCATGCTCTCCATCATCTGGGTGGCGACGATGACCGGCTTGCCGAGTTCCCGGGCCTTGCGGACGATGCGGCGCTGGGCCAGCGGCACTTCCTCGGGCGGCAGTTCGACGCCGAGGTCGCCACGGGCCACCATGACGGCGTCGCTGAGGGCGATGATCTCGTCGAGATTGACCAGGGCCTGGGGTTTTTCCAGCTTGGTCAGGATCCAGGCGCGGCCGGCGACCAGCTCACGGGCCTCGATGACGTCCTCGGCCCGCTGCACGAACGACAGGCCGACGAAGTCGACGCCGGCTTCCAGGGCGAAGGCGAGGTCCTCGCGGTCCTTCTTCGTCAGGGCCGGGATCGGCAGCATGACGTCCGGCACATTGACGCCCTTGCGGTCGCTGAGGCGGCCGGCGACGGTAACCGTGGTTTCGAGGTGATCCTCGCGCACATGGTCGACGCGCAGCTTCAGCTTGCCGTCGTCGATCAGCAGATTCATCCCCGGCGTGGCGGCGGCGATGATCTCCGGATGCGGCAGCTGCACCCGGCGGGTGTCACCGGGCGTCGGCGAAAGGTCGAGGCGGAAGCTCTGGCCCTTCTGAAGGATGACATGGCCGTTGCTGAACCGGCCGACCCGCAGCTTTGGCCCCTGCACATCGGCCAGCACGCCGATCGGATGGCCGGTCTTCTTTTCCAGCGCCCGGATCCAGGCCAGGTTCTGGGCATGGGCGGCATGGTCGCCGTGGCTGAAGTTGAGACGAAAGACGTCGGCGCCGCCCTTGTGCAGGGTCTCGATCATCTCCGCCGAGGCGGAGGCGGGTCCAAGCGTGGCGACGACCTTGGCGCGGCGGCGGCGCAGGATGTGGTGACGACCGGGCATTCACACTCCCAAGGCGGGCCGGCGAAGGCTTGCGCGCCTCTTCGCCGTTCCGCTGAATTCCATGTAGCGGGCTTGTTTGACGCCCGTCTGTCAGTGCGTCCGGAACTGGCCTGTAACGGGGCGCAGGTCAACGCCCCCGGCGGTCACCTGCCTGTGTAGTGGCT
This sequence comes from Caulobacter sp., assembly GCA_044377925.1. GTDB lineage: Bacteria > Pseudomonadota > Alphaproteobacteria > Caulobacterales > Caulobacteraceae > Caulobacter. The sequence goes on along the minus strand of JBILYE010000003.1, from coordinate 34,409 downwards.
TACGGGATGCTGTCCTCGTCGGCGGCGATGCAGGCGTCGTCACCGATCAGGCAGAGGAGGGCGTTTGTCCGCTCCCGGGTCAGATAGTCGGCCGTGCTGTCGCCCATGCCGGGCCAGAACAGATTGGCGAAGGCGATCCAGGCGTCGCGGTACTTCAGCCAGGCGCGCTGGGTTGTGCGCACCCCCTCCATGGTCACCGTCCCGAAGTCCTCGAGGCTGTGGACCGTCACCTTTTTCCAGGCGGCATTGAGAGCGGCGTCGCTCTTCTGCAGCTGGCCGGGGGCGGCCTTGTCCAGCGCCTTGCCGGCCAGCGCGTCCAGCAGACCCAGGGCGCCGGTCTTGATCTCGCCCTTTGCCTCCGTCGCAAAGACGCCGCGCATCGTGCCGGAAAGATCGACCTCGCCGTTGGCCAGGGCGTCGGCATAGATGGTCTGGGCGGCGATGACCCTGTCCCAGGCGGCTTTCTGGACCGGCGTCCAGCCGCGCCCGAGCTCGGCGATGCGCTGGTCCCTCTGATGGTCCTGCTGGCGGGCGCTGATCGAGGCGCAGAGGCCGGCCCCGTAGCCGCTGGTGACGTCATCGCAGAAGTCGAACGGCGTGTCGGTCCCTTCGCCCTTCATCCGCGCCTCGAGGGCGGCGATCCGGCCCTGAACCTCGAAGGGCGCGCCGCCGACCGTGCAGGCCATGCGGACGGCGTAGGGCAGGTTTTCAGCCACGCCGCGGCCGTTGGCGTAGATCATCATCAGCACGCCGGCCCCTGACGGTCCGTCGTTCTCGCCCCGCGCCATCTCGGCGAAGGCGCAATGGCGGGCCTTCACCGCGTCGCCTTGCCCGGTGATCTCATAGTAGGCGTCGGCGGACTCGCAGGTCTTCAGCGTTGCCAGCTGGGGCGCCGTCGGCCGGTCGGCGGCCGGTGGCTCGACCTTACGATACCGGGCGCACTTGGCGACGCTCTCGGGGTAGTCCTTGTGGAAGTCGGCGTCGCCCCAGTACTCGGGCTCGGCGGCCGCCGCTGTGCAGAGAAGCAGGCTGACAAGCGCCAGCGGAAGCCAGGGACGCATCGAACCCTCCAGTCGTTGCGGCGACTATCGCGCAGGCTTGCGAGCCCGGGGAGTCTCAAAAGTGGGGGAGAAGGTGGGGGGATTCTGTTGCCAGGCTCCCGCATCCCTCAAGTGAAAGAAGGGGGGAGCCTCGAGGGCCATCTGGTCAGGTGGGGGGATTCTGTTGCCAGGCTCCCCCCGGGCCCCGCCTGAAGGTGCTAAACCCGCAGGGCTTTAGAGCGAGTGCTCCGGCGCTGCATTACGCGGCGACGGCGAACTCTTCAGCGAAGTTATCGTTCGCAGTTAGTTTAAAACCCGAAACGGTGGGTCAGGCCGAGAGAAAGCAATCACCTTTACACGTCTGTCGATGCTGATCGGCCCCGCACTTCCCGTGATAACTCGGGAGAGAATGGTGGAGCCGCCGGGAATCGCACCCGGGTCCAGTCCGCTTATTACGTGCGCGTTTATCTCCATAGTCCGGGCAAGCCCGGACAGGATCAATATAGGTGCTCAACCCTTCAAAGGGAATAACCTCAGTGGAAGTGGCCGGGCGGCAGCTCGGGAGAACGTTGGTTTTTGGCAGTTTTCAAGCTGACCAAACTGCCTCACGCTCCTGACGCCTCTCCCAAGTCGGGGGCGATAAAAATCGGGAGACACGTCACATGAACAAGATGATCGCCGAGTTCATCGGCGCCCTTACCCTTGTACTGTTCGGCTGCGGGGCCGCCGTGTTGGGCGGAGAGCAGGTCGGCCAACTGGGCATCGCCCTGGCCTTCGGGTTCGCCATCGTGGCCATGGCCTATGGTATCGGCCCGATCTCGGGCTGCCACGTCAATCCGGCGGTCAGCCTGGCGGCCTTTGTGGCCGGGCGGATGAGCGTCAGGGAGATGCTGCTCTACTGGGTGGCGCAATTTGCCGGCGCCCTGGCCGGGGCGGCCATCCTGATGGTGCTGGCCAAGAACGGCGTCGAGAGCGGCCTTGGCCGCAACGGTTGGGGCCCGGGCTATCTGGGCGAGTATTCGATGCAGGCGGCGCTGATCTTCGAGGTGGTGATGACCGCCCTGTTCGTCATCGTCATCCTCGGCGCGACCGGGGCCGGCTCGGCGCCGGGGTTTGCGGGGCTGAGCATCGGCATCACCCTGGCGGTGATCCACATCGTCGGCATCCAGGTTACCGGCGTATCGGTCAATCCCGCCCGCAGCTTCGGTCCGGCGGTGCTGGTCGGCGGCGAGGCGCTGGCGCAGCTCTGGCTGTTCATCATCGCCCCGGCCATCGGTGCGGTGTTGGGTGGACTGCTGTTCCGCTTCAACCTGTTGAAGGTCGGCGACTAAGAGTGGCGCGGGCGGTGGTGAGGACCGCCGCCCGTCTCACATCCCCTCGGCGCCGCGCTCGATGGAGAGCACGCCGGTGCGGGACAGTTCCACCAGGCCCAGCGGCCGCATCAGGTCGACGAAGCTGTCGATCTTGCCCGGCGCGCCGGTGATCTCGAAGACGAAGCTCTCCGAGGTGGTGTCGACCACCCGGGCGCGGAAGATCTCCGACACCCGCAAGGCCTCGACCCGTTCGGTCCCGGTTCCCTTGACCTTGACCAGCGCCAGCTCGCGCTCGACGCCGTTGGGGTCCTTGGTCACGTCATGCACGCGGCGGACGCTGACCACCTTCTGCAGCTGGGCCTCGATCTGCTCGAGCACATGGCGGGCGCCGCGGGTGACGATGGTGATGCGGCTGGTGTGGGCCTTGCGGTCCGTTTCGGCGACCGTCAGGCTTTCGATGTTGTAGCCGCGGGCGGCGAACAGTCCGACGACGCGGTGCAGGACGCCCGCCTCGTTGTCGACGAGGAGGGCGAAGGTGGCGAGCTGTTCGACCTCGGTCTCGTGGGCGAGGTCGTAGGCGGAGGCGGGTTGCGAGGGGAGAGTCATCAGACGAGCTTACGCCCCGCTTCGTCGATCACCGAGCCCAGATCGTCCAGTTCCTCGGGCAGGATCATCTCGTTGTGCGCCTTGCCTGACGGGATCATCGGCAGGCAGTTCTCGTTCTTCTCGACCCGGCAGTCGAAGATCACCGGCCCCGGATAGTCGATCATCTCCATGATCTTTGCGTCCAGTTCGGCCGGGTCGCTGCAGCGGATACCCTTGGCGCCGTAGGCCTCGGCCAGTTTCACGAAGTCGGGCAGGCTGCTGGAATAGCTGTGGCTGTAGCGCTGGCCATGCAGCAGCTCCTGCCACTGGCGAACCATGCCCATCCATTCGTTGTTGAGGATGAAGATCTTGACCGGCAGCTCGTACTGCACCGCCGTCGACATCTCCTGGATGCACATCTGGATGCTGGCCTCGCCGGCGATATCGATCACCAGGCTGTCCGGATGGGCCAGCTGAACGCCAAGTGCGGCGGGCAGGCCGTAGCCCATGGTGCCGAGACCCCCAGAGGTCATCCAGCGGTTGGGCTCCTGGAAGCGATAGAACTGGGCCGCCCACATCTGGTGCTGACCGACTTCGGTGGTGATGTAGGAATCGCGGTCCTTGGTCAGCTGGTAGAGCCGCTCGATGGCCAGCTGGGGTTTGATCGTCCCCTCGCTCTTGCCGTAGCGCAGGCAGCGGACCTCGCGCCAGGCCTCGATCTGGCGCCACCAGTCGTCCAGCGCCTGGCGGTTGGCGGTCAGGCCCTGATCCTTCCAGGACGCGATCAGGTCGGCCAGAACCGAGCCGGCATCGCCGACGATGCCGATGTCGACGCGGACGTTCTTGTTGATCGAGCTGGCGTCGATATCGATGTGGATCTTCTTGGAGTTCGGCGAGAAGGCGTCCAGCCGCCCGGTCACCCGGTCGTCGAACCGCGCCCCGACGCAGATCATGACGTCGCAGTCGTGCATGGCGTGGTTGGCCTCGAAGGTGCCGTGCATGCCCAGCATGCCCAGCCAGGCCGGATCGGCGGCCGGGAAGGCGCCCAGGCCCATCAGGGTGGAGGTCACCGGCGCCCCGGTCATGGCCGCGAACTCGCGCAGGGCCTTCGCCGCCTCCGGCCCGGCGTTGATGACGCCGCCGCCGGTGTAGAAGATCGGCGCCTTGGCCGCCGCGATCATCCGCGCGGCCTCGGCGATGCGGCCGGCGTCGCCCTTGGTGCGCGGGGCGTAGGCGTGGCCGAAGACCACTTCGTCCGGTCCCTGATAGACGCCGCGGGAGAACTGCACGTCCTTGGGCAGGTCGACCAGCACCGGGCCAGGCCGCCCGCTGGTGGCGATGTGGAAGGCCTCGTGCAGGATGCGGGGCAGGTCCTTGATGTCCTTCACCAGGTAGTTGTGCTTGGTGCAGGCGCGGGTGATGCCGACGGTGTCTGCCTCCTGAAAGGCGTCGGTGCCGATCAGGTGGGTCGGGACCTGGCCGGTCAGCACGACCATCGGGATCGAGTCCATCAGCGCATCGACGATGCCGGTGATGGCGTTGGTGGCGCCGGGGCCGCTGGTGACCAGCACCACGCCCGGCTTGCCGGTCGAGCGGGCATAGCCCTCGGCGGCATGGGCGGCGCCCTGCTCGTGGCGGACCAGAATGTGGCGCAGGCGCTCGCCGTGCTGCGCGTTGTCCTGGAACAGGGCGTCATAGATCGGCAGCACCGCGCCGCCCGGATACCCGAACATCACCTCTACGCCCTGATCCACAAGCGCGCGGATAACCATCTCGGCCCCGGTCAGGGTGTCCAGTTCGATGGCGGCGTCGGCTGCCGGGGCGGTTTTCTGGTCGGTCATGGGAGGTCTCAAAGGGAGTTTGGCGTCTGGGGAAAACAAAAGGGGCCCCAGAAGGGCCCCGGCGCATGCGACCTTGAACGGCGTGCTGGGGGCACGCCGGACAGGGCCGCTAGGTAAGTACGATGCTCACGATGCGCACGAAGTTTGCTCCAAATCCACGAAAACGCTTTTGCCACGCGTCCGAGGGGCGGTCAAGGATGTGATCGGCGCAAGTTCCTTCCAATTTCCCCCAAACTTCGATTGTAAAACGCACCTGCAAAAATCCCCTACCCCCAAAACCGCGCGTCATTTCGTCGCTGGGGTCGATTCAGCAAGGGCTAACGCTGTTCAGTCACTTGAGGTCGCCAGGTCTCGCGGTAGGGGTGATGACGAAATCCTTCGGCAAAAGGACGATCGGGTTAACGGTGCTGGGAAGCCTCCTGGTCCTGGCGGTGGTCGTCTGCTTCCAGACACTGGTGGCGACCGCGGCCGACAATCAGGCGCATCTGCGTGAGGAAAGGCTGATCGCCAACGGCGTCGAGGACTGGACCCGCTCCGTCGAGCGACAGATCGCTGTCGAAGCGAATTGGGACGACGCTGTCCGTAACCTCGGCGCCCAGTTCGATCACGACTGGGCCGACGCCAATGTCGGCCAGTTCCTTTCGAGCATCGCCGGTATCGAGGAAGTCTACGTTCTCGATGCGCGTGACAAGCCGGTCTACGGACTCGGACTGGGCGGCAACGCGCCGCACGCGTCATACCGCCGTCTGGAGGGGGCAGCCACCGCGCTGGTGGCCCGTGTTCGCCTTGCGGAACAGGCCCGGCCGACGCCTGTCGGCAGGCCGCCGTTCAAGACCGTCATTTCCAAGCCCATCCACGCAAGCGCACTTCAGGTCGTCGACGGCCAGCCGATGATCGTCACGGCGACCCTCGTGCAACCCGACTTCGGGCGTGTTGCGACACCGCGCCGGGCCCCCATCGTGATCACCGGGGAAGCGCTGGACGCTGCCTTCGTCGCAGCATTCTCGGAACGCTACTTGCTTGACGGCCTGCAAGTTCACGCGGAGCCGCCGAGCCTCGCCGCCAATGAATCCAGCGTGCCCCTGTGGACCGCTGCGGGGGCCAGCGCCGGGCGTATCGACTGGTCGCCGCAGTATCCGGGTCGCGACATTCTGGCCATGATCCTGCCGCCGGCTCTGGTGGCGTTTCTGCTGCTGTTGGCTCTGGCCGGCAGCATGCTCATGCGGAGCCGTCAGGCCGCCGAGGCGCTGAGAATGAGCGAAACCCGCGCCAAGCACATGGCCTTCCACGATCACCTGACCGGCATTCCCAACCGCGCGATGTTCATGGAGCGGCTGGGGCATGCCCTGGCGGTGGCGCGACGGTCCAGCGAAACGCTCGGCGTCGTCACCATCGATCTGGACCGCTTCAAACAGGTGAACGACACCCATGGCCACGCGGCGGGAGATGAACTGGTCGTCGCGGTCACCGACCGGCTCCTGGCCGGCAGCCGCGAAGGGGATCTGGTGGCCCGGCTCGGTGGTGACGAGTTCGCCATCCTGTGCGCCCAGGCGACCATGGCCGGGATGTCCGACTTCTGCAGCCGAACAACCAGGGCCCTCGCCGAACCCTTCGACCTGACCTACGGGCAGGTCTTTGTCGGCGCGTCGGCCGGCGTGTCTCTGGTTGTTGGCGGGGAATACGAACCCATCGAGGTCATGCGCCAGGCCGACCTCGCCATGTATCGCGCCAAGGATGAGGGCCGCGGTCGCCACGCCTTCTTCGAGCTGGAGATGGACCAGGCCTTCCGTTCGCGCCAGGCGCTGGAGGCGGATCTGCGCAAGGCTCTGGCCGATGGCGACCTGACCGTCCTCTACCAGCCGCAGATCGATCAGCGCGGCCGGATGTTCGGCGTCGAGGCCCTGGCGCGCTGGAACCATCCGGTCCACGGGCCGATCTCGCCGTCCAAGTTCGTCCCTCTGGCCGAGGAGTGCGGTCTGATCGAGGCGCTCGGCCGGTTCACGCTTCACCGCGCCTTCATGGACAGCCTGGCCTGGCCCAGGCTGACCGTGGCGGTGAACGTCTCGGCGGTGCAACTCCGCGGCAGCGGCTTGCCGAACCTGCTTACGGAGCTTCTTGCCGAAACCGGCGCCGACCCGCGCAGGATCGAACTGGAAATCACCGAGGGCATCCTGATGACCGACGATGTCCAGACCCACCAGCTTCTGGCCCGCATCCGCGCCATGGGCTTCTCGCTGGCGCTGGACGACTTCGGAACGGGCTATTCCAGCCTGTCCTATTTGCGGCGCTACCCCGTCGACAAGATCAAGATCGATCGCTCCTTCATCAGCAACCTGGGCGTCGACGATGACGCCGAGGCGGTGGTCGAGGCCATCGTTCGTCTGGCCAAGGCCCTGCAGCTCAAGGTGATGGGCGAAGGCGTGGAAACGGCCGCCCAGCGCACCAGTCTGCTGAAGGCCGGGTGCGGCTCGTTCCAGGGCTTTCTCTATTCGCGGCCGATCGAATTCGACATGGTCGAGCCGCTTCTGGCCGGGCGCGCAACGGAGCGAGCCGCCTGAAATGTCCCCCCTGATGAGGGGTGACGCCGATCTGGCGATGGGGGAACGGTCGCCCCCATTGTTTCATCGGAACCTCTCATGCGCCCCCACCTCATCGCCCTCGCCCTGCTCGCCGCGCCCCTGACCACCGCCATCGTCGCGCTGCCCGCCGCCGCCGCCGAGGCTCCCGCCAAGCCGGCCCTCAAGGGTGGGGTGACGCAGAAGAAGCTCCGCCAGATCTTCGAGGGCCTTGGCTACCAGACCACGGATGGCAAGAACCCCAGCTACTTCGAATTCCAGGTCGAGGAGGGCGGGCTGACCATCTATCTGCTGGCCGAACAGAGCGAGAGCACCCAGTACATCTGGATCAAGTCGTCGCTGAAGGACCTGACCCCGACCGACGACTACAAGGCCCTGATGGCCGCCAATTTCGACATCCAGCCGGCCCAGCTGTTCTTTTCCGACAACAATGTCCTGTCCATCGCCGTGCCGGTCGAAAACAGGGACATCACGCCAGCGGTGATCGCGCGCGCGATGACTATCGTCATCGATGGTGCGGTGGCGACCCAGGACCTGTGGCTGCCCAAGGAATAGCGGCCCACTGCGCCTCCGGATCGAGGCTGGTCGCGCGCGGCCAGCCCGCCATCTGGTTGCGCAGCCAGGTCAACTGGCGCTTGGCGTATCGGCGGGTCTCGCGGCGGGCGTTTTCAAGCGCCTGCGCCAGGCTGATTTCGCCGGCCAGGTGGGCGGTGAACTCGCGAACCCCGACCGCCTTCATGACCGGCAGGCGGGGATCCAGTCCCCGCGCCGCCAGCGCCGCCACCTCGTCCAGGGCGCCGGCGTCCAGCATGGTGGTCAGCCGCGCATCGCACCGATCATAGAGTCCATCCCTCGGCGGTTCGAGCGCCAGGGCCCGCCAGGCGTCATGGGCCAGGGCGGGCCTGGTGGCCGCCTGCCAGGCGCTCAACGGCCGGCCCGTCGCCTGCAGCACCCCCAGCGCCCGGGTCAGCCGCTGGCGGTCGCCGGGCGCGATGCGGGCCGCCGCCGCCGGATCGGCCTGCGCGAGGCGGGCCCGCGCCGCCGCCTCGCCCTCGGCATCATACTGCGCCTCGACAGCATCCCGGACGTCGTCCGGCACGGCGGGCACATCGGCCAGCCCCTCGGTCAGGGCCTTGAAATAGAGGCCGGTGCCGCCGACCACGATGGCCGGCCTGCCCCGACTGTTGATGGCCGCGATCACCGGCTCCGCCGCCCGCAGCCAGCGCCCGACGCTCCAGCCGTCGGCCCCGTCGGCAACGCCGAACAGGTGGTGCGGGGCGATCGCTTCCTCCTCCGGCGTCGGCCGGGCGGAGAGGGCGGAGAGGTCGTTGTAGAGCTGCAGGGCGTCGGCATTGACGATTTCGCCGCCGGTCTGGCGGGCCAGGCGTAGCGCCAGGGCGGACTTGCCGCTTGCGGTGGGTCCGGCGATCAGCCAGATGCGGGGCTCCATGCAGCTATCCATCACCCTTGTCAGCCCCGATCCGCAAGCCGTAACGGCCGCGATCGTCCGTGTTCGCGCCCAGACGGGGGCCGGCGAGGCCCGCCCCCTGGGCCCTGGCGCCGCCGATCTCACCGCTTCCGGCCAACAGACCCTGACCCGCGGCCTGCTGGACGCCGTGCTCGGCGACCTGCCTGTCGACGCCTGTATCCAGCCCCTGGCCGGCCGCGCCAAGCGTCTGCTGATCGCCGACATGGACTCGACCATCATCGGCTGTGAGTGCCTGGATGAACTGGCCGACTTCGCGGGCGTCAAGGCGGCGGTTTCGGAGATCACCGAGCGGGCGATGCGCGGCGAACTGGCCTTCGAGGGCGCCCTGCGCGAGCGGGTGGCCATGCTCAAGGGCCTGGAACAGTCGGCGCTGCAACGCTGCTACGACGAGCGGGTCAGGCTCAATCCCGGGGCCCGCACCCTGGTCCGCACCATGGCCGCCAATGGCGCGCGGTGCCTGCTGGTGTCGGGCGGTTTCAGTTTCTTCACCAGCCGCGTGGCCGCCGCCGCCGGCTTTCACGAGGATCGCGCCAACACCCTGATCGAGGACGCTGGCGGTCTGACGGGCCAGGTCGGAGAGCCGATCCTGGGGCGGGAGGCCAAGCTGGCCGCGTTGCAGGGAGAGGCCGCGCGCCTGGCTGTTCCGTTGGCCGAGACCCTGGCGGTCGGTGACGGCGCCAACGACCTGGCCATGATCGAGGCCGCCGGCCTCGGCGTCGCCTACCGCGCCAAGCCCGTGGTCGCCGCCCAGGCCCATGCCCGGGTGGATCACGCTGACCTGGCGGCGCTGCTGTACTTCCAGGGGTACTCGGCGGACCAGTTCGTCACGGACTGAAGCCACCAAATGTCCGCTCATCCCGGCATTCGCCGGGAGGAGCGGCAATAGGGAGTCCCTACTCTCCGCCGCCGCGTCCGAAGTAGCGGAAGAACTCGCTGTCCGGCGACAGAACCAGGGTCGCGTCACCCTGGCCGAGGCTGGTCTCATAGGCCCGCATCGAGCGATAGAATCCGGCGAAGGCCGGGTCCTTGCCGAAGCTTTCGGCGAACAGGCGGGCCCGTTCGGCGTCGGCCTCGCCTCGGACGCGTTCGGCCTCGCCGGTGGCGGTCCCGACGATCTCCAGCGCCTTCTGGTCGCCCTCGGCGCGGATACGGACTGACTGCTGCTGACGGGCGGTCTTCATCCGCTCGTAGACGGCTTCCTGGTTCGCCAAGGGCAGGTCGGCGCGCTTGATACGCACGTCGATGACCTCGATGCCGAGGCTCGAGCTGACGGCCTGGCGGGCCAGATTGTTGCGGATCGTGCCCATCAACTCGGCCCGGCGGGTCGAGATGATGTCTTCGGAATCCGCCGTGCCCAGCGCCTGGCGCAGGGCGGCGTTGAGGCGCTGCTCCAGCCGGCTCTGGCTGTTCGCCGCATCGCCCATGGCGGTGTAGAACAGGTAGGGGTTCTTGATGCGGTAGCGCAGGAAGGCGTCGACCATCAGCCGGCCCTTGTTGCCGGTCAGGATCTCTTCCTTGGTCGTCTCCAGGGTCTGGTTGCGCTTGTCGAAGATGATGATGCTCTCCGAGAAGGGGTACTTCACCTTCAGGCCAGGGCCGTCGCCGCGGCCGGGCGCGTTGACCACCCGCACCACCTTGCCGAGCTGGACGACGACGGCCTGCTCGGTTTGCTTGATGACGTAGAAGGTCTGGCTGGCGACCAGCAGCAGGCCGCCAAGCAGGATGGCCAGGACGTAGAGTTGATTGCGGCCGATCATTGGGCGGCTCCCGCGCTGCGCGGCGCCGGCGCGCTCACCTTGGGTTTGAAGACATCGGGTGACAGCACGATGGGGGCGGTGACGCCCTTGCCGTCGATGATCACCTTGTTGGACTTGCTCAGCACCCGCTCCATCGTCTCGATGTAGAGGCGCTGGCGGGTCACGCCGGGGGCCAGACGGTACTGGACATAGATCTGGTCGAAGCGCTTGGCCTCACCGATCGCCTCGTTGACCACCTGGGCCTTGTAGCCGAGGGCCTCCTGCTGGATTTTGGAGGCATCCCCTTCGGCCTTGTTGACCTTGGCCTGGTAGTCCTGGCCGGCGGCGGCGACGTCCTGGAAGGCGGCGACGACGGGCTTGGGCGGTTCGGCGGCGCGGATCTGCACGGAGTCGATCACCACACCGGCGTCATAGCTGTCGAGGATGCGCTGCATCAGGGTGGCGGCTTCCAGCTGGATGCGGCCGCGGTCGGTGGTCATCACCGGGTCCAGCTGGTTGCGGCCGACCACCTCGCGCATGGCGCTTTCAGCGACGTCCTTCACCGTCTGGGCGACGTCGGTGACGTTGAACAGCGACTTGGGCGCGTCGGCGATCTTCCAGTTCACGGCGAACGACATGTCGACGATGGCCTCGTCGCCGGTCAGCATCAGGCTCTCGTCCTCGACGGTGCCGGCCTTGGCGCCGCCAACGAGGGTTTCATTGATGGTGGTGACGTCGACCTTGCGATAGCCCTGGATGATCGGGAAGTGGTAGCCCAGACCAGGTCCGAACTTGCTGGTGTAGGCGCCGAAGGTGGTGACCACCGCCTGCTCCTTGGCCCCGACCACGATCAGGCCGGCAAAGAAATAGACCGCCACCAGCAGGCCGCCGACGATCGGCGCGTATTTGCGGATCATGTCCGGCGTGCTCTCGCCAGGCGCGCCGCCACCGCCGCCGCCGCCATTGCCGAACATCCCACGCAGACGGGCGCTCCAGCGCTCGATCAACGCGTTGAGGTCGACGCCCTCGGCGGGCGGCGGGCCGGGACGGCGCGGCGGCGGCGAGGGCCGGCGCGGCTCATCACGGTCGGGAGCAGGGGGCGATCCGGGGGCGGGAGCGCCCGGCTTGTCCTTGTCGCCTTCCGGCGGCGGCGAACCCCAGGGGCCGGGGTTGGCGTTGTCATTCCAGGGCATGAAGTCGGCGGGCTTCCGTCGGCTGAATAAAGGAGCCCGGTTGCAAACCCGAGCATAGAGCCGGATATGTGACGCCCAAGCCCTCAACGCAAGCTGAACCGGTATGACTTCTGTGCCCACAATCGACCGTGACGCCGTATTGGCGGCCCTCGACAAGGTGGTCGATCCCAGGTCGGGGCGCGGCCTGGTGGCGGCAGGCCTCGTGCAGGGGCTGGTAATCCGTGAGGGAACGGCCGGGTTCATGCTGGAAGTTCCGGCCGCCGACGCCGCGCGCTATGGCTATATCCGCGAGCAGGCCGAGACGGTGCTGAAGGGCCTGGCCGGTATCGAGAAAGCCCAGGTGGTGCTGACCGCCGAGGCCGGCGCCGGGGTGACCCGCCAGCGCAAGACGGCGCGGCTGAGCCCCGATCCCAAGTCCGAACCCAAGGCCGCCGAGGCCGAGAAGCCGGCCCATGTGAAGCGGGTCATCGCCGTGGCCAGCGGCAAGGGCGGGGTCGGCAAGTCCACCGTCTCGGTCAACCTGGCCTGCGCCTTCGCCAAGCTGGGCCTGAACGTCGGGCTGCTGGATGCCGACGTCTATGGGCCCTCGGCGCCCAAGATGATGGGCATCGACGAGGAGCCGGCCTTCGTCGACGGCAAGCTGGAACCGCTCATCGCCCACGGCGTCAAGCTGATGAGCATCGGCTTCATGGTCGCCGAAGGCAGCCCGATGATCTGGCGCGGCCCGATGGCCAGCTCGGCCGTGCGCCAGATGGTGCAGGACGTGCGCTGGGGGACGGAAGGCACGCCGCTCGACCTGCTGATCGTCGACCTGCCGCCGGGCACCGGCGACATCCACCTGACCCTGGTTCAGAAGCTGGCCGTCGACGGCGTGGTGCTGGTCTCCACCCCGCAGGAGATCGCCCTGATCGACGCCCGTCGTGCGGCGGCGATGTTCGCCAAGACCGGCACGCCGATCCTGGGTGTGATCGAGAACATGGCCTGGTTCGAGGGGCCGGACGGCGTGCGGATCCCGATCTTCGGCACGGGTGGGGCGCGGGCGGAGGCGGAGGCGCTGGGCGTTCCCTTACTGGCCGAGATCCCCATCGAGATCGGCTTGCGTGAAGCGGGCGACGAGGGCCGGCCGCTGACGGCGGTGGGCGGGGAGAGCCTGGCCGCCAAGGGCTTCGAGGCGGCGGCGCGCGCGTTGCTCCAGGAAAGGCGATAGACCCCATGCACGACATTCTCGCCCTCGGCGCCCGCGCCGGCGCCCTGCTCAAGGAACGGGGCGAGAAGGTCGCCGTCGGGGAGACCTCGGCCGGCGGCCTGATCTCCGCCAGTCTGCTGGCTGTCCCCGGCGCCTCGGCCTATTTCGCCGGTGGCGCGATCACCTATTCGGCCCGGTCGATCCGGGGCCTGGCCGGCATCTCGATCGAGCAGATGCGCGCCGACGGCATCCGCTCCAGCTCCGAACCCTACGCCCTGCTGCTGGCCAGCGAGATCAAGGCCCGCCACGGCAACATCAGCTGGGGTCTGTCGGAGACCGGCGCCGCCGGACCGGACGGCAATCCCTATGGTGATCCGGCCGGCCATACCTGCATGGCGGTTGTCGGGGCCGTCAGCGTGGTGCGGACCCTGCGGACCGGCTCGGACGACCGGGTGGCCAACATGTGGGCCTTCGCCGAGGCGACGCTGAAACTGTTCGTCGAGGTGCTGGAAACCGCGCCGGCCCGTAGCGAGGGCTAGGCGGCTGCCGCCTTCGGCGGCTTGCTCGAGGCCAGCTTGAAGACGTCCCAGTAGCCGGGCGCGGTCAGCATGCCGTCCAGCACGCCCTTCTGCTTCAACAGCCGGTGCGTCCTCGGCAGGTTGTAGCAGGGCACATGCATGAACATGTGGTGCTCGCAGTGGTAGTTGACGAAGTAGGGGGCGAGCAGGGCGCGCTCCAGGATGTTGGCCCTTGTCGTGCGGGCGTGGCGCAGGGGATCGGGCTCGTCCCGGGCGATGCAGGCGTGCTCGGCGATGTTGCGCAGGCGGGTGACGAGCGGCAGCCAGGTGGCCTGCGGCAGCAGCCACAGCACCGGCCAGGCCCACCAGAAGCCGAACGGCGCGGTGACCGCGACGGTGATAATCATACCGAGGAAGAAGCGTTTGCGGCTGACCACGGCCTTTTTCAGGATCGGCCATAGCGGCTGATCGGGCCTGCGTTCCCGCAGGGTCTTCACCAGGCCGGCCCAGCGCTGTTTGTAATAGGTCTGGCCGGTCAGGTCGCGGACGACCTTGCGCCACAAGGAGTTGCGCGTGATCGGGAAGGGGGCGGAGAGGGCGAGGTCAGGGTCCTCGGTCTGCTGGGCGTACTTGTGATGGCCCAGGTGATAGGTGCGGTAGGCGACGAGGCCGCCGGGGGTCAGGTAGTTGCCGAGAAAGTCGTTGACCTTGAGGTCGGGGTGCAGGGCGCCGTGGGCGGCGTCGTGCATCAGGATGGCCAGACCCAGCTGCCGGGCCCCGATGATCATCACTGCCAGCGGGATGGTAATGGGCCAGACAAAGGCGACGGCTGCGGCGGCGAAGATGACCAGCCAGGCGTGGGCGACCAGGGCTGGGCCCTTCCAGGCCGACTTCTCCGACAGCGGGGCCCATTCCTCGGGCGTGAAGTAGGTCTTCGCGGCGACACGGGCGGCGGCGGCCATCAGGCGTCTCCTTTTGCGGGCGAGAGGCGGAGCAGGGCGAGCATGTCTTCGACGGCCTCGGACACGCTGGCTTCGGTGGCGCCTTCGCGAAGGGCCACGCCCAGCGCCAGGGTCCAGAAGCGACGGGCGGTGACGGCGGGGTCTTCGGCGCCGGTCCAGCCGCGACGGCGGCGGACGTCGGCATAGGCCCGGTCGCCCTCGGCGTGGAGGCGTTCGAAGGTGCGTTCGATCAGGGGGCTGAGGTCCTGACGGCGGCGGGTCAGGGACAGGGCCTCGACAAACAGGGCCAGGCCCGGCGATCCGATGACGGTCTCGACCAGGCGGCGGTTGTAGTCGCCGCCGCTGGGGGCGGTGGAGGCGGCGGCCTCGGCCTGGGCGGCGACGTAGAGCAGCTCGCGGCAGGCGGCCTCGACGAACAGGGCCTCCTTGGTGCGGAAATAATAGGTGACCTGGCTGGGATAGGCGCCGGCGGCGGTGGCGATCTCGGCGACGGCGACGCCGGCCGCGCCACGCTGCTTGAACAGCTCGGCCGCCGCGTCGAGCAGGCGCGAACGCATCCGCTTGCCGGGCTCGCGCACGGCGCGCAGGTCGGTCAGGGTTTGAACCTTCGCCATGGCTTTTTGTATGGCGTACAAAAAGAGGCGTCAACGGTCTGGACAGAGACCCGTGTTCGTCGCACGCTAGCCGTCCCTGGGGAGGGCTGACTATGCGGCGCTGGCTTGTTCTGGGCGCGACGGCTATCGCGACGCTGGCCATGGCCGGCGCGGCCAGCGGCTTTGGCACCATCCGCAGCCTGGGCCAGAACGCCGAGCATGAGCGGATCACCAGGGCCGGGCTGGCCGGCTCTGGCATGGAGCCCAGGACCCTCGACGAGATCGCCGGCAAGACCGGCACGTTCGGCGGGGTCGGCGCGCCTGATCGGCCCGATCGCGGCCTGATGAGCTCGACGGTCGCCCACTGCGACAGCGGCGACTGGCTGGACCTGCCCGGCTATCCACAGGCGCGGAGCAAGGCGCAGGCGACGCTGGAGGGCTGCCGACAGTACATCTTCGCCCACCTGGACGCGGCGGTGCTGGCGGCCGGGGCCCTGGCGCCGCCCGGGCGGCTGGCGGCCACCCAGACGGCGCTGGGCTGCAGGTTCAAAGGCTCGGGCGGCAGCGCCAAGTGCCGGGTTCTGGAGGAACTGGGCATGGCCTGGCACGCCAGCCAGGACTTCTACTCGCACAGCAACTGGGTCGATCCGCGGGAGGGCAGGATCGGGGTCGAGACGCCACCGGGACTGGCGAATTCAGCGCCCTCGCCCTGGCTGGCCCCGCAGTCACGGGACGCCTTTCCAGTCGGGCTGATAAGCGGCTGCTACGACGGCTTTCCCGAAGCCCTCTACTGCAAGGGGCGGGTGAAGCACGCCACGCTGAACAAGGACACCGACGGCGCGCCGCGCGGCAAGGGCGGGACCCATGCCCTGGCCATGAAGGTCGCCGCCGACGACACCCGCGCCAAGTGGACCTGGTTCGAGAGTCAGGTCGCCCAGGTTTATGGCCGGGACCGCGCGACGCGGATCATGTGCGTCCTTCGCCGGGACAACCCGGCTTCCTGCGGAGGCTGAACGCGCCGCCGCCAAACACCAGGGGATTCCGCCATGAAGGGTCCCGCGACCAGAAGAGGGAGCTTGCTATGAAACGAACAGCCATCACCATCGGCGCCGCCCTTTGCCTTGGGCTCGCGGCGGCAGGGCAGGCAGCGGCCTGTTCCATCGATGCTAACGGCAAGCTGAGCACCAGGAAGGGCGACCCCTATCCAGGGGCCAAGGGCAAGGCCTGGTACAGCTCGGGAAAGGCCCTGACGCTGGACGGCGACAGCTTCAAGAAGACCGGCGCGCCGCGGGTGTTCGGCGAGTCGGAGTTCAGCTTCATCAAGAAGGTCGGCGAGATGGAGGGGATCCCCCTCTACCGCGACGAGGACCTGCCGGACCTGCTGTTCGTGCCGATCGACGCAGCGACCTGCACCTTCCACGCCTATGAGAAGGGGTAGTCGAAACCCCGCAGGCGACGCCTGAACGACAATGGGCCGGGCGTCGCCGCCCGGCCCTTCAGATCGCCTTGGAAGCGGTCGGTGTTTAGCCGCCGGCCATCTTGCGGAAGAACTTCTGGCCCTGCTCGCCGCCGGCGAAGTAGGCCTTCTGGCCGGCTTCGTCGGTGATCTTGCCCCAGTTGTCGCGGACTTCCTCGACCGACAGGCCGCCTTCACCGAGGTAGACGCCCTCAGTCTCGATGATGCGCGACAGGGCGAAGACGCCGGCGCCGGCGGTCAGGATGGCGCCGGTCGGGGCTTCATCCGAGGCCAGGAAGACGACACCCGGGGTGACGTATTCCGGAGCCAGCTTGGCCAGTACGTCCGGCGGCATCAGGCCTTCGGTCATGCGGGTGGCGGCGACCGGGCTGATGGCGTTGACGTGGATGTTGTTCTTCTGGCCTTCGAGCTTGATGGTGTTCATGAAGCCGATGATGCCCAGCTTGGCGGCGCCGTAGTTGGCCTGGCCGAAGTTGCCGTAGAGGCCCGACGACGAGGTCGTGACGACGATGCGGCCGTAGTTCTGTTCCTTCATGATCTCCCAGACGGCCTTGGTCGGCTTGACGGTGCCGAGCAGGTGGACGCCGAGGACGAACTCGAAGTCTTCCAGGGTCATCTTGGAGAAGGACTTGTCGCGCAGCACGCCGGCGTTGGCGATCAGGATGTCGATGCGGCCCCAGGCGTCCATGGCCTGCTGGACCATCAGGGCGACGCCCGCGTCGTCGGTAACCGAGCTGCCATTGGCGATGGCTTCACCGCCCAGCGCCTTGATCTCCTCGACGACCTTGTTGGCCGCGTCCGAGCCGCCGCCCGAGCCGTCCATGCTGCCGCCCAGGTCGTTGACCAGGACCTTGGCGCCGCGACGGGCCAGTTCCAGAGCGTGCTGACGGCCAAGGCCGCCGCCGGCGCCCGTGACGATCGCGACTTTGCCGTCGAAGCGGATGTCGGCCATGAATTCAAATTCCCTTGCGCTGGGCAGTTCCACGACGCCCGTTTGAAAGATCGGGCGGGTTTGTGCGGCGCAATAGGGAAGGCGTCAAGCGTGACGCCAAGGTAACCCTCCTGGGTGGCCAGACCATCCGCGGAGGGAGGTCTGGCCGGCCACAAGCTTTACGAGGTTACTTTACGCGACTTCGATGTCGCCGTTCAGCGACTTGGCGAGGTCGAGCAGGCGGCGGCGCGGACGCTCGCCGAGTTGGTAGTAGGCGCGGATCAGGTCGAGGGTTTCCTTGCGGGCGAACATCTCGCCGCCGCCTTCACCATCGTTGGCCGCCGCTTGCGGACGATCCGTCTCGCTGAGGCCGTCGTAGAAGTAGCCGACCGGCACTTCCAGGGCTTCGCTGAGCTGCCACAGGCGGGCGGCGCTGATGCGGTTGGCCCCGCACTCGTACTTCTGGATCTGCTGGAAACGCACGCCGACCGAGCCGGCGAGTTGTTGCTGGGTCAGACCCAGCAGACGACGACGGCGGCGCAGCCGCTTGCCGAGGTGAGTATCGATATCGTTGCCCATGGTCTTGAAACCCCTGATGGTCAAAGCATGTGGCCGTCCCAGTTTGAAACGGTCAGACCTCCACGTCGCAGGATCGGGGCCAGAATCCCGCAAGGGGGGAAGGACGGGTGTGAAGTTGCGCGCCGAGAGCGTGTGACTTAGTTACCGGGCATGCGTGACAGACGTGTCTCATGGACTCAGGACCTGACGTGGCGGGCCGAGGCGGTCGCGTATGACGTCTTCACCTTCCTGATGCGGCTGATGCCGACCGATTTCGCTTCGGACGTGGGCGGCTGGCTGTTCCGCCGCTTCGGGCCGATGACCAAGACCCATGCGCTGGCCTGGCAGAACCT
Source organism: Caulobacter sp. (assembly GCA_044377925.1). Lineage (GTDB taxonomy): Bacteria > Pseudomonadota > Alphaproteobacteria > Caulobacterales > Caulobacteraceae > Caulobacter. The sequence continues at coordinate 16,058 of JBILYE010000003.1, read as the reverse complement.
GATCCTGGCTTTCCCGGAAAAGGACGAGGCCTGGCGCCAGAAGATACTGGGCGATCAGTGGGAGAGCAACGGCCGCACGGTCTTCGAATTCCCGCAGATGGACAGGATCCTGCCCTCGACGGGGCGGGTCGAACTGGTCGGACGTGAGCGGATGGAGGCGATCCGGGACGGCGGCAAACCCGTCGTCTTCGTCTCAGGCCATCTGTCCAACTGGGAGGTGATGCCCGCCGCCATCGTCGACTGCGGGGTCACCTGCCAGATGACCTACCGGGCGGCCAATAACCCCTATGTCGACAAGCGCATCCGCGACAGCCGCGCCCGCTATGGCGTCAAGCTGTTCGCGCCCAAGGGCGGTGACGGCGCGCGGGAACTGCTTGAGGGGCTGAAGAAGGGCGAGTCGGTGGCCCTGATGAACGATCAGAAGTTCAATCGCGGCGGCGTGGCGGCGCCTTTCTTCGGACGGCTGGTCATGGCCGCTCCAGGGCCCAGCCGCCTGGCGCTCCGTTTCGGCACGGTGCTGCAGCCGATGAGCGTGCAGCGACTGAAAGGCGCGCGATTCCGCGCGGTGGTGCACGAGCCGATCGAGGTGCCCGACACCGGCGACAAGACGGCGGACATCGCGGCGGGCGTGGCGGCAGTGACCCGGTTCGTGGAGGACCAGGTGCGCGAACGGCCGGAAGAGTGGTTCTGGGTCCATCGGCGCTGGCCGAAGGAGGCTTACCTGGAACTGGCTGAGAAAGGCCTGGGACCTCCGCCCTAGACCCTTTCAGGTTTTGATGTACGCATCAAAACCTGATCAAAAGGGTCTAGAATCAAACATTTAGAGCACGTCCGGGCGGCGGAACCGCGTACACTTCCGCCTGACGTGCTCTAGATCGCCAGTTGCCGCATCGGCATGGGCTTTTCCACGACGTCGTCGATCCCGCGACGCGACGGACCGAAATAGTCATCCTTCCGCACGAACGGCCTGGGTCGCATGATCACCGTCTCGATGCGATCGAGGATGGCCCGGGCCGTCAGCGGCTTGGCGATCATCTCGGTGACGCCGGCGTCCCTGGCCTCGAACACCCTGCCGCGGTCGGCGAAGCCGGTCATCATGATGATCGGCAGGTACATGTTCTTGCTGTCGGCGCTTCCCCGGACCAGCCGCGTGAAGCTGGCGCCGTCGAGCGGCTGCATCTGGAAGTCGACGATGGCCAGATCGGCCGGCCAGTCGCGGAGGACCTGCAGGCCCTCGGCTCCGTCGCCCGCCTCGCGCAGTTGGCGCACGCCGACGCCTTTCAGGATCGTGCCGACGATGGAGCGCATGTGCGGATTGTCGTCCACCAACAGGACGCGCAACGACTCCAGACCAAACGACATAAAACCCCCGGACAACCCAGATGAAAGTCGGGTCGTCTGTCTGCACGTCATACGCGCACCGCGGCCCTTGTTCGTTCAGTTAGGCCCGCGCCTCTTACCGGAGTGTTTAGGATAAAGTTCAGTGGCCGGATTCCCGTAGGGAATGCGTGCTCAAAGTGGGGCCTCTCGGCCGACCATGAGCATGGGATCGAGGTGCCGGCCGCGCCAGGTCATCCGCCAGCAGAGGTGTGGTCCGGTGGCGCGGCCAGTCGCCCCGACCTCGCCGATCTTTTCGCCGCGCGCCACCCGCTGGCCTGCCTGGCAGATGATCTTCGACTGGTGAAGGTAGATGCTGACCAGGCCCTGGCCGTGGTCGATCATGGTCAGGCCGCCTTCGAAATGCATGCCGCTGGCCGCCATGCTGACGACGCCGCCGGCCGGGGCGAGAATGGCCGTGCCCTTGGGCGCCGCCAGGTCCGTGCCGTAGTGTGGCCGCTTGGCCTCGCCGTTGAGGATGCGCTGGCCGCCGAAGCGCCCCGTGCGCCGCCAGCTCCTGGCCGGCAGGGGCATGGTGAAGCCGCCGCGGAAGTCTTCGGTGTCGATCCGGCTGGCCAGCGCCGCCTGCTTGAGGGCGTTCTGTTCCTTCAGTCGGGCCAGCAGGGCCGGGTCGCTTGGGCTGACCTGGTCGGCGGGCAGGCCGGAGATGCGCTGGATGTCGAAGTCGCCGGGGGTCAGGTCGAAGATGTGGCTGACCGAACCGCCGGCGCTGGAAACGCGAAGGGTGCTGGTGGCGGCGGCGTCGCGGTCGAAGCCGACGACGAACAGGCCGCTCGGCCCGGCCCGGCCAATGGCCTCGTCGTCCAGCCAGAGATCGGCGCGGGGCGCGGTGCGGCCGAAAGCGAAACCGCCTTGCCGGTAGTCACCGCCGAGGTGCAGGGGCGGAGGCGCCGCGAAAGCCTGGCCGGCAAAGGCCGCCGAGGTCAGGCCGAGGAGGGCGGACCGCCGATTCAGGAGGTCAGCTCTTTCCATCGCTTCAGAGCCTCCGTCGGTCCGGCATAGGCTTCCTGATGCTCGGGGCTCCAGTAGCGCAGGGCGTCGAGCGGGATCTTCACCCCGGTGACGGCGCAAAGGACGTGCTTGCCCGGCTTGAGGATGGCGAATTCACCGTCCCCGTAGTGGAGTTGGGCAAGGTCCCGGCTCATGTCGCGATCGAAGGCGTTCATGGGGGCAATGTAGCGAAGGCGAGGGCGCGGGCCAAGGTTGGCGGAGCCGAATGCGCCGCGGATGTGGTTGCGCTCTGCATGGTGGCTGCAAAATCGGTCGGCAAGCTCGCCGCATGATCCACCCGACAACACCGCAAACGCCGGCGACCTTCACGGCCAGCCTGGCCTCATGGGCGGGACTGGCCGTTTGCACCGGCCTGATCGGCTGGCTCTCGTGGCTGCTGAAGTATGGCTATGCCGCCGAGCTGGCGCGGTGCGGGCGCATGCCGGACCAGTACTATCCGGAGATCGTCTGGTTTGCCCTGCTGTTCCCGACGGGGCTGGGCGCCATGCTGTCCATCGCGGGCGTCCTCCTCACAAAGCGGATGGGACGTTGGACCTGGCTTCTGTTGGCGCCGGCCGCCCTGATCATCGCCAGCGTTGCCTGGCTGGGCTGGATGGGCGCCGATGGCTGCGCGATCAGGTTCGAGCGCTAGAACAGGTCGCCTTGATCAGCTGAGGGGGCCGCTGGTTTTCGGACGGCGGGTTTTGGCGGGACCGGTGCGGCGACAGGCGGCGCCAGCGCGCCGGCCTGGCCGTCGATGATGGCCTGCCGGGTCGTATCCTCGAACATCAGGTTGACCGCCTCGCCGGAGGCCAGCGGCGCCCCCTGGCGGACCAGGGACCCGTCGGGGCGGGTGACGAGGGCGAAGCCCAGTCGCAGCGGGCGTTTGGGATCCAGCGACTGTCGCAGCTTGTCGAGGCTGTCGATGCGGCGGCCGCGATCTTCAAGGCCCTTGGTCATGCAGTTGGCCAGGCGACGGCCGGCGTCGAGCGTTTCCAGCTTTCGGGTCCGATCCTCGACCGCCTTGCGCAGGAAGCTGGCCATTCGTCGGCCGGCGTCGTCCAGCCGCTGGCGATAGGGTCCGGCGTCGGCGGTGCGCTTGAAGGCCGCGTCCAGACGGACCGAGAGCTCCTCAATGCGGCGTTTGCCACCGTCGGTGCGGTTATTGAGCAGGCCCTGCCGCAGGGGCGAGGCGATCCTGGCCAACTGGTTTGCGTGCAGGTCGAGGTTTCGGCGCAGGCCGCCGGTCAGGTGGCTGGCGGCGTAGTCCAGGCGCTGACTGGCGGCGGCGGTCAGGTCTTGCGGGCGGGGCAGGCCCCGGGCGCTGGCGGCCAGGCGGGTGCGCCGGTCCTCGATCATCCGGCCGGCGACGCGGCTGAGCCGCTGGTCGAGACCCGCCAGGCCGGCGCGCAGCTCGGCCAGCACCGGGGTGGCCATCTCGGCGGCGGCCGTCGGCGTCGGGGCCCGCCGGTCGGAGACGAAGTCGATCAGGGTGGTGTCGGTCTCGTGGCCGACGGCGCTGATCAGGGGGATGGTCCCCTCGAAGACCGTGCGGGCCAGGGCCTCGTCATTGAAGGCCCAGAGGTCCTCCACCGAGCCGCCGCCACGGGCGACGATCAGCACGTCCGGGCGCGGGACGGGGCCGCCGGGCTGCATGGCGTTGAAGGCGCGGATGGCGGCGGCGACCTGCGGGGCGGCGGCGTCCCCCTGGACGACAACCGGCCAGACGACGACCCGGCAGGGCCAGCGATCCCGGATGCGGTGGAGGATGTCGCGGATGACAGCGCCGGTCGGGCTGGTGATGACGCCGACCACCGACGGCATGGCCGGGATGGGGCGCTTGCGTTCCGGGCGGAACAGGCCCTCGTCCGCCAGTTTGGCCTTGAGCCGTTCAAGCTGGGCCAGCAGGGCGCCGACGCCGGCCGCCTCCATGCTCTCGATGACGATCTGATAGCGGCTGCCGGCCGGGAAGGTGGTGATGCGGCCGGTGACGATCACTTCCAGCCCCTGCTCGGGACGGACCTGCAGATTGCGGACGCTGCCCTTCCAGACGACGCCGTCGAGGCTGGCCTTCTCGTCCTTGAGGGTCAGGTAGACGTGGCCGCTGGAGTGATGGGTGACCTTGGAAAGCTCGCCGCGCAGGCGGACGAAGCCGTAGGCGTCCTCGAGGGTGCGCTTCAGGGCAAAGGCCAGCTCCGAGACGGAGTAGGCCCCGGCATTTGTCTGGGCGGCGGCGGAGGCTTCGAGATCGGTCACCGGGGGACTCTAGCGCGGGATGTGAGTCTGGTGAAACCGATCGGGCGCGGGAGCCGTACATAAAGCGACACGGGAGACGCAAAGATGAAGACCGCCATCACTCTGGCCCTGGCCATCGCCCTGATCGGGCTTGCCGCCATGGCCCAGACAGACCCGGTGGCCGGGACCTGGCGGCTCAAGGGCAAGGTGCAGTCGTTCGGCTTCACCCTGACCTGCAAGTTCACCCGCGCCGGCGACACGCTGGGCGGAACCTGCTTCGACGGCGGGACCAACAAGGCCCATCCTGTGAAGTCGGGGAAAATCACCGGCGATCGGGTGGTCTGGACCTATGGCTCGGACTTCATGGGTCAGAAGTTCGATGTGACCTATTCGGGCGCCCTGAAGGGCTCGGCGATGAGCGGCGCGGTGGATGCCGCCGGTCGCAAGGGCAACTTCTCGGGGACGCGCTGAGCGGATCCCCCAACGAACAGCGGCGGTGACCTTTCGGTCACCGCCGTTGAACGCACCCTCGTAGAGGAAGAAGTCTAGATGTAGCGGCGCAGCGAGCGGGCCAGCTCGTTGGGGCCGGCCTTCTTCTTGCCGGTCTGGGCCGGCTGGTAGGCGACGCGGGCGTGGTCGACGCAGTAGACGCCTTCGCTGGCGCGGCGGCCGCAGAAGGTGAACTCGTCGCTGGAAGGATCGCCGATCGGCCACTTGCACATGTGGGCGCCGAGCGTCAGCACGGTGGCCGAACCGGGAGCCTCGACACGGACGATGTGGGTCGGCGGCGCGGCGTTGCCGATCGGCGGCGGGCCGCTGGTGGTGGTGGTGACAACCGGCTCAGCCACGCGGCGCGGAGCCGAGGGGGTGGCGGTGGTGACGGGGCGGGCCGGACGCGGGGCCTTGAACACCGGACGGGCGGGCTGCGACGGCGCGGCGCGGCCGCTGAGGCCCAGGCGGTGGACCTTGCCGATCACGGCGTTGCGGGTGACGCCGCCAAGCTGTTTGGCGATCTGGCTGGCGGACAGGCCGTCGAGCCACAGCTTCTTGAGAACATCAACGCGTTCGTCGGTCCAACCCATGAGCAACCCCTTCAGGCTTTGAGGCGGACCGGTAAGCCCCACACGAACCGGTCCTATATCTTGTGTCAGGCAGGTCATTTCGCCCTGCTCACTACCAGATATCGTAAACCTTTTGTTAAGACACACAATGGGCGCCAATGATTCTGTCCACAGGATCAAGATGTTGAATCGCTGTTCTTCGAAACGTCACGGGCCGGTCGGCTTGCACATCCGCTTTGCGGGGCGCATCTGGGGCGCATGAAGGATATGGCCGCCGCCCCCACGCCGCCCCCGCCGCGCGACTACGCCGGCTTCAACTGGACGGGATTCCAGACGCTCTACCTCAAGGAGGTGCGCCGCTTCTGGAAGGTGGGGATGCAGACCGTGGCCGCCCCGGTGGTCACCAGCCTGTTGTACATGCTGGTCTTTGTCGTTGCCGTGCGCGGCGCGGCGCCGCCCATCGACGGGGTGCCGTTCGCGACTTTCGTGGCGCCCGGCCTGATCATGATGACCATCCTCAACAACGCCTTCGCCAACTCGTCATCGAGTCTGCTGCAGGCCAAGATGATGGGGCTGACGTCGGACTTCCTGACGCCGCCGCTGTCACCGCTGGAGCAGGTCATGGCCTTCAGTCTCGGCGCCGCGACACGGGGTGTCGTGGTCGGCCTTGTCACGGCGGTGGTGGTGGCCGTTCTGCCGAACGCCAACATGACGTTCGCCCAGCCCTGGGCCATTGTCTATTTCGGCGTCGGCGCCTCCCTGATCCTCGGGTTCGTGGGCATCCTGACGGGGCTGTGGTCGGAGAAGTTCGACCACCTGTCGGCGATCACCAACTTCATCATCATGCCGATGACCTTCCTTTCGGGGACCTTCTACCTGGTCGACAAGCTGCCGGAGCCTTTCCGTTCGGCCAGCCATTTCAACCCCTTCTTCTATCTGATCGACGGCTTCCGTTATGGCTTCATCGGTCATGCCAACGGCAGCCTCACCGCCGGCGTGCTGATGACCGCCGTGCTGACCATCGGCCTGGCGCTGACCTGCTGGTTGCTGTTCCGCGCCGGCTGGCGGCTCAAGACTTAAGGGGCTTCCATGCGCACCGTTCTGACCGCCCTTGTCGCCGGGGCGCTTTGCCTCGCCGGCCTGCCCGCCTCGGCCGGCACGAAGGAAGACGTCGCCACCTTCGTGCAGCCGACCCAGGCCGGGCGGCTGGCGGCGCTCGAGGCGCTGCTCAAGCGCGAGGGCCTGGCCTACGAGATCCAGACCTTCGAGGGCGGTCCGAAGGGCAAGCCGATGCAGGGCCGCAACGTGGTGGTCACGATCGGCGAGGGAGCGACCGACCTCCTGCTGACGGCCCACTACGACGCCGAGGTGATGAAGGACGGAACCCTGGCCGGCGCCGTGGTCGACAACGCCGCCTCGGTGGTGGCCATCATCCAGGCCGCCAAGGTTCTGAAGGCCGACAGGCTGAACCATCGCCTGCGCATCATCTTCTTTGACCAGGAGGAGCTGGGTCTGATCGGGGCCAGGGCCTATGTGGCCGGACCGGACGGCAAGCGGGTGGCCGGGATGATCAACTTCGACGTCAACGGCTACGGCGACACGCCCTTCTTCGCCGACCCCAAGGATCCGGCCATGGCCAGGTCCGTTCGGCAGGGGTGCCTGGCGGCGGGCGAGGACTGCATGCCCTTCGGCGCCTACCCGCCCAGCGACTACCTGGCCTTCCGCGCCGCCGGCATCCCAGAGACCTCGGTCAGCTTCCTGCCGGCCCGCGAGGCGCACCAGCTGTGGCTGTTCGCCAATGCCGGCAAGACCAGCCAGCTGGAGCCGGGGTTCCTGCCCAGGGTGCTCAGCCTGATCCACACGCCGCAGGACACCATGGAGGCCGTCGAGCCGGCCACCGTCGAGCGGGCGGGGAAGCTGGCGGTCGAGCTGGTTCGGGCGGCCGACAAGGCCCTCAAATAACACCCCAAATCATTGACATTCCGGCGTTCTGACGCAACAACGCCAAGCCTTCCGGTCCCGTCGCGAACCCGCTGCGGGGCCATCACCTTTTGGGAGGCAACCTTGTCCACTCAACCGTCCGCCAAGCCCGTCAACGACCATATCATGGGCGTCTACAACCGCGCCCCGCTGGCCGTCGAGCGAGGCGAGGGCGTGCGACTGTGGGACGAAGACGGCCGTGAGTACCTGGACTGCGTGGCGGGCATCGCCACCAACGGGCTCGGCCACTGCCACCCCGCGCTGGTCGCGACCCTGAAGGAACAGGGCGAGAAGCTCTGGCACACCTCCAACATCTTCCGCATCCCGGGCCAGGAAAAACTGGCGACCCGGATGTGCGAGGAAACCTTCGCCGACGTGGTGTTCTTCACCAACAGCGGCACCGAGGCCATCGAGTGCGCCCTGAAGACGGCCCGCAAGTACCACACCGCCAATGGCAACCCGGAACGCGTGGTCATCTACGGCTTCGACGGCAGCTTCCACGGCCGCTCCTACGCCGCCATCAACGCCGCCGGTAACCCCGGCTATGTCGAGGGTTTCGGTCCCCGGCTGGAGAACTACAGCCAGCTGAAGTGGGGCGACCACGACGCCCTCAAGGCGGCGATCGCCGATCCGACCACGGCGGCGATCATCGTCGAGCCGGTGCAGGGCGAGGGCGGCGCGCGCGCCATGCCGGAAGTCTGCCTGCGGGGCCTGCGCGAACTGACCCGCGAGCACGGCGTGCTGGTGATCTTCGACGAGGTCCAGTGCGGCATGGGCCGGACCGGCAAGCTGTTCGCCCACGAGTGGGCCGAGGACGCCGCGCCCGACATCATGGCCGTGGCCAAGGCGCTGGGCGGCGGTTTCCCGGTCGGGGCCTGCCTGGCCTCGGCGGAAGCGGCCAAGGGCATGACCGTGGGCGTCCACGGCTCGACCTTCGGCGGCAACCCGCTGGCCATGGCCGTCGGCCTGACCGCCTTCAACGAGATCGCCAAGGAAGAGACCCTGCAGCACGTCCGCGAAGTGGCGGGTTACTTCGTGCAGCAACTGTCGGGCCTCGCCGACCGTTTCCCTGACGTGATCAGCGAGATCCGCGGCAAGGGCCTGCTGATCGGGCTGAAGCTGATCCCCAATAACCGCGAATTCATGGGCTTCGCCCGTGACCAGGGCCTGCTGGTGGCCGGCGGCGGCGACAATCTGGTGCGTCTGCTGCCGTCCCTGCTGATCACCCAGGAAGAGGCCCGCGAGGCCGTCGCGAAGCTTGAACAGACCTGCGAGGTTGTTCGGGCCAAGGCGACGGCATGAGCGAGGTCCGGCACTTCATCGACCTCTGGAAGCTGGACGCCTCGACCCTCCGGACCATTCTCGACGACGCCCATACCCGCAAGGCCAGCCGTCGCGGCTGGACGACCGGGATGGTCGATCACGACGCGCCGGCCAAGGGCCGACGTCTGGCGATGATCTTCGAGAAGCACTCGACGCGGACCCGGTTCAGCTTCGACGCCGCCATGGCCCAGCTGGGCGGCGCGACCCTGATCTCGACGGCGGCCGACATGCAGCTGGGTCGGGGCGAGCCGATCGACGACACCGCCAAGGTGCTGTCGCGGATGGTCGACGCGGTGATGATCCGCGCCAACCGCCACGACGACGTCCAGCTGTTCGCCCAGAACAGCACGGTGCCGGTGATCAACGGCCTGACCGACAAGAGCCATCCCTGCCAGATCATGGCCGACCTGCTGACGTTCGAGGAAAAGCTCGGGCCGGTGCAGGGCAAGACCCTCGCCTGGGTCGGGGACGGCAACAATGTCTGCGCCAGCTTCATCCATGCGGCCTCCAAGTTCGGCTTCAAGCTGAACATCGCCTGCCCGCCGCAGTATCACCCCGACCTGCACGACCTGGCCCGCGCGGCCGAGCAGCAGGGCCGGGTGGAGATGAGCGACGATCCGGTGGCCGCCGTGCGCGGCGCCCATGCGGTGATCGCCGACACCTGGGTCAGCATGGGAGACGCCGATGGCGAAGCCCGGCTCGACGCCTTCGAGGCCTATCAGGTCGACGAGGCGCTGATGGACAAGGCCCATCAGGACGCGGTGTTCATGCACTGCCTGCCGGCGCACCGGGGCGAAGAGGTGACCGACGAGGTCATGGATGGCCCCCGGTCGGTGATCTGGGACGAGGCGGAAAACCGCATCCATGCCCAGAAGTCGATCCTGGCCTGGTGTTTCGGGGCCATCGGCTGACAACAGTCTTCTGACCTCTGGCGAAGTCCAACTCCGCCAGAGGGGGCCCGCCGCTGGGCCCTGCGGAAAAACTCGCCTGTCAGGTGAGGCGTCGGCGCCACGTTCATCCGGCCTCAAGACCTCTGGGGCAACCTCGCCTTGACCGAAGCCGACGCCCCCGGGCATTGCTGAGGTGGCGTTGATCAGAGGGGCTTGGCCATGAAACTGAGGGCGCGGCTGGCGCGGGACTGGAAGTTCTTCAAGGGACTTTCGCGCACGCTGAAATGGGTCAAGTCCATTGCCCCGGATTCTCCGAACCTGATCTGCGACGACCTCGAGCGCGCCGTCGACGAACACCGCGACCGTCCGGCCATCACCTTCGAGGGACGGACGGTGACCTACGGCGAGATGGACGCCATCGCCAACCGCTACGCCCACTGGGCCAAGGGCCAGGGCATCACGCGGGGCCAGACGGTGGCGCTGTTCCTGCCCAACCGGCTGGAGTATCTGCCGATCTGGTTCGGGCTGACCAAGGTCGGCATCGCCACGGCGCTGATCAACAACAACCTGACCGGTGCGGCGCTGACGCATTGCCTGAACATCTCCGGGGCCTTGCACTGCATCGTCGACGCCGACACCAGCCCCGCCTTCGAGGCCGTGCGCGGCCAGCTGGCGCGACACATGAACCAGTGGACGCTGGGCCCCGCCTCCGGCGACCGCCGCGACCTGACCACGGCGCTGAAGAGCTGCAGCCAGCTGCGTCCCGATCGGCAGACCGCGCGGGGTGACCTGCGCGCCAGGGACACGGCCCTCTACATCTACACCAGCGGCACCACGGGCCTGCCGAAGGCGGCGCGCATCAATCACATGCGGGCCCAGCTCTATATGCGCGGCTTTGCCGGCTCGACCGGGGCCGAGAAGACCGACCGCATCTACCAGGTGCTGCCGCTGTACCACGCCACCGGCGGCATGTGCGCCATGGGGGCGGGGCTGCTGACCGGCGGCTCGATCGTTCTCAAGAAGAAGTTCTCCACCTCCCAGTTCTGGAGCGATGTGGCGGCCGAGGGCTGCACCATGTTCGTCTATATCGGCGAGCTGTGCCGGTATCTGGTCAACGCCGAGCCCCATCCGGAAGAGCGAAATCACAAGCTGCGGATGGCCTTCGGCAACGGCCTGCGGGGCGATGTCTGGGCCGAGATGGTCGAGCGGTTCGCCATTCCGGAGGTGCTGGAGTTCTACGGCGCCACCGAAGGCAATGTGTCGATGTTCAACTTCGACAACACCGTCGGCGCCATCGGGCGGATCCCCAAGTGGCTGAAGAAGCGGGTCAACGCCCGCATCGTGCAGTTCGACATCGAGAGCGAACAGCCGATCCGGAGTATGAACGGCCTGTGCATCGAGTGCGGCCCTGGCCAGGTCGGCGAATGCATTGGCAAGATCGACGCCGGCGACCCGCGGACCAGTTTCACCGGCTATGCCGACAAGGCGGCGACCGAGAAGAAGGTGCTGCACGACGTCTTCGAGAAGGGCGACGCCTGGTTCCGCACCGGCGACCTGATGCGCCAGGACGCCGACGGCTACATCTATTTCGTCGACCGCATCGGCGACACCTTCCGCTGGAAGGGCGAGAACGTCTCCACCGCCGAGGTGGCCGAGCAGCTGGCCCAGGCGGACGGCGTGCTGGAGGCCAACGTCTATGGCGTGCCGGTGCCGGGCCAGGACGGCAAGGCCGGGATGGCGGCCCTGACCGTCGACGAGACGTTCGATGTCGGCACGCTCTATGAGCGGGTCGAGGCGAACATGCCCGCCTATGCCCAGCCGCTGTTCCTGCGCCTGCAGCGGCAGATCGAGACGACGGGCACCTTCAAGTATCGCAAGGTCGATCTGGTCGAGGACGGCTTCGATCCGTCGCGGACCAAGGACCCGATCTACTTCAAGAGCCCGCTGAAGAAGGCCTATGTGAAGCTGACCAAGGCGACCTACGGCAAGCTGCTCGAGGGTGGGCTGAAGCTTTAGGGCTTATCGAAGCGGGCTACGATTATAGCGCAGTCAGCGGCCGTCCAGCGCGATCAGTTGCCCAAGGCGCTGATTTGCCGTGCCTTTCCTGTAGGCGGGTTGTCACCGAATGTAGCCTCCGGCGTAGGTTCGGGCGTAGCCCGGGCGCCAGCAAATGTAGCCTCGGATGTGACCGGGCTGACCTACGCCGCGAGCGGCGCTGCGCACGGCCGAAAACTGGTGAAAAACAATATGTCTAGACATATTCATCGGGCTGGGCCCGGCGCCAGCGCGGAGAGCCGGAGGCCCGGTCTCCGCGCTGACGAGGTTCAGGGCAGCCGAGGGTGATCGGCTGACGTTGATCGATCGTCCGCCTTACGACGGCGACCCTGTCTTCTTGAGCAGCTGCAGCAGCTGTTCCGCGGCCGCCTCGGAGGAGGCCGGGTTCTGGCCGGTGACCAGCTTGCCATCCACGACGACATGGGGCTTCCAGTCCGCCCCTTTTTCGTAGAGGCCGCCGTTGGCCTTCAGCATGTCCTCGAGGAGGAACGGCACCACGTCGCGCAGGCCGACGGCGTCTTCCTCGCTGTTGGTGAAGCCGGTCACGCGGCGGCCGGAGACCAGAGGCTCGCCGCCGGCGGCGCGGGTGTGCCGGAAGATCGCCGGGGCGTGGCAGACCGCGGCGATGGGGCGGTCGTCAGCCGCGAAGGCCTCGATCAGAGCCCGCGCGTCGGCGCTTTCGGCAAGATCCCACAGGGGGCCGTGGCCACCCGGGAAGAAGACGGCGTCATAGGCGGCAGCGTCGATCTCGGCCAGGGGCGTCGTCGTCGCCAACAGGCCTTGCGCGGCCTCGTCGCTCTTGAACCGCTCGGTCGCCGGCGTCTGGGCGTCCTTCTCATCACTGCGCGGATCGAGCGGCGGCTGCCCGCCCTTCGGAGAGGCGAGGGTGATGTTGGCCCCGGCGTCCGCGAGGACGTAGTAGGGCGCGGCGAACTCCTCAAGCCAGAAACCGGTCTTCTCGCCGGTGTCGCCGAGCTGGTCGTGGGACGTGAGCACCATCAGAACGTTCAATTGCAGGCTCCTTGTCGTGTGTTGCGCGCACCTGGATTCGACATTCAGGACGCCGGGCCGGGTGACGCCGGCTAAAGGCCGGTCCAGCCTGCATCGGCGGGCGGCACGCTTGTGCGTTGCGACATAACCAGCCTGTCCCTGAAAGGTTGCCGGCGGCGCCAGGGACGGCCGTCAGCTCTCCAGAGTGGCGGCTGAAGCGGCCGGTCGACCTGCGGCAAGACGCAACCGAATCGCCCGGTCGGCGTTCCCGGGGGCTTGAGCCAAGCGCAGGACGGACTGTCGCAAGCTGGCGGACAAAGAGAATGTTACAACCAGACAGCGGGCCCGCGCGCAGCGCGGACTCTCTATTCCAACCTCACGAGCGGCCCCAGGGTCGAGGGACGTCGGCCTCCGAAGACCCGCGGGCCCCGCTGGAGTCCGGAAGCGGCGCCGGCAAAGGCGACACGGCTGCGGCTGACGGCGCCGCCATGCCGGAAACGGAAATCATCGTGGGCGATGAGCGCAAACTGCGTCTTCGTCCCATCCGCACCGACGATGCACAGTCCCTGGTCGAGATGGGGCTGCGGTCCACGCCCGAGGATCTTCGCCTCCGGTTCTTTTCTCCGGTCCATCCGGCCATGGGTCATCTGACGTCGCTGCTCACCGATTTCGACCGTGAGGTCCACATCGCCGTCGCCGCCTATGACCCGGCGGCGGTCGGCGAGGAAGCCGGCATCCTGGGCGTGGTTCGCCTGGTGCTCTCCGTCGACGCGCCGGAAGGCGACTTCGCCATCATGGTCCGCTCGGATCAGGCGGGCCATGGCCTCGGCCATCGGTTGATGGCGGAGATGCTGGGCTGGGCCCGCCACCGCGGCCTGACCCGTGTGACCGGCGAGATCCTGTCCGAAAACAGGCGGATGCTGCGGCTTGCGAAGGCCTTCGGCGCGGTCATTCAACCGCAATCCGACGACTTTCACACCGTAAAGGTCTCGATCGACCTGACCCCTCAATCCTAGGCCGGAAAGACCAGATACCCCGTCTTCGGGAAATGGACGTGAACCTTGCCCACGGCAGGGTCCTCGCGGGCGATGACCGTGCGGTCGATGGCGGCGGCGACCAGGGTTCCGGTGATGGGGTCGCGGCCATAGTCGTCGGCCATGACGGTGACGGCCTGGCCGACCGTCAGACCCTGCGGATTGGCGTCGTCGTGGGCCGGGGCGGGGGCAGGGTCGGCGGCCAGTGCGATGGCAAGGGCGTCCTGACCTGACAGCTCGGTGCGGGTTCCGTGGCCGAGGGCGGCGACGCGGGCCTGCCAGTCGATCAGGCGGGGCAGGCCGGTGGTGAAGCGCTCGACCAGGTGCGGCAGGCTACGGCCGAGGAACCAGACGTTCATGTAGGCGGCGATGTCTGCCAGGCCGGCGCCGGCGCCCGACAGCCACGGGCTGACCGCCAGCTGATCCTCGATCCAGGCGGCCTGGGCGCGCCACTGGCTGGTCAGGGCGGGGGCGACGGCCTTCATGGCGGAGGTATCGAACGGGCGGCCGGACAGGGCCTCGCGGTCCTTGACGAAATCGGCCGGGACGTGGTCGCCCAGCTCGCCGAAGATGACCGGCACGGTGGTCTGGAAGAACAGGCGGTCGGCCCAGAGGTTGAGCGCCCAGTCGAGGCCGCCGCGCACCGCCGGGGTGTCCGGGAAGCGACGCTCAAGCTCGGCCAGGATGACCTGGGTGTCGCAATAGACGTCGGCCCCGATCTGCAGGGCCGGGGTGCGGCGGTAGCCGCCGGTCAGGGGGGTGAAATCGGGCTTGGGCATGATGACCGGGATGATCACCGACGACCAGGCAAGGCCCTTGAGGCCGAACAGCAGGCGGACCTTCTCCGAGAAGGGAGAGGTGTCGTAGTGGTGCAGGATCGGCGTGGTCATGGGGCGCTCCTCGACTTTTCGCCAGCATAGATGCGGCGACCGCGCGTCAACCAAACCCTTTCCGTCATCCCGGCTCTCCACGCTACGGTCGGGATGGCACGGAAAAGCACTTTACAATGCAAAGTGATGTGGCTATATGCCGGTCAACAGCAAGGGCTTTTCAGGGACTCGCCCCCGATGACAAAAGATCAGATCCAGTCCGTCCGCGACGACATCGCCTTCATGCGGGCGCTGGCCGAGGAGGGAACGCAGGTTCCGCTGCTGGGCGGCGGCATCACTCTGGCCGCCGGCCTGATCTTCGCGGCGGCATCGGTGGCGCACTGGGCGATCGTGCAGGACGTGCTGCAGGTCCCGGAGTGGACGCTGATGGTCGCCTGGATCGGGGCCGGCGCCATCTTTGGCGTCGTCTGCAATGGGCTGGTCAAGCGCAGCAATGCCCAGCCGGGCGCCAGCGCCTCGATCAATAGAGCGACCGGATCGGCCTGGTCGGCGGTCGGCTTTGCCATCTTCACCATGTTCCTGGCGCTGTTCGCCATGGCCTGGGTCACCAGAAATCCGGCGATCTTCAATGTCTTCCCGGTGCTGATCCTGGCGCTTTACGGGGCGGCCTGGAGTGTGGCGGCCGACCTCAGTGGCAAGATGTGGATCCGCATCGTCGCCCTGGGGTCGTTCGCGGCGGCGGTGGCCATGGGGCTGCTGGCGACCAGCTCCTACCTGATGCTGGCCTATGCGGCGGCGCTGCTGCTGCTGGCCGCCGTGCCCGGGTTCATCCTGCTGCGGCAGGAACCCTCGGACACGATCTAGGGTCGGGCGACAGGAAAGGTCCGCGTCATGGACGAGTTCGACATCGAAAAGATCGACGAGGTCATTCACGGCCGGGTGCGGCTGGGGATCATGGCCTACCTGTCGGGGGCCGGGTCGGCGGACTTCAACGGCCTGAAGGCGAAGCTGCAGGCGACGGACGGCAACCTGTCGGCCCACCTGCGCAAGCTGGAGGACGCCGGTTTCGTGGGGATCGACAAGAGCTTCGTCGATCGGAAGCCGCTGACCCGGGTGAGTATTACGGACGCCGGGCGGAAGGCGTTCCGGGGGTACCTGGACGCGATGGCGCGGTTGGTTGAGGGGCGGGAGGGGTAGGCTGCGCGCCCGTTCCCTTCTCCCGCTTGTCGGGAGAAGGATCGCGCTAGCGGCGCCGAAGGGACTAACGAAAAA
>JBILYE010000129.1:0-10802 GCA_044377925.1 Caulobacter sp. | reverse complement strand
ACGCCGCCGGCGCTGGTGCCCTCAACCGAAATCTTGCCGGCCTTGGTCCAGCCCTCCTTGATCAGGAATTCGGCGCTGTCGATCACGTCGCGCCAGGTGTTGGCCTTGGTCGCCTTCTGGCCGGCCAGATGCCACTCGCGGCCATACTCGCCGCCGCCCCGCGCATGCACGGTCACCAGCATACCGCCCGCTTCGACGAAGGGCAGCAGGCGCGGGCTGAAATAGGGATCGGAGTTGATGCCGTAGGCGCCATAGGCGTCGAGCATGACGACGTTGTCGCCGCTCTTCTTCGCGTCCGCCCGGTGCACCACGGTCAGCGGCACCTTCGTCCCGTCGCGCACCGTCGCGAACATCCGCGTCTGGCGCAGGCCTGACAGATCATAGGGCGGCGGCGTGGTCAGCCTGGTGTCGACCGCCTTGCCGTCGGTCCCGACGCGGTAGATGGCCGGCGGGGTGATGTAGTTCTCGCTGGAAACGAACAGGCCCTCGGCCATCGGATCGTTGAAGATGGGCGTCACCGTGCCCTCGAAGGGCAGGGCGATCTCGACCAGCCTGCCGTCGGTTTTCAGCAGCCGCACCCGGCCGACCCCGCCGTCCAGCTCGATGATGTAGAGGCCTTCCCTGGCCGCTCCCAGGCCCTGGATGACCCGCGTCCCCTGCGGCACGACCACCTTGGCGGTCTTCAGATCCGGCGCGGCGGCGTTGACCTTGACGATCTTGTAGCGGGGCGCGTCCTTGAAGGTGAGCAGATAGAGATCGTCACCCTGCATGGAGCCGTTGACGACATAGTCGGAGGACTTGCAGACCTCGATCCACTTCGGCTTGCCGGCCGCCACCTCCGACACCGGCGCGATCCACAGCCGCGTCTCCGGCGCCACGCCGGGGCTCAAATAGCCCAGCGCCCACTTGGAGCCCGCCTGGGTGATGATGAAGGGGAACTCCTTGTCGGCGACGACGAGGTCCGACTGATAGCCCCCGCCGAACACCAGGGTATCGGTCTTCGGATCGGTCCCCAGCCGGTGCAGCAGGCAGCGGCTGCGCAGGAAGTATTCCGGATCCGACGGCGGCAGGCCCTCCTTGCCCAGCTGGTTGTAGGTGAAGCCCGAACCGTCGGGCAGCCAGGCGGGGCTGGCGTACTGGGCGCGCGGGATGCGCTCGGGCAGCACCTTGCCGGTGGCCACCTCCATCACATGGATGACGCTGTCCTCGCTGCCGGCCTTGCTGATGCCGTAGACCAGATGCCTGCCGTCGTCCGCCGGCTTCCACCAGTCGAGCGAGATGTGGACCCCGTCCTGCTTCTCGGTATTGGGATCGACCAGCACCCGGGCCGCGCCTCCGAACCCCTCCTTGACCACCAGCCGATAGCTGTTGGCCCCGACCGGGCGCTCATAGAGGAAGACATAGGGCCCGGCGATGACCAGCCCCCGCGTCGCCGACATCTCGCCGGTCAGCTCGGCGATGCGTTTGGCCAGGGCGTCGCGCCCCGGGATGGCGTCAAACACCGACCGGGCATAGGCGTTCTGGGCGTCCATGTAGGGAACCCAGTCCGGATCCTTCTCCTGCGACTCCATCCAGCGGTAGGGGTCGGTCAGGCTGATGCCGAAGGCGGTGTCGGTCGCCGGGGTGATCTTGGCCGCCGGCGGCCTTGGCAGGATGGCGGCGATGGCCTTCAGCGGCAGAAGCGCGAGCGCGGAGGCGGCGGCCAGCAGGCCACGGCGGGAAAGGGCGGTCATGTTCGATGTCCCGAAGTCGATCTGTTGGGAGATCGTGGTTCAGCCAAACCGGGCTGGCAAGCCGCTAAAAAGGGGGCGCTACAGTCCCGGCCGCGAGTAGTCGATCAGCCCCGGCCCGAACACGCTGGCCACCACTACCGGCCGCCGGTCGCTGATGTCCTCGTCGGGCAGCTCGTCGATCTCTTCGGAGTACTTCAGTTCCACCCGGAAACCGCCGTCCTCGATCACATAAGCCATGGTCGCCCACTCGCCTTTGGGATCCACCTGCCGCGCCGCGTCCCAATAGGCCTCGATGATGCTCTCCAGCACGGGCGGGCACAGGCGATAGCGGATGTCGTCCGGATGCTCGGGGTCATCGAAGAACAGGTCGGCGGTCAGGCCGTCGGCGTCCATCTCGGCGTAGACGAGCAGCTTTATCGCCGTCTCATCGGCGGCCTCGAGGGCCAGGCGGCCGATTTCCTGATGGTAGGGCTCGAGCAGTTCGGCGTCTTCGGGGGTCATGGACCGGGTTCTAGCGCAGGTTCGGCCCTGACGCGACGGCGCCCTTTACCAACCGGTCGGAGGACCGCCATGCTTGCGACCATGACCGCACCGCGCCCCCTGACGCCCTTCGAGGGCATGGATATCCGCAGCCTGATCGACGCCCGCGCCGCCTGGCGCGGCGACCACCCCTTCCTGGTCTGGGAGCCCTTCGAGGGCGAGGGGCGGACCTGGTCCTACGCCCAGTTCGCCGACGCCGCTCGCCGTCTGGCGGCCGGGCTGCAGGCGCGCGGGGTGAAGGTCGGCGACCGGGTGCTGGTGCATCTGGAGAACTGCCCGGAGTCGGTGATCAGCTGGCTGGGCTGCGCTTACGCCGGCGCCGTGCCGGTGACGACCAATACGAAGTCCAGCCTCGACGAGGTGCGCTACTTCGCCGAGCACAGCGGCGCGGTCGGGGCGATCACCCAGCCGATGCTGGCCGGTCTGGTTCGCGAGGCGGCGCCTCAGCTGGCCTGGACCGTGGTGACCGATAACGACAGCGGCGAGCCGGCGTCGGCGGAAGGGTTCGAGCCCTTCGCCGCCCTGGACGCCGATCCCGCCACCCTGGCCGATCGGCCGCACGACCCCTGGGCCCACTTCGGCATCCAGTACACCAGCGGCACCACCGCCCGCCCCAAGGCGGTGCTCTGGACCCACGCCAACGCCCTGTGGGGCGGCCGGATGTGCGCCCAGAACGAGGGCCTGGTCCCGGAGGACGTGCATCTGGTCTACCTGCCGCTGTTCCACACCAACGCCCAGGTCTATTCGGTGCTGGCCGCCTTCTGGGCCGGCTGCACGGCGGTGCTGATGCCGAAGTTCTCGGCCAGCCGCTTCTGGCCGGTGTCGCTGAAGCATAGGTGTACCTGGACCTCGATGGTGCCCTTCTGCCTGAAGGCCATCGCCCAGCAGCCTGTCCCGAAACACAGCTACCGCAACTTCGGCAACGGCATCTGCGACCCGGCCACCGACAGGCTGTTCGGGGTCAAGACCGTCGGCTGGTGGGGCATGACCGAGACCATGACCCACGGCACGGTCGGCTCGCCCACCGCGCCCGACGCCCCGATGTCGATGGGCAGGCCATCACCGGCCTACGACATCCATGTGCTGGACGAGGCGGGGCAGCCCGTCGCCGTCGGCGAGACCGGCGACCTGTTGGTCGGCGGCATCCGGGGGGTGTCCCTGTTCCTGGAGTACGCCAGCGATCCCGAGGCGACGGCCAAGGCCTTCACCGACGATGGCCTGTTCATCACCGGCGACCGCGTCCGGCGCGGCGAGGATGGCTACCTCTATTTCGCCGATCGCTCCAAGGACATGCTCAAGGTCGGCGGCGAGAACGTGGCCGCCTCGGAGATCGAGCGGGTGGTGGCGTCAGTGCCCGGCGTCGGCGAGGTGGCGGTGGTCGCCAAACGCCACCCGATGCTGGACGAGGTCCCGGTCGCCTTCGTGATCGCGCCCGGCGGCACAGAGGGACTCGAGGCGGCGATCCTGACGGCCTGCAAGTCTCAGTTGGCCAGCTTCAAGCAGCCGCATGAGGTGCGGTTCGTGGACAGTTTCCCGCGCGCCACCCTGGAGAAGGTGGCGAAGAACGAGTTGCGCAAGCTGCTGGAGGCCTGATCAGTCCAGCCCGAACTGGGAGGCGTCGAGGTCGATCAGCTGTCCGTCGGCCGTCCCGCCCTCCGGCCGATCGATCTCGATGGTGTAGCGAAGACGGCCATCGGCGGCGCGGATGATGGCGACGATCGTGCCGACATCCCCCGCCTGCAGTCCGGCGGCCGGCACATCGACGAGCAGGGTGACCCCGTCGTGCTCGGCCGGCAGCAGCATCAGTTATCGTCCATCTTCAGGGCGGCGATGAAGGCTTCCTGCGGGATCTCGACCTTGCCGAACTGGCGCATGCGCTTCTTGCCGGCCTTCTGCTTGTCCAGCAGCTTGCGCTTCCGGCTGGCGTCGCCGCCGTAGCACTTGGCCGTCACGTCCTTGCGCAGGGCCCGCACGGTTTCCCGGGCGATGATCCGGCCGCCGATGGCCGCCTGGATGGGGATGACGAACATGTGGGGCGGGATCAGCTCCTTCATCTTCTCGACCATGCCCCGACCGCGCTGTTCGGCCCGGTCGCGGTGGACCAGCATGGAGAGGGCATCGACCGGCTCGGCATTGACCAGGATCTGCATCTTCACCAGGTCGCCGACCCGGTAGCCCTCGATCTGGTAGTCGAAGCTGGCGTAGCCCTTGGAGATGGATTTCAGGCGGTCGTAGAAGTCAAAGACCACCTCGTTGAGCGGCAGGTCGTAGACCAGCAGGGCGCGGCTGCCGACGTAGGACAGTTCCCGCTGTTGCCCGCGGCGGTCCTGGCAGAGCTTGATGACGCCGCCCAGGTATTCGTCCGGCGTCAGGATGGTCGCCTTGATCCAGGGCTCGCTGATGGTGTCGATCTTGACCGGATCGGGCAGGTCGGCCGGGTTGTGCAGCTCGATCTCGCCGCCGTCGTGCATCAGGCCGATCTTGTAGACGACGCTGGGGGCCGTCGCGATCAGGTCGAGGTCGAACTCACGGCTCAGCCGCTCCTGGATGATTTCCAGGTGCAGCAGCCCGAGGAAGCCACAGCGGAAGCCGAAGCCCAGGGCGGCGCTGGTTTCCATCTCGTAGCTGAAGCTGGCGTCGTTCAGGCGCAGACGGCCGATGGCGGCGCGCAGGTCCTCGAAGTCGGCGGCGTCGACCGGGAACAGGCCGCAGAACACCACCGGCTGCACTTCCTTGAACCCCGTCAGGGCCTGGGCCGTCGGCTTCTTCTCGTCGGTGATGGTGTCGCCGACGGCGGCGTCGGCCACTTCCTTGATCTGGGCGGTGAAGAAGCCGACCTCGCCCGGGCCGAGGCTGTCGACCGGCGTGTTCTTGGGCTGGAACACCCCGACCCGGTCGACCAGGTGGGTCTTGCCGGCGTTCATCATCTTGATCCGCTGGCCGGCTTTCAGCGAGCCGTCGAAGATGCGGACCAGCACGATGACACCCAGATAGGCGTCATACCAGGCGTCGACCAGCAGGGCCTTCAGCGGCGCGTCGGGGTCGCCCTTGGGGGCGGGCAGGCGGGTGACGATGGCTTCCAGCACGTCGTCGATGCCCACCCCGCTCTTGGCGCTGCACAGCACGGCGTCGGATGCATCGAGGCCGATCACGTCCTCGATCTGCTGGCGGATGCGGTCGGGCTCGGCGGCCGGCAGGTCGATCTTGTTGAGGACCGGCACGATCTCGTGGTTGTTGTCGATCGCCTGGTAAACGTTGGCCAGGGTCTGGGCCTCGACGCCCTGGCTGGCGTCGACCACCAGGATCGAGCCTTCACAGGCGGCCAGGCAGCGGCTGACCTCATAGGCGAAGTCGACGTGGCCGGGGGTGTCCATCAGGTTCAGGACATAGGTTTCCCCGTCCTTGGCCTTGTAGTTGAGGCGCACGGTCTGCGCCTTGATGGTGATTCCGCGCTCCTTCTCGATGTCCATATTGTCGAGGACCTGCTCGGTCATCTCGCGCGCGGTCAGGCCGCCCGTCTGCTGGATGAGCCGGTCGGAGAGCGTGCTCTTGCCGTGGTCGATGTGGGCCACGATGGAGAAGTTGCGGATCTTGTCGATAGGCGGGGTGGTCATGGTGGGGCGCGTCTAGCACAAATCGCGGCGGGTGCGAGCACGCCATGCCGTCGCCTGCCTGTCCCTATTTTGTCAGCAGCCCGTCGGAACCGGCGGTCGTCGGCCGTCCTTGGGTATGTACGGGCTCCTTCGCGGTTGCGAAATGACCGCAACGGCCTAGATACCGCTGTCGATTGCAAAGACTGGGGAGCTCCGAGTGCGCGCCTTTACCGACTGGCCTGGCGGGATGCGGACCTTCGCAGTGATTGTCGCCCTCGCAATGGCGCTGCCGCTGGCTGCCTGCGGCAAGAAGGAAGAACCGAAGGCCAAGGTCGACCAGACCGTGACCGCAGCCGTCGTCTCCCTGCAGACCCTGCCCCGGCGGGTCGAGGTGTCCGGTTCGGTCACCGCCTGGAACGAGGTCATCGTCGGCGCCGAGACCGGCGGGCTGACCGCGGTGCAGGTGCTGGCCGACGAAGGCGACTGGGTCCGCCAGGGCCAGCTGATCCTCAAGATGAGCGACACCGTCCACCGGGCGTCGCTGCGGCAGGCGCAGGCCGGCGTGCTGTCGGCCAAGGCCACCCTCGCCGAGGCTACCGCCGCGCTGGGCCGGTCGCAGGAGCTGAAGGCCAAGGGCTATCTCTCGCAGGCGGCGCTAGACCAGGCGCTGGCAAGGCAAAGCACGGCCTCGGCCGGTCTCGCCCAGGCCGAAGCGGCCGCCGCCTCGGCCGCCGCCCAGCTCGACCAGACCAACCTTCGCGCCCCGGTCAGCGGCCGGGTCTCCAGCCGCACCGTGGTCAAGGGCCAGATCGTCCAGCCCGGCGCCGAGCTGTTCCGCCTCGTGCGCGATGGCCGGCTGGAACTGGCCGGCGAAGTGCCGGAAGCCCAGCTGAACCTTTTGCGCCCAGGCATGCCGGCCGCCATCACCGGCGACGAAGGCGGCGAGACCGGCGGCGTCATCCGCCTGGTCACCCCCCGCGTCGACGCCCAGACCCGTGTCGGCCTGGCCCGCGTCAGCCTGGCCTCGCCTCAGAGCTTCCGGCCCGGCATGTTCGCCAAGGCCAGCATCGATGTCGGCGACCAGCCGGCGCTGGTCCTGCCGCAGTCGTCGGTGGTGTTCCGAAATTCGAAGGCCGGCGTCTATGTCATCGACGCCCAGGCCGTCGCTCATTTCCGCGAAGTGGCTACCGGCGCCCGGATCGGCGACAGTGTCGAGATCGCCAGCGGACTGACCGCCGGTGAGCGGGTCGTGGTCGGCGGGGCCGGCTTCCTGGCCGACGGGGACCATGTTCGCGTAGTCGCCGCCCAGCCGAAACGCTAGGGGCGGCCGATGTTCCGTAACATCTCCGCCTGGTCGATCAAGAACCCGATCCCGGTCGTCCTGCTGTTCATCATCCTGACCCTGGCCGGCATCCAGGGCTTCCTGCAGATGCGGGTGAACAATTTCCCGGACGTCGATGCTCCCATCGTTATCGTCGCGGCCTCCCAGCCCGGGGCCGCGCCGCCGGAGCTTGAGAGCCAGGTCACGAGGATTATCGAGGACACCCTGACCGGCCTGCAGGGCGTGCGCCACGTGCGCTCGACAGTCGGCGATGGGGTCAGCAACACCAGTGTCGAGTTCGAGATCGGCACCGATTTGGAAAAGGCGACGAACGACGTGCGCAACGCCGTCGCCTCCGTGCGGGCCAACCTGCCGCAGGATATTTCCGAGCCCATCATCCAACGGGTTGATATCTCGGGCCAGCCGCTGATCACCTATGTCGTCCGCTCCGGCGCCCTGAACCCGGAGCAACTGAGCTGGTTCGTCGACAACGACGTCTCCAAGCGCCTGCTGGCCATCCACGGCATCGCCAAGGTCACCCGCGAAGGCGGGGTGTCGCGTGAGATCCGTGTCGAACTTGACCCTCGCAAACTGGCCGCCCAGGGCGTGACGGCGGCGCAGGTCAGCCAGACGCTAAGGGCAATCAACGCCGACCTGCCGGGCGGCCGGGCGACGGTCGGCGGCGAGGAGCGCGCTATCCGCACCCTGGGCGGGGCCGACACCGTGGCCCAGCTGGCCAACGAGCGAATCCCCCTGGGTGGCGGCCGCAGCGTGCGGCTGGGCGACCTGGGCCTGGTCACCGACAGTTGGACCGAGCCGCGCATCCGGGCCCGCTTCGACGGCCAGGAGGTGGTCTCCTTCTCCATGCTGCGCACCCGCGACGGCAGCGAAGTCAAGGCCGGCAAGGCGGTGCGCGCGGCCATCAAGAAGCTCGACGAGGAGCGCAAGGACCTCGATATCCAGGAGGTGACCTCGACGGTGCAGTACGTTGAGGCCAGCTACTTCGCCTCGGTCGAGGCTCTGCTGCTCGGCGCCGTCCTGGCCGTGGCGGTGGTCTTCCTGTTCCTGCGCGACTGGCGCGCGACCCTGATCACGGCGACGGCCATTCCGCTGTCGCTGATCCCGACCTTCGCGGTGCTTGCGCCGCTGGACCAGAGCTTCAATGTCGTCACCCTGCTGGCGCTCAGCCTGACCATCGGCATTCTCGTCGACGATGCGATCGTAGAGATCGAAAACATCGTCCGGCACATGCAGCAGTACAACCTGACGCCCTACCAGGCGGCCATGGAGGCGGCGGACGAGATCGGCCTGGCCGTTGTGGCGACGACGGCGACCATCGTGGCGGTGTTTGCCCCGGTCGGCTTCATGCCCGGCATTCCCGGACAGTTCTTCAAGAGCTTCGCTCTGGCGGCCTGCGTCTCGGTGCTGTTCAGCCTGGTTGTGGCGCGGATGCTCACGCCGCTGATGGCCGCCTTCCTGCTGAAGAAGACCGACAAGATGAGCGTCCACAAGGACCCGTTCTGGATGGCGGGCTACCTGAAGTCGCTGGCCTGGGGGATGCGTCACCGGGTCGTCGCCTTCATCATGGGCACGGTGTTCTTCTTTGGCTCTATCGGCGTCGCCCTGCTGGTGCCGGGCGAATTCATCCCGGCCGGCGACCAGGGGTACAGCGCCATGAGCGTTGAACTGCCGCCGGGCACGACGATCGAGGAGACCGACGCGGTCGTCCTGCGGATCACCGAGATTCTCAAGGCGCGTCCCGAGGTGAAGAGCGTCTACGGCGGCGTCGGCGCCGGCCTGTCGGCGACCGGCCCGGGCGGCTCGGGCGCGGCGCTGGGGGATGTGCGGCGCGCCGCGGTGACCGCCAACCTGGTGCCCAAGGGCGAGCGGAAGCTCGGCCAACAGGAATTCGAGCAGGACGTCGCAGGGAGCTTCAAGGACATTCCCGGCGTGCGCGTCCGGTTCGGGGTCGATGGTTCGGCGCCGACCCTCAACGTCACCTTGACCAGCGACGACGGGGTCGCCTTGGCGCGGTCGGCGCGGGAGGTCGAGCAGCAGATGCGGGGCTTGAAGGGCCTGGTTAACGTCGTAAACACCGCCGACATCGCCCGGCCGGAAATCCTCGTCACCCCCAAACCGGACGTTGCGGCGCGGATGGGGGTGTCGGCCAGCGACATCAGCCAGGCCGTTCGGGTCGCCACGCTCGGCGATATCGACCAGCTGCTGCCCAAGTTCAACCTCGGCGATCGGCAGATCCCCATTCGCATCCGCTTGACCGAAACAGCGCGCGAGGACCTCGGCGTGCTGCAGAATCTGCGTGTGCCGACCGCCTCGGGCGACGCCGTGCCGCTGTCGGCTGTGGCCGACATCGCCTTCGGAGCCGGTCCCAGCCAGATCGACAGGCTGGATCGCGCCCGAAATGCCACCATCTCCGCCGAACTGGACGGCATGACCTTGGGCCAGGCCAACCAGGCCGTGAAGGCGCTGCCGACGCTGAAGAACCTGCCCCCCGGCGTCGCCATCCAGCCCTCGGGCGATATCGAGGCCATGGGCCAGCTGGTTCTGGGCTTCGTTACCGCCTTCGCGACCGGCGTGCTGTTGATGTATGCGGTGCTGGTTCTGCTGTTCAAAAGCTTCCTGCATCCGATCACCATCCAGATGGCCCTGCCGCTGGCGCTGGGCGGGGCCTTCTTCGCCCTCTTGATCACCGGCACGCCGCTGTCGATGCCGGCGATGATCGGCCTGCTGATGCTGATGGGCATCGCGGCCAAGAACTCGATCCTGCTGGTCGAGTACGGGATCGAGGCCCGCAACGCCGGCCAGAACCGCTACGACGCCATGATGGACGCCGCCCACAAGCGGGCCCGGCCGATCCTGATGACCACGGTGGCCATGGGCGCCGGCATGCTGCCGGTGGCCCTGGGCCTGGGCGAGGATGTCGAGTTCCGCCAGCCGATGGCCATCGCCGTCCTCGGCGGCCTGATTACCTCGACCCTGCTCAGCCTGCTGTTCGTGCCGGTGATGTACACCATCCTGGAGGACATCGTCGGCTTCGGGGGGTGGCTGATCCGCAAGGACAAGTCGGTGACGTGGAAGGAATTCAAAATGACCCTGCGGGGGCCGACCGGGCCGACCGGGCCGGCGAAGGACACGCCGACCATGGCCTCGGGCGCCTCGCCGCTGGTCGCCTGATTCTGACCCCGTTCACGGTCCCCTAACCCGTTCCGGGCTAAGGCTCGAGCCGGGGCAAAAGGCCCTTCCGCTTCAAGGCGGATTCCAGAACGGGCCGGCATGCTGAGCGTGAACACCAATTACAGCGCGATGATTGCGCTGCAGAACCTGGGGGCCGTCAACCGCGAGCTCTCCGAGGTGACGCGCCGAATCAGCACCGGCCTGAAGATCTCGTCGGTCAAGGACGACCCCGCCACCTGGGTGATCGCCCAGGGCCAGCGGGCCGAGATGAAGTCCCTCAATGCCGTGACCGGCTCGCTGCAGCGGGGCCAGTCGATCGTCGATGTGGCGATCAGCGGCGGCGAAACCATCAGCGATCTCCTCAGCCAGATGAAGGAGAAGATGTTGGCGGCCGCCGACCCCTCGCTCAACGCCAGCGACCGG
>JBILYE010000128.1:0-10895 GCA_044377925.1 Caulobacter sp. | reverse complement strand
TGCCTGGTGGCCTTCTCCTATGAGCAGACGCGCAGCCTGGGCTTTGGCGTCATTGCCGTGGCGGCGGCGGGCAAGTTCGGCAAGGCGAAGAACGGTCAGCCCTACCGGGCGGCGATCTGGCAGGCGTTCGCCAACGGCAAGGCGGCGGCCTGGCTGCCCGAGGTCGATTATCCGTCGCTGTTCGCCGAGGACCTGGAAGCGGCGCGGGCCCGTCTGGGGATCAAGCCGCCGACGGTTTATCTGTCGATCCCTGCTGAATTGCGCGACGGGTCGTTCGAGGCGGCGACGACGCACTGACCTGAGTTACCTCTCCCTTTCGGAGAGGGGAATCAGCCTTCGAACCCGGCCGCCGCGAAGCCCACCATGCGGCGTTGCAGCGCCTGGATGTCGTCCTCGCGGGTGATGCCCTCCGACAGGACGTGCAGGCGGTCCAGTTCCATGAAGCGGTTCTGGTGGATCATGCCGAGCACGAAGTGCAGCCGCCAGTAGACCTCCTCCGGGGGCAGGTCTGGCCTGGCCTTCAGCAGGGCGTCGCTGAAGCGCTTGAGGTGGGAGACGTCGGTCGACAGCACCTCCTTGATCTCGGCGGCCCCTTCGGAGCGGGCGCGGATCAGGAACTGCAGCGAGATGCGGCGGTCGTTGGCCGGGTCGAGCCAGCGCAGGGGCGGGGCGATCAGGGCGGTGAGGATCTCGCGCACCGGCGGAGCGCCGCCGTGGGCGTCCGTCACCTCATGCAGCATCCGGGCGCGTTCGCGGTTCAGCTCGGTGGTGCGGCGGCGGAAGATCTCGAACAGCAGGCTGTCCTTGGACCCGAAGTGGTAGTTGACGGACGCCAGGTTGACCCCGGCCTCGGCAGTGATGTCGCGCACCGAGACGTTCTGGAAGCCGTTGAGGGCGAAGAGGCGCTCGGCGGCGTTGAAGACCAGCTGCTTGGTGGCCGCCTCGGCCTCGCCCGCCTGTTCCGGCGCGCCGTTTTCAATCTCGCTCACTGATCCCAACCCTTCCCTTCCGGAAGCGGAGCATTACGGGCGTCGAGGTATTAAGCAAGGGCGATAAAACAGATGTTCTAAACGGTCGAGCCGGGGGCACGGGGTAAACCCGGTTGCGGAAGAACTGTGCCAACCTATCGGGGTTGTAGGAATAAAGACGATCCCAGATCGGACGCGACGCCAATGCGGCGGTCTCGAAATACGCCCGGCTGCCGGCCTCTGAGCTGGTCAACCTGCGGGCGCGGTACTGAGTGTGCGTCCTTCGACACGCGGCTTGCGGCCGCTACTCAGGATGACGAAGGGTTGGGATTGCCCCCCTGTTCGTCATCCTGAGTAGCCTGCGCAGCAGGCGTGTCGAAGGACGCACTCCCACTCCAGCCGCAGGTCGTCGTGCAGCCGGGCGGCGCCTCTCCGCGACGCCGCGGCCGGGATGACGGTTTTTTTGGGGGGGGGGGCCTACAGCCCCTTGCCGACGTTCAGGCGGCCGACCGTGGCCGCCTTGGCCGGGGGCAGTTTCAGGGTCTCGTCGAGCAGGGCGATGTTGTAGCGGCAGAGCAGGGCCTGGCGCTTCGGGTCGCTGACCGAGATGTTGCGGCCGGTGAGCTGGCGGACGGTCTTGGCGTCTTCCGTAGTGAAGCCGGCCAGGGCCTGATCGCCGATCTTGTTCTTCATCTGCACGTCGTACCAGAGGTCGACCAGCTTGTTGCCGTCCTCGGGGTTGAGGTTGGCGCCGGCGGCGTCCTTCACGGGGTTGGTGGCCACCTGTTCGAGGATGGCGGCGGTGGCGTCGCGCTCGCGCTTGACCAGGTCGGCGCTGACGACGGTGTCCGGGTCGAAGTCGAGGCGGGCGCCGCGGGTGAAGTCGTAGCAGTAGGCGGGGGAGACCTTGCCGAGCGCCTCGGCCTTGTCGCGGCGGATCTTCATCAGGGTGATGAGGTTCTCGTCGGTAGCCTTCTTCAGCTCGCGGCTGAGCACGGTGCGGGCGTTGGAATGGACCAGTTGGGCGATGCCGGTGGCGCCCAGGCGCTTGCCCTTCAGCAGCTCCATGTCGTTCTGCATCTTGGCGTAGTCGGCGGGGTAATACTGCTTGAGGGTGGCCACCTCCGGCAGGCGTTCGGCGTCCTTGCGGGCGTTGGCGAACTTCTGGCTGGGGACCAGGTCGTGGTCGGCGAAGAACCAGCCGAGCGCGCCGCCGGCGGCGCCGACAACGATGACGCCGGCGATCAGCAGACCGCCCTTCATGCTGAGGGCCCGGGCCAGGACGAGGCCGCCGATCGCGCCGACAGCGACGCCGGCGACGATGGAAATGATGGTGATGGTTGTTGCGTCCACGGCGAAAGCCCCCGGTTACAGATGGTCGGCGCGGACCATCGCGGGATTTGGGTTGTATCGCAATCCTTCTCTCCCGTGCGGATCGGCAGGCCGGGAGGTTCAGGCAGGGATGCGCAGGACCGAGAGAGCGTAACCCCTCACCCTCCCACGCCGGGGGCGTGGGCCCCTCCCTCTCCCTCCGGGAGAGGGGTCAGTCAGTGCCCCCGCACGAGTTCCTTCATGGCCTTGTCGAGGCCCTCGATGGTCAGCGGGAACATGCGGTCGTTGACCAGCTGTTTCATCACCCCGATCGACTGGGTGTAGTCCCAGTGGCGCTCCGGGGTCGGGTTGAGCCAGATGCAGCTGTGGTAGATCTGGGTGACGCGGTCCATCCAGATGGCGCCCGGCTCCTCGTTCCAGTGTTCGACGCTGCCGCCCGGATAGGTGATCTCGTAGGGGCTCATGGTGGCGTCGCCGACGAAGATGACCTTGTAGTCCGACGGGAACTTGTGGAGCACGTCCCAGGTGTTGGTCTTCTCCTGGGCGCGGCGGCGGTTGTCCTTCCAGACGCTCTCGTAGAGGCAGTTGTGGAAGTAGTAGAACTCGAGGTTCTTGAACTCGGTGCGGGCGGCGCTGAACAGCTCCTCGCAGAGCTTGATGTGGCTGTCCATCGAGCCGCCGATGTCGAAGAAGATCAGCACCTTGATCTTGTTGCGGCGCTCGGGCCGCATGACGATGTCGAGGTAGCCCTTGCGGCTGGTGCCCTTGATGGTGCCGTCGAGATCCAGCTCGTCCGGCGCGCCCTCGCGGGCGAACTTGCGCAGGCGGCGCAGGGCGATCTTGATGTTGCGGGTGCCGAGTTCGACGCTGTCGTCGAGGTTCTTGTACTCGCGCTTGTCCCAGACCTTCACGGCGCGGCCGTGGCGGCCCTTGTCCTGGCCGATGCGGACGCCTTCTGGATTGTAGCCGTTGGCGCCGAAGGGGCTGGTGCCGCCGGTGCCGATCATCTTGTTGCCGCCCTCGTGGCGTTTCTTCTGTTCCTCGAGCCGCTCCTGCAGCGTCTTCATCAGCTCCTCGAAGCCGCCCATGGCCTCGATGGCGGCCTTCTCCTCGTCGGTGAGGAACTTCTCGGTCAGCAGTTTCAGCCACTCGGCCGGAATCTCGGCCGTGGCGGCGTCGCCGACCGATTCCAGGCCCTTGAAGACGTGGCTGAAGACGCGGTCGAACTTGTCGAGGTTCTTCTCGTCCTTCACCAGGGTGGCGCGGGACAGGAAGTAGAAGTCCTCGACCGAGCGGTCGATGACCGATTTGTCGAGCGCCTCCATGAGCACAAGGTACTCCTTGAGCGTCACCGGCACCTTGGCCTGGCGCAGCTCCGAGAAGAAGGTCATGAACATGGGCGGAGTCCGAACAGTCGTTTGAAGTTGCAGGATGCGGGCTTGCGGGCCGCATGTCCAGAGTCACGAGAGGTCGCAGGCAGGCGTTGCCAGCCGGCCGGTCAGAGGCTAGGTCCGCGCCAACCCCGGGAGGCCCCATGACTGACGCGACCATCATCGACGGAAAGGCGTTCAGCGCCGACGTGCGCGAGCGGGTGGCCGAGGAGGTGGCGGCGCTGAAGGCTGCCCACGGCCTGACGCCGGGCCTGGCGGTGGTGCTGGTCGGCGAGGATCCGGCCAGTGAGGTCTATGTCCGCAACAAGGGCGAGCAGACCAAGGCCGCCGGGATGTATTCGGAAACCCACAAGCTGGCGGCCGACATCAGCGAGGCGGAACTGTTCGGGCTGCTCGACCAGCTGAACAGCGATCCCGCCATTCACGGCGTCCTCGTGCAGTTTCCCGTGCCGGCTCATCTGAGCCAGGACCGCATCGTGGCGCGCATCTCGCCGGACAAGGACGTTGACGGGCTGACCGTCACCAACGCCGGGCGCCTGGCCAGCGGCCTGCCGGCGCTGACCTCCTGCACGCCGGTCGGATGCATGATGCTGCTCAAGGACGCGCTGGGCGATCTGAAGGGCAAGCATGCGGTGGTGATCGGACGCTCCAATCTGATGGGCAAGCCGATGGCGCAGCTGCTGCTGGCCGCCGACTGCACCGTGACCATCGCCCACAGCCGAAGCGTTGATCTGCCGGCCATCTGCCGGACGGCCGATATCCTGGTGGCTGCGGTCGGGCGGGCCGGCATGGTGAAGGGCGACTGGATCAAGCCGGGGGCGGCGGTGATCGATGTCGGCATCACGCGGCTTCCGTCGCGCGATCCGGAGAAGGCGGCGCAGGGCAAGACGCGGCTGGTCGGCGACGTGGCCTTCGACGAGGCGGTCAAGGTGGCCGGCTGGATCACGCCGGTGCCGGGCGGGGTAGGGCCGATGACCATCGCCTGCCTGCTGCAGAACACCCTGACGGCGGCCAGGCGGCTGCACGGGATTCCCCAGTTCTAAAGGGAGACTTGCCAAAACAGGGGACGCTGTTGTCACCTTCGTCCAAGGGCGGACTCACGCGCCTATTGGGGATGGCATGATCAGACTACTTGCTATTGCGGCCGCTGGCCTGGCGCTCTGTGCCTGTGCGCCGGCGGCCAGGCCGATCACGCCCGAGCAGTCGGCGGCGCTGGTCCCGGCGGATGGACGACTGGCGGCGCTGTACGACACCTCCTGCAAGACCTGCCACACCATCAAGGCCAGCGGCGCGCCGCTGTCCGGCGATGCGGCGGCCTGGGCGCCGAGGATCAAGCAGGGGATGCCGACGCTGGTCGCCCATACGGTGCAGGGGTTCAAGGCCATGCCGGCGGGCGGGCAGTGCGCCGGCTGTACGGCGGCGGACTATGAGGCGCTGATCCAGTTCATGTCGGGAGCTCAATGATGGTCACACGGCGCAAGGCGATCGCGATCGGGGCGGCCGGGGTCGGTGGCGTGGTGCTGGCGGGCGGCGGGGCGGCGGTGATCGCCAACCGGGACAAGCCCGAGCCGGCCTCGCCCGATGCGGTGAACCCGCAGGGGCGGATGCTGTGGCGCAACTGGTCGGGCATCCAGAACGCCTATCCGGCCCAGCGGCTGGCGCCCAGGGATGAGGGCGAACTGGCGGCCGGGCTGAAGACCGCCGAGGGGCCGATCCGGGCGGTCGGAGCAGGGCACAGCTTTACCGCCCTGGCGGCGACCAACGGCACACTGGTGTCGCTGGACGCGCTGGCCGGCGTCGTTGGTTGGGAGGGCGACACCGCCGTGGTCAAGGCGGGAACCCGGCTGGGCGCGCTGGGGCCAGCGCTGGCGGCCAGGGGCCGGGCGATGGCCAACCTGCCGGACATCAACAAGCAGTCGGTGGCCGGGGCCATCTCGACGGCGACCCACGGCACGGGGATCGGCCTGCCGGCCCTCCACGGCGACGTCACGGCCATGACCCTGGTCACCGCCGACGGCGAGACGATCGAGTGCGACGCCAAAAGGCGGCCGGAGGTGTTCGATGCCGCCCGGGTGTCGCTGGGGGCGCTGGGGATCATTACAGAGGTCAAGGTGCGCACCACGGCCAACCGCCGGCTGCGGCGTCGGGTGTGGATCGAGCCCTTCGAGGAGACGGTCGGCAAGGCGGAAGAGCGCTGGAATACGCACCGCAACTATGAGTTCTACGCCATCCCGTTCACGGGCCTGGCCGCCAACATCACCCATGACGAGACCGACGAGCCGCCGGTCGCCCCGCCGCCCAGCCAGGACGACGCCTTCCTCGAGGCCCTGAAGATGCTGCGCAACACCTTCGGCTGGTCGAACGGAATGCGGAAGAGTGTCGCCGGCCTGTTGCTGGGCGGCACGGCGCCGGAGACGGCGGTCGACGAGGGCTGGAAGCTGCTCTCCACCGAGCGGCCGGTCCGCTTCAACGAGATGGAGTACCACCTGCCGCCGGAGACCCAGCTGGCGGCGCTCAAGGCGGTTCAAGAGGTCATCGAGAAGGAGCGGAAGGACGTCTTCTTCCCCATCGAGGTGCGGCGCATCGCGGCCGACGACGCCTGGCTGTCGCCCTTCGGCCAGGGGCCGCGGGGCTCGGTCGCCGTCCATGCCTGGTACAAGGACGACTACGCCTTCTTCTTCGATCTGATCGAGCCGATCTTCCAGCGGGCCGGCGGGCGGCCGCACTGGGGCAAGCTGCACAGCCTCAAGGGTCAGCGGCTGGCGGCGCTTTATCCGCGTTGGGATGACTTCCTGGAGGTGCGGCGTGAGCTCGACCCGAAGGGGCGGATGCTCAACCCCTATCTGACCGGGTTGTTCGACCTGGCTTAAGCAAGAAGGGACCCATTGAATTTGCGCGCAAATTCAATGTGTCCCTGTTTTTATCAGCGCGGGCCGCCCGTCGCCACGATCCAGCTGTTCAAATCCGTGAGGCTCTTTGTCAGCGCGCTGTTGAAGGCTGGAACAATGGCGCTCACGCGGTTGTC
This sequence comes from Caulobacter sp., assembly GCA_044377925.1. GTDB lineage: Bacteria > Pseudomonadota > Alphaproteobacteria > Caulobacterales > Caulobacteraceae > Caulobacter. The sequence continues at coordinate 4,179 of JBILYE010000128.1, read as the reverse complement.
GCTGGCCTGAACTTCCGTCTTCAGCACGGTCTCGAAGGTGTCGCCGTCTCGGACGTTGCGGGTCAGGGCGACCTTGATCTCGACGACGATCACCGGCGCGCCCTCGGGCCCGTTGCGGTAGTTGGCCTCGAAACGCTGGACGTCCAGGCGCATCAGCCAGTCGCTCTTGCCGACCTCGCCACGACCGATCAGGCGGGCGGGACCGGCCTGGAAGGCGCGGACCAGCTCTTCCTCGAAGATCTGCTGGGCCGGAGCGACCCAGCGGGCGCTGTCGATGTACTGCACCGTGTCGCCGGTCACCGCGACGATGCCATCGCTGGCGGCGGCGCGGTCGAAGGCGATGGGACCGCGGGTGACAGTGAAGGTCTTGGCGGCGACCTCGGACGGGGCGGCGACCTCGAACCGGTAGAGCTTGGCCGGCTCGGCCTCCGGGAAGAGGGTGATGCAGCCCGACAGGGCTACTGCGATGGCCGCGATACCGGCGGCGCGGAACAGGTTGGTCCTCACGGCTTCACCTTCTTCTTCTCGGCGGGCGGCTTGCCGACCAGGGACTGCGGACTCTTCTCGGCTTCGGTCACCAGCCGGTCCAGGGACTCGGCGGCGCCTTGCAGGGTGGTGATGGCGCTGGTCAGCTGCGGCAGACCATCGGTGGCGAAATCATTCACCGGGCCATCCAGCTTGGTCAGCACGGCCGAGACATCGGCCGCGGCCTTGTCGACCTTGCGGGCGGCCTCGTCGATGTTGGCCACCGCCGTTTTGGCGTCGCCGTTGATGAAGGTCTGGCCGTCCCTGGCCAGGGCCGTATAGGCCTTGGCGGTTTCTTCGAAGGTGGCCAGGGCGCGACGGGCCTCAGCGATGATTTCCTTCTGCTCGCGGGCCTCGGCGGTGACCGCCTGCAGATCGTCGAGCGCGGCGCCGAAGGTCTTGATGTTCTCGTCGCCTAGTACGCGGTTGATGCGGTCCAGGGCCTCGATGGTGCGGGTCAGGACGGTGCCGCCGCCGGCCAACAGGTCGGACAGGGCGCTGCGCTGGGTGCGGATGACCGGAATCTCGCCGGGCGACACGGTGTCCTTCAGCAAGCGCTTGGCCGGATCGCCAGCGGTGATCTGCACATAGTTGATGCCGGTGATACCCTGGGGCTCCAGGGTGGCGTAGCTGTCCTCACGGATCGGGACGTCGTCGGTCACCTTGACGCGGGCGATGACGCGGTTGGGGTCGCGGGCGTCCAGCTTGATGGACGAGACGTCGCCGACCTTGATGCCGTTGAAATGCACCTCGCCGCCCTCGGTCAGGCCGCGCACGGGACCGACGAACAGCACATCGTACTCATCGAAGTTCCTGTTGAACCCGAGCCGGGCCAGCCAGAAGACGAAGACGACCGCCGCGACAAACAGCAGCAGCGTGGCGGCCCCTACCAGCGCGTAATTGGCGTTTCTTTCCATCAGACCCTCGTGCCCCCCCCGCGTATCGCCGATCGGGCGGCGCGTCCGCGCGGACCTAGGAAGTATTCCCTAATCCAAGGGTGATCGGAATGCTCAAGTGCGGCGACCGGTTCAACCGCCACGACCTTTTTGTCAGCAATCACAGCGACCCTGTCGGTGATTGTGTAGAGACTGTCCAGGTCGTGGGTGATCATGAACACCGTCAGCGACAGGCTGCGGCTCAGATCCAGGATCAGTTCATCGAAGGCCGCGGCGCCGATGGGGTCGAGGCCGGCGGTCGGCTCGTCGAGGAACAGCAGCTCGGGATCGAAGGCCAGGGCGCGGGCAAGGCCCGCCCGCTTGCGCATGCCGCCGGAGAGTTCGGACGGCTTGAGGGCCCCGGCCCGAGGCGGCAGGCCGACCAGGGCGATCTTCAGCTCGGCGAGATCGCTGATCTCCGAGCGGGACAGGTCGGTGTGTTCGTGCAGCGGGGCGGCTACGTTTTCCTTGACCGTCAGCGAGGAGAACAGCGCGCCCTGCTGGAACAGCACGCCCCAGCGGCGTTCGATAGCCGACCATTTGCGGCGGCTGGCGTTCTGGATGTCCTGGCCGAAGATGCGGACCGAGCCGCCATCCGGCTCCTTCAGGCCGATGATGGTGTTGAGCAGCACCGACTTGCCGCTGCCCGAGCCGCCAACGACGCCCAGCACCTCGCCCTTGTTGACCACCAGGTCGAGGTTGTCGTGGACGACGTTGTCGCCGAAAGCGGAGGTCAGGCCGCGCACCTCGATGGGCGGCGCCGTGGCGTCGAGGCCGTCCTCGGCCAGCGACCCGGTATGGGCCAAGGCTGACTGGTCGGTCATATGTTGAGCTCCATGTAGAGGAGCGCGAACAGGGCATCGAGCAGGATGATGGCGAAGATGGCCTGGACCACGGCCGAGGTCACGCGGCGCCCAAGGCTTTCGACATCGCCCTCGACTTCCATGCCCTGACGGCAGCCGATGCCGGCGATGACGATGGCCATGACCGGAGCCTTGGAGATGCCGACCCAGAAGTTGGTGGCTCCGACATTGTCGGCGATCCGTTGCCAGAAGAAGGTCGGCGACAGGTCGAGGATGGAGGTGGTCACCGCCAGACCGCCGAGCAGGCCGGCCAGGTCGGCGACGAAGGTCAGCAGCGGCAGGGTCACCAGCAGGGCGAGGAAGCGCGGCAGGACAAGGGCGTCGAAGGGATCGACCCCCATGACCCGCATGGCGTCGATCTCCTGGTTCATCTTCATCGCACCGATCTCGGCGGCGAAGGCGGAGGCCGAGCGGCCGGCCAGCAGCACGGCGGTGATGACGATGCCGAACTCGCGCAGCACCGAGATGCCGGTCGCCTCGACCACCAGCACCTCGGCCGCGAAGGCGCGCAGGGTGTTGATGCCGAGCAGGGCGACGACGGCCCCGATGAAGAAGGTGGTGGTGGCGACGATGGGGATGGCGTCGAGGCCGGCCCGTTCGCACAGGGAGACGAAGGGGGCGCCGCGGAACTTGCGGGGATTGATGACGGCCCGGCCGATCGAGGTCATCAGGTGGCCGAGGAAGATCAGGGTCTCGTAGAGGTCGCGGAAGACGTTGACGACGCCGCGGCCGATACGGACCAGCAGTTCGTAGAAACCGCGATGCTTGCGGAGCGGGGTCGGTTCGGCCTGCACGGCCTCGCCGACCAGATGCAGCAGGCGTTCGGTCTCGGGCCGTGCCATCAGGACGCCGGCGCTCTCGCGGCCGTCGGCGGCGCGGATGATGGCGTAGGCGCCGGCCGTGTCGCAGCGGCCGATACGCGTCATGTCGAGACTGACGGATCTTGAGTGCAGAAGGTTCTCGGCCAGGCGCAGGCCGACGTCGTCGAGCGTCTCGGCCGTCCAGTCGCCGGTCAGCACGGCCGTCGCGCCATGCTCGCCCTGCTTCAGAGAAAATTCGGCCGGGTTTGGCATGGACGGTTTAGCGGCTTTCCTTGTCGCACGGGGAAAGTGCCATGCGCCGGGCTTGCCGCAAAGGCTTTCGCCTCTCGGGGTCTGCACGGAATGCGCGCTTGCTCGCGGTTGAGGTCCGGGCGAGGCTCGCCGGCCACAGGGGGAAGCGCGATATGGGCATGGATACCGACCACAACGCCTTGACCGACCGCAGGTTGCTGCTGATGCGGCTGGCGGTCGGATTGTTTCAGGGCCTGGCGCTGTTCGGGCTGTCCGAGGCAGCCGAGCGGAAGGTCTGGCCCATGACCGATCCGCCCGTGTTCATCGGTCTGGTGGTCATGGCTCTGGCCATCGGGCCGGTGCTTCTGAGCGGCCTCGGCTCGCTGCGCCGAAGGGGCCTGATCCTCTGGGCGACGATCGCGGTCGTGGTGACAGGGGCTATCGGCTGGCATGAGGGGCGTCGCCTGCTCGACGGATTCGAGACCATTCCATCGCCGCTGGTCATGGTGGCGGTTCTGGTCGGCCTGTTCATCGCCCACAGCCTGATTGTCGCCGCCGCCCGGGATCGCGCCCGGATCGCCGCCTATCCGACCTATTTCGATGTCTCCTGGAAGCACGGGGTGCAGCTGGCCCTGGCGCTGGCCTTCACCGGCATCTTCTGGGCCGTGCTCGGCATCGGGGCGGCGCTGTTCGGCATGATCGGGATCAAGGGCTTCGGCGAGATCATCGGCGAGCGCTGGTTCGCCATTCCCGCCAGTGCGCTGGCCTTTGCCGCGGCCGTTCATCTGACCGATGTGCGGCTCG
>JBILYE010000350.1:0-2754 GCA_044377925.1 Caulobacter sp. | reverse complement strand
TGTACGGCGGCATCGGTTCGCTCAGGTTCGTCTGGCAACGCAGCGGCCTGATAGGTTCACAGCCGTCCGTGCCCGCAGAGATCTGCGTTCTTGAAGATGATGATGACGATCGGGGGACCGAGACGGTTCATGTGCGCCTGGCCGGTCGATGTCAGGCTCTGAGCGTTGAACGCTCGGGGAAGGTTCGCAAATACGTGGACGGAAAGGTCCGATGGGGTGAGGCTTGGTTGAACCAGAATGGCATTGTTCAGGCCATCGCCATCTCGGGAGAGCATTTCAATACGCTGGACGGGGGACGGGAAATCCCGGCAGATCGGTTCGGTGCAAAGGAGCAGGGCCTGAAACAGTGAGAACGGTTGCACCTCGGGCTTCCGAACATGCACCTGTTTTCCGCTTTCCGGAGGCGTAGTTGAGTCGTCTATCGACCCAAAGCGGCGGTTGGCGAGTTCAGCTTTCGGGCTACGATATGGCCATTCGGTTCCGGGCGGACCGCCCATGTTCTGGCCGGCCCCCCAAGCGGCTACGCTAGTTTTGGGAGACGACGGGGCGGGGCATGGCGCCCCGCTCTTGCATGTTGGCTTATCGGAACAGGCCGAGCAGGACCGAAGGCGACTGGTTGGCGATCGACAGAGCCTGCACACCCAGCTGTCGCTTGGTCTGCAGCGACTGCAGTCGTGCGCTTTCCTTGCCCAGATCCGCATCGACCAAGTTACCGACGCCGGACTCCAGCGCATCCTGCAGCTTGCTCACGAACTTCAGGTGGGTGCTGAGGGAGTTGGAGCCGGTGCCCAGGCGGCCCAGAGCAGCCGCGACTGGAACGAGCCGTCGGTCCGCTACAAAGAATACGGGTTCCGCGTCGCTCGAACGCTTTAACCGCCCATATCTCCACCTCTTTACCTCTTGGGGGGTGTCAGCCCCCTGGAGTCCGGCCAAGGCCACAGATCATGTCTTCCGATTCCGAAGTTGAACGGGTTGCGACGGCGAAGCGCGACGGGTCGGCCCAGCTCTGGAGGCGGCCTATCGGTTCCAGCTCCCCAGCAGCTTGAGCCTCGGCGATCCGATCCGTCGGCATCGCGATCTAAGGAACGGTCGCGATGACAGGCGAGCCACAAGGCGCTCCTGCGAGGTCTTTATCCCCAACGGGCGCTTTACCGAAAGAGTCCGTTTTTGGCCGATCCTTCAACTTCCGCAGCTGACGCATGGCTGCCACTTGTCCCGTTCCAAGGGCAAGTCCGCTATCCACCGAGGCTGTGTGAAAACCCCCGCACATTTGACCAAGGCAGGATTCCCCGCGTGACGAAGCGGGGTTAGAGTCCAGGATCAGCTGCCTCGGGGTGTTCGATGGGTCGCTTCGTCGAGGGTACCCTTGGTGCGCATATACATCACACGCCCCTACTTGCCGGAAGGCACACCCAGCAGGAACCCACGCGGGTCTAATCGCAAAGGCCCTCCGCCCAACGCCCGTCGATTTCCTAGCTAGAAGAATGGTGCCGCTTACAGGACTCGAACCTGTGACCCCCTCATTACGAATGAGGTGCTCTACCAGCTGAGCTAAAGCGGCCTGACAGACGGGTCTGTCTTCTGGAGGGGCGCTATTTAGCTGGACGCGGGGCCGTTGCCAAGCGGCGGCGTTTCGCGGGCGGCTTTGCGGGTGGAGGTTCGTCCGGAACGCCCTCGTAGAAGCTGTCGATGCCGGGGTCGTCCGGGATCGGCAGGGCCATGGCGCCGGTCTCGGCGGCGGCCAGGAAGGGCGTCGATTCGACGTAGGAGACCGGCAGCTCGGGCAGGTCGCTCATCGCCCGCTCGCGGCGCTCGAGGCGCGGGTGGATCAGCTCGCCGGTCTCGGCGTAGGTCGAGACAAGGCGGGCCCAGTCGTCGGGCTGGTAGGCGAAGGCCTGGCCTTCGGGATCGAGGTCGGACCAGTCGGCCTCCTGCGGGGCGGCGGCGCCCCTCGTCATCCAGGCGCGGGCCTCGTCGAGCGCCCCGGCGGCGTTGGCGGTGCGGGCGAACAGGCCGGCCAGGCGGGCGGTCAGGGGCTCGACCTGCAGCGCGGTGGCGGCCGAGCGGGCGGCGCCGATTTCGCCGGCGATCAGGGCCTGTTCGACCATCAGGATGCGGCTCTCGCGATCAGCCGGGTTGAGAGCGGCCAGGGCGGCCAGGCGGCGGGCCCGTTCGCGCGGCGTCTCGGTGGTCTTCAGGTCGCGGTAGGCCAGCCACAGGGCCGGGTGTGGCCGGCTCTTCCAGGCGGCCTCGATGAAGCCGGTGGCGCGGGCGGCGCGGGTCTCGCCACTGAGCCGGGCGGCCATCACGGCGCCGGGCGCGAAGTCGGGGGCCAGCTTGGCCGACTGGGCGGCGTAGTCGGAGGCCTGACGGCGGGCGCGTTCGTCGCCGCCTTCCAGACTGGCGGCCGAGGCGGCCAGCAGGGCGGCCCGGGCCCGGTCGGCGACGATCGGCGAGACGATCTTGCGCTCCAGCGCGCTCTTGACCAGCTCCAGGGCCCCGGCCCAGTCGCCGGCCTCCAGCCGGGCCTCCAGCACGGCGCGCCAGGCCCAGCGGGCGGTGCGGGCCAGACCATAGGCGGCCTCGGCGTGTTTCAGGGCGGCGGCCTTGTCGCCCTCGGCCAGGGCGGCGGTCATCAGGCCCTTGTGGCCGGCCAGGCGCATGTCGGGGAAGGCGACCATGGCGCCATAGGCGCCCTTGGCGGCGGCGACGTCGCCGGCCGCCTCCGCCGCCTGGGCGGTCAGGATGCGAACC
>JBILYE010000127.1:0-10942 GCA_044377925.1 Caulobacter sp. | reverse complement strand
CGGCGACATCACCTATTCGACCATGCTCGAAAAGATCGACAGCGGCGAGATCCGCAAGGTCGACTTCGCCGGCAGCCGCGCCAAGCTGACCACCGCCGACGGCAAGGTCAGCTACTCCACGGCCCCGCCCAGCGAAGACCTGCTCAAGCGCATGGAAAGCAAGGGCATCGACGTCAATTTCCAGCGCGCCGAGAAGTTCAACATCTGGTCGCTGCTGTCCGGCGCCCTGCCGATCCTGCTGCTGATCGGGGTGTGGATCTTCTTCATGCGCCAGATGCAGGGCGGCGCCCGGGGCGCCATGGGCTTTGGCAAGTCCAAGGCCCGCCTGCTGACCGAGAACAAGAACCGCATCACCTTTGACGACGTCGCCGGCGTCGACGAGGCCAAGGAAGAGCTGCAGGAGATCGTCGATTTCCTGAAAGACCCCGCCAAGTTCCAGCGCCTGGGCGGCAAGATCCCCAAGGGCGCCCTGCTGGTCGGCCCTCCCGGCACCGGCAAGACGCTGATCGCCCGCGCCGTCGCGGGTGAAGCCGGCGTGCCCTTCTTCACCATCTCGGGCTCCGACTTCGTGGAAATGTTCGTCGGCGTCGGCGCCAGCCGCGTGCGCGACATGTTCGAGCAGGCCAAGAAGAACGCTCCCTGCATCATCTTCATCGACGAAATCGACGCCGTCGGCCGCCACCGTGGCGCCGGCCTGGGCGGCGGCAACGACGAGCGCGAGCAGACCCTCAACCAGCTGCTGGTCGAGATGGACGGCTTCGAGGCCAACGAAGGCATCATCCTGATCGCCGCCACCAACCGCCCCGACGTGCTGGACCCGGCCCTGCTGCGTCCGGGCCGCTTCGACCGCCAGGTCGTGGTGCCCAATCCCGACGTCAACGGCCGCGAGAAGATCCTCCGCGTCCACATGCGCAACGTGCCGCTGTCGGCCGATGTCGATGTGAAGACCCTGGCCCGCGGCACCCCCGGCTTCTCCGGCGCCGATCTGGCCAACCTGGTCAACGAGGCCGCCCTGGCCGCCGCCCGCAAGAACCGCCGCATGGTCACCATGCACGACTTCGAGCACGCCAAGGACAAGGTCATGATGGGCGCCGAGCGCCGCTCGATGGCCATGAGCGAGGAAGAAAAGCGCAACACCGCCTACCACGAGGGCGGCCACGCCCTGGTGGCCATGAACGTTCCCTCGGCCGACCCGGTCCACAAGGCCACCATCGTGCCGCGCGGCCGGGCTCTGGGCATGGTCATGCAGCTGCCCGAGGGCGACCGCTACTCGATGAAATACGTCCAGATGACCTCGCGCCTGGCCATCATGATGGCCGGCCGGGTCGCCGAGGAGCTGATCTTCGGCAAGGAGAACATCACCTCCGGCGCCAGCAGCGACATCAAGGCGGCGACCAACCTGGCCCGCGCCATGGTCACCCAATGGGGCTACTCCGACGAGCTCGGCTTCGTCGCCTACGGTGATAACCAGGAAGAGGTGTTCCTCGGCCACTCGGTCGCGCGCACCCAGAACGTCTCCGAGGAAACCGCGCGCAAGATCGACTCAGAGGTCAGGCGCCTGGTCGACGGCGGCTACAACGAGGCCAAGCGTATCCTGACCGAGAAGGCGGCCGATCTCGAGATCGTCGCCCAGGGCCTGCTGGAGTACGAAACCCTCAGCGGCGAGGAGATCACCAACCTGCTGAAGGGCGTCAAACCCATCCGCGACGATATCGAGCCGCGCCGTCCCGGCGGCCCGTCGGTCTCGGTGCCTCTGTCGCCCCGGCCCGGAACGGCCACCGCCAGAAACGCGGACTAGAGCGCGTTCCAATCAGTGGGAACCGGTTATCGGATCAAACGCGCGACCACAAAGACGCTAGAGCGGCCGATTTGATTCCATCAAATCGGGTCCCGCTCTAGAGATCAGCCCCCGGCCCGCAAGGACCGGGGGTTTTTTCTATCTGAAGCCCGCCGCCATGCCCGTCGCGGCGACCTCGTTGACCAGCTCGTAGCAGAGGGTCAGTTCCTTGGTTTCACTGTTCCAGAAGGCGTTGGACACGCCGCAGTCGCGCCCGATCACCTTCACCGTCGTGTTGACGTCGGTGTACCTGAACTGGCGGATGATCTCGCGGGCCTCCTCGAGGATGCCATAGCGTTTCGCCAGCTCGGCGGCGTCCGCCGTGTCGGGCCCGGCCTCCATGTAGGTCAGGTTGGTGAAGTAGCCGTCCAGATTGCGCAGCTGGCTCACCTGGCCCTTGAGCAGCTTCGACCAGCTGACAGTGTTCTGCACCGCCTCGTTCAGGCAGCGGCGACGGCTGCGCTCGGGAATGCCCATCCGCCCGGCCAGTGGCCCGAAGTCGTCCGGCGAGGCGCCATAGAGCAGGCAGGCGATCTGGTAGGCGCGCTGCTCGTCCATCCCATGCTCGTCCCACCAGGGCAGCTGCTCACGGCTGGCGTCGCTCTGCTTGGCCGAGGCCAGCCACCATTCCATGGCGGCGACCGCGTCGGTGCCATCCTCGCCCTGGCTGTCCGGCGACATCCAGAAGGTGGCGAAGCGGTCGGCGGCGTCTTCCTCGCGCCCCAGCACCGGCAGGTCGTAGAGGTCGACGAGCCCGTGCCCCAGCTCATGCAGGATGACGAACCGCAGGGTGCCGCGGGTGAACTGCTGCAGGCTGACCGCCAGCGGCGATAGCGACTGCGGCGGCGCCAGACGCACGCGCGGCGGCGTCTGCGCGACCGAGGGCGCGGCAAGACCGAGCGACAGGACGGCGGCGAGCAGAAAGCGTTTCATGGTAATCCCCTTCGCCTCTTCCTTGCGGGATCGTCGACGGCGCGGCATCACTCAAAAATGTGGGAAAACGCAAAGCGTCCCGAAGTGATGGGCATCGTCAACGTCACGCCGGACAGTTTCTCCGACGGCGGGCGGCATGACACGACCGCCGCCGCCATCGCCCATGGCCGCCGGCTGATCGCCGAGGGCGCCGACCTGCTCGACATCGGCGGCGAGTCCACCCGCCCGGGCGCGGCGGCGGTTGACGAGACCCGGGAGATCGCCCGCGTCCTGCCCGTCATCGAAGGCCTGCGCGGCGCCGGCGTCCCCCTCTCCATCGACACCATGAAGCCGGCCGTCGCCCGCGCCGCCATCGCCGCCGGCGCCGCGATCTGGAACGACGTCGCCGCCCTCACCGCGCCCGGCGCGCCGCAGACGGCCGCCGAACTCGGCTGCGCGGTGGTGCTGATGCATATGAAGGGCGAGCCCCGCACCATGCAGGACGATCCCCGCTACGACGATGTCGTCGGCGAGGTGGAAGCCTTCCTGCTGGCCCGGGCCGAGGCGGCGATGGCGGCAGGGGTGGCCCGCGACAGGATCTGGCTCGACCCCGGCATCGGCTTCGGCAAGACGCTCGCCCACAACCTCGCCCTGCTGGCCGCCCTGCCCCGTCTTGTGGCGCTCGGCTATCCGGTCCTGCTGGGCGCCAGTCGCAAGCGCTTCATCGCCACCCTCGACCCCTTGGGCAAGGACGCCGACGCCCGGCTCGGCGGCGCCCTGGCGGCGGCGCTGGCCGGCGCGGCGGCGGGCGTCGCCGCCGTGCGGGTCCACGACGTCCGCGAAACGGTTCAGGCCTTTATCGTTCAGGCCGCCGTCGCCTCCGCCAGCGACAGGTAGGCGGCCGGCCGCGCCGGGCCCCGACCCTGATCGCCCAGTCCCGACTCAAATTCCGCATATGGACGTCGCTCCTCACTGTGGGCACAGTCCCCCCCGGGAGGACCGCCGAATGACGACCGCGCGATACCTCGTCCGCGATGTGGCCGAGGCCATCCAGTTCTACACCGAGACCCTCGGCTTCGAGGTGCGCCAGCGCTTTGGCCCGGCCATGGCCAGTGTCGTTCGCGGCGATCAGGACCTGTGGCTGGCCGGTCCCGCCTCCTCGGCCGGCAAGGCCCTGGACAGCGGCGCGCAGCCACAGCCCGGCGGCTGGAACCGAATCGTGCTGGTTGTTGACGACCTCGCCGGGCTGGTTGAGCGGATGAGCGGTGCGGGGATCGTGTTTCGCGGTCCGATCGTCAGCGGCCCGGGGGGATCGCAGGCCTTGTGCGAAGACCCTTCGGGGAATGCCATAGAACTGTTCGAACCGGGCAAGGGGGGCTGATGGCCGAGTTTACAGCCAGCGATGGCGTCACCATTTCCTACGACGACGCCGGCGCCCCGGACGGCAAACCTGTGCTGCTGGTCCACGGCTTTGCGTCCAATCGCGACGAGGGCTGGAAGCGCACCGGCTGGTACGCCGCCTTCGAGCGGCGCGGCCAGCGGGTCATCGCCCCGGACATGCGCGGCCATGGCCAGAGCGGAAAGCCGCATGACCCGGCCGCCTACGCCCCCGCCCGGCGCCTGGCCGACCTGACCGAACTGCTGGACCACCTCGGCATCGCCCGCGCCGACGTGGTCGGCTACTCGATGGGCGCCCGCCTGTCCCTGTCGCTCGCCATCAGCCATGGCGACCGCATCGACCAGCTGATCGTCGGCGGCATCGGCGAGCGACTGTTCACCCCCTCGCCCGACGACGACGCCATGGGCCGGGCCATGGAGGCCGACGATCCGTCGACGATCCCCGAACCCATGCTGCAGAGCTTCCGCCAGTTCGCCGACGAACAGGGCGAAGACCGCCTGGCCCTCGCCGCTGTCTCCCGCGCCGAGAGCGTCACCCTGACCCCGGACGACCTTTTCCGGATCAACGTGCCGACCCTGGTGGTGGCGGGCAGCCGCGATGCGCTTGCCGGCGATCCGAAAGGGCTTGCCGACCACATCCGGGGGGCGAAGGCCGTCTCCGTCCAGGGCTGCGACCACTTCAACGCCATCCCGCACGCCCTGCTCAAGGCGACGGTGTTCGACTTCCTGGATGGCTATCTGGACGATCCGTTCGGATGAACAACCTCGGCCCGGTCTCGCAACTGATCAACGACCAGCTGCTTCGGGCCTGCCGCCGGACGTTCGCCGCAGATGAGCGCCTGGCGGACATCGGCCTGCACGCCCTGCTGATCAATGAAGTCGTCGATGACATCGAGATCGAATTCAGCGTCCAGCATCCGCCGGCTGTCGAGCAGCAATTGGCCAGGCGAAAGGCCAGTGGCGTCAATTCGCCACTGGTCTTCAACACCGCCGACCTGACCGTCGGCGACCTCAGCGAGGCCGCCGGATCAGGCCACTGGCCGGAACGTCTGTACCAGGCTGATCAGGCGCCGAGCGCGTAGGGGCCACCCTTTTCCAGCCCGCGCTTCCACGCCGGACGGGCGTGGATGCGTTCGATCCAGGCGGCCATGTTGGGATAGCTGGGCAGCTTGCCCATGGCCTTGGCGACCTCGGGGACAAAGCTCATCTGGACGTCGGCGCCGGTCGGCTCCGAACCCAGCAGCCAGTCGCGGCCGGCCAGGCTCTGCTCGACATAGGACAGGTGGTTGGCGATCTCGCTCTCGATCCGCGGGCTGAGCGGCGCGCCGCCTTCTCCCAGTCGGCTGACGTACATGTTCAGCATCAGCGGCAGCATGGCGCTGCCTTCCGCATAGTGCAGCCACTGCTGGTAGTGATCATAGGCCGGGGTCGCGGGATAAGGCGCCATCCGACCCTCTGCATGGCGGCGGATGATGTAGTCGATGATGGCGCCGCTCTCGATGACCGTCATGTCGCCATCGGTGATCACCGGGCTCTTGCCGAGCGGGTGGACGGCCTTCAATTCCGGCGGGGCCAGACGGGTGGTGGCGTCGCGGCTGTAGACCTTGATCTCGTAGGGCAGACCCAACTCTTCGAGCAGCCAGAGGATGCGCTGCGAGCGGCTTTCGTTGAGGTGGTGGACAGTGAGCATGGGGCCTCCCTTGGGTTTTCGCGAACCTAGCCGCTGGTTGGGCGCAGCGGTAAAATAATGCGCCGGTCGGCTGTCTTATGTGCGTTCGCGAGATACATAGGGTGCGCTGCACAAGAATTCCGGGAGATCATTGCATGACCGCCACCGTCGCCGAAGACAGCCTGATCCTGGACGGCCTGACCGGCCTTCTGCGCGATGCGGCCGGCGAGGCCCAGGCCTTCGTGGCCGAGGCCAGGGGTGCGGTGAAGGCGAAGATCACCACCGGCGGCAAGATCGACCGCAAACTGGCCGACGCCGAACAGCACGCCGTGCACGGCTTCGGCTGGTACGCCTCCTACGCCGAACTGATGACCCAGGTCGCCGGCTGGGCGGCGGCGCTGGAGGCCGATGGGCGATTCGGCGAGACCGAGTCCCTGCTCGCCCAGCTGCTGTTCGCTGAATACGCCAACCAGCTCATCGGCGGCATCCCGATGAACCAGGGCGAAATCGTCCGCCCCTGGGACCTGACCGCCGAGCAGACGACGGTGCAGAAGCTCTTCGCCCCGGCCCTGTCGCGCTGCATCAACGACGGCGGCGGCCAGGCGGTGAAGAGTCGGGTGGCCCGGCTGGTCGCGCAATCGCGCGGCAAGGCGACGGTGGAGAACACCGGCCTCGACGAAACCTTCGAAATGATCCGCGACCAGTTCCACAGCTTCGCGGAAAACAAGGTCATCCCCTTCGCCCACCAGTGGCACCTGAACGACGAGCTGATCCCGCTGGAGCTGGTCACCGAGCTGGGTGACCTGGGCGTCTTCGGCCTGACCATTCCGGAGGAGTACGGCGGCGCCGGCATGGGCAAGACGGCCATGTGCGTGGTCTCCGAAGAGCTCAGCCGCGCCTGGATCGGCGTCGGCTCGCTGGCCACCCGCTCCGAGATCGCCGCCGAACTGATCCTGACCGGCGGCACGGACGAGCAGAAGACCGAGTGGCTGCCGAAGATCGCCAGCGCCGAAATCCTGCCGACCGCCGTCTTCACCGAGCCCAATACCGGCTCCGACCTGGGCGCCCTGCGCACCCGGGGGGTGCTGCAGGGCGACCAGTATGTGGTCACCGGCAACAAGACCTGGATCACCCACGCGGCCCGCGCCGACGTCATGACCCTGCTGGTCCGCACCGAGCCGGACACCACCGACTATCGCGGCCTTTCGATGCTTCTGGCTCCCAAGCTGCGCGGCGATGACGCCACCCCCTTCCCGACCCCCGGCATGAGCGGCGGCGAGATCGAGGTGATCGGCTATCGTGGCATGAAGGAATACGAGATCGGCTTCGACGGCTTCACCGTTCCGGCCGCCAACCTGCTGGGCGGCACGCCCGGCCAGGGCTTCAAGCAGCTGATGGCCACCTTTGAAAGCGCCCGCATCCAGACCGCCGCCCGCGCCGTCGGCGTCGCCCAGCGCGGCCTCGAACTGGGCCTGAACTACGCCCTCGACCGCCAGCAGTTCGGCGGCCCGATCTTCGGCTTCCCCCGTGTCGCCAACAAGCTGGCCATGATGGCCGCCGAGCTGATGGGCGTGCGCCAGCTCACCTACTTCGCCGCCCGCCAGAAGGACGAGGGCAAGCGCTGCGACCTCGAGGCCGGCATGGCCAAGCTGATCGCCGCCCGCGTCGCCTGGGCCGCCGCCGACAACGCCTTGCAGATCCACGGCGGCAACGGCTTTGCCATGGAATACGAGGTCAGCCGCGTCCTGGCCGACGCGCGCATCCTCAACATCTTCGAGGGCGCCGGCGAGATTCAGGCCCAGGTCATCGCGCGGCGCCTGCTTGAGGACGGGAATTAGGGGCCCGCGGCCTCTGCTCTTCCCCTACCCCTTTCCCACTCCCCCTACCGTCATCCTAGGGCTTGTCCCTAGGATGACGGTAGCAGTAGGGACAAACCCCAGGATGAGGGTAGCGGTGAAGGATGGCCGATGGCCGAAAGGAGCCCGGCGGCTAAACCACCCCGACCTGCGGCCGGACCCCGGCCATGATCAAGGCGATCTGTTTGTCCATGCGCGCCGTCAGGGCCACCGCGTCGGCGCCCGCCTGGGCGGCCAGGCTGTAGTTCCAGGCGTAGGACGCCATCAGAAGCTGTATGATCAGGTCGATGTCGGCGTCGGGGCTGACGTCGCCCCTGGTGATGCCCTCGGTCAGGGTGTCGCGCAGCATGGCCTGGAAGCCGGCGTTACGGCCGAACGGCGTCGTCGTCTCTTCGAGCGAGGGATTAAAGCTGGCGGCGATGTGGGCCAGAAACAGCTTCAGCCGCCGGAATTCGAAGTCGTAGTGGATGGCGAAGATCGAGCAAAGGCGATCGGCGGTCGAGCCCCGCAGATAGGGCAGGACCCGGGTCAGCTCGTCATGCAGCGGGGACACCCGGTCGGCCATGACCTGGCTGAGCACGTCTGCCTTGGAGCTGAAGGTGGTGAACACACTGCCCACGGACACGCCGGCGCGATCCGCGATAGCGCGGATCGTCGTTTCATCGTAGCCGATCTCGTTGAAGAGATCCCGGGCCGCCGACAGCACCTTCTCGCGCGTCGCGGCCTTCTGTTTGTTCCTTACCCCCAAACGCGCTCCCCCGGCGTTAGTCCTGTAGAAAAAACGCCCCGAGTCCCTTCGGGGCGCCTGTTCCGCTCTGGTCGCTTATGAACGCGCGCCCGCCAGGATCAGATTGATCTGATCAGACAGACGCGAGGTCATGTCGTCCGCCGTCCAGGCGTCGAACACCGCCCGACGATAGCCGGCAAGGTAAACGTCCCACAGAACGCCGCAGATCAACCGCAGGTCGGCGCGCTGCGACAGTTCGCCGCGCTCTACGCCGCGGCGCAGGGTGTCGCTGACCAAGGTCATGACGGGCTTGAGGGCCTCGCGGTTGCGCTTCTCGGCCGCTTCGGTACGGGTCCAGGAGGCGGAGATGCCGGCCTGAAGCAGGGGCAGCTGGTTCATGTGGAACCGGTAGGCGACGCTGAACAGGTCGGCCAGGGCCTTCTCGACGGTTTCGCCCCTATCGGCGGCGTCCTGCATGGCTTCGCCGAGCAGGGCGTAGTCGTGGGCCAGGATTTCGTCGAACAGCTCCGACTTGTCCGCAAAGCTCGCGAACACGGCGCCGGTCGACATGCCGGCGGCCTTGGCGATGTCACGGATCGTGGCGCCCTCATAGCCACGCTCGGTGAACAGCTGGCGGGCGGCGGCCAGAACCTTCTCGCGGGTGCGCTGCTTGGCGAGCGCGCGGCGGGTCGGCTTGGCGGGACGCACGGCCGGGGAGGCGATCACGCGCATCGGGATATGGTTCATCGAATGGACTCCAGACGGGTCAGGGCGCTCTCGGCGCGCTGCTCAAACTCAACGCAGTACTCATCGACTACGTTCTGCAAAATCTCGGAATAGCGACGGGCCAGCTCGCGACCATCCTGCGCGGCATCGCGCAGGTCGACGATCAGCTGACGGACTTCCGCCAACGCGTCACTTATTTCATCGGCCGGGGATTGCTCCACCGGCGCAGGCATGGCTGCCATCGTGCGCCTCTCATGCCTTCCCGCTGTTTCGTGAGCTGAACCGATCCGCGGTAAGGGGTCGATCATGTTCAGCGAACCGGCTTCAACGACCGGGATTTTCCCTGTAGCGGCTCAATTCGACGAGATCAAGACATATAATCTCAGAGTAAAAACGAACCGATTCCGTTAACATTACCGCTACCACACCTCGGAATGAGCCGAACTGCGACAATTGCACTCACCGAACGTGATCATTGAACATATGGCGCCGAAAGTCCACCCTGCAACCTCGCACGGACCCCTAAGGACTATTGCCTATGGTCTTTTCCGCAGGCGGGACTAAGTCTTCCGTCGTGCGCGACATATTCGACCTCCTGATTCCGGCCGCCCTCATCGCGGTGCTCGTCACCCTGGGTTTCGGGCTCTATGCCCTGTTCCGCGGCGGCGACTACGGCCGATCCCGATCCAACAAGCTTATGCGCCTTCGGGTGCTGATGCAGTTCATCGCTGTCATCGTCCTGGTCGGCGCCTACTGGTGGCGGACGAGGGCCTGATGGTCACCCTGAACCGGATCTACACCCGCACGGGCGACGCTGGCGTCACCCGCCTGGCCAGTGGCGAGCCGGTCAGCAAGACCCACCCGCGGGTCGCGGCCTACGGCGCTGTCGACGAGACCAATGCCTGCCTCGGCCTGGTGCGGCTCCATACCGGCGGCGACGCCGTGCTCGACGGCATCCTGATGCGCGCCCAGAACGATCTCTTCGACCTGGGCGCCGATCTCGCCACCCCCGACCGCGGCCAGAAGCTGGAATGGGAGCCGCTGCGCATCCTGGCCAGCCAGGTCGAGCGTCTGGAACAGGAGATCGACCTGCTGAACAGTGAACTCTCGGACCTGACCAGCTTCGTCCTGCCGGGCGGCACGCCGACGGCCGCCGCCATGCATCTGGCCCGCACCGTCTGCCGCCGGGCCGAACGCGAGACCGTGGCCCTGGCGGAGCTTGACGACGAGGTGGTCAGCCCCGAGGCGGTGAAATTCCTCAACCGACTGTCGGACCTGCTGTTCGTCGCCGGCCGCTGGGCCAACGACAAGGGGGCCGGCGACGTCCTCTGGACGCCCGGCGCCAACCGCTAGGCTTTGCCGATCAAGCGTCGCGCGGCGACCGTCGCGCGCGATGAATATGTCTAGACATATTGATTTTCGGCCTCTCTGACCGCGCAAACGGCCTGCGGCGCCTTTGCGCCTCCGATGTAGCCTTCACCGACGACAATTCGACCCACATTCGGCGACAGTCGACCTACAGTCCGACCTACGCCCCGGGCTACATTTCCGGGACGTCCACCCACACCGAAGGCACGGATAGTCCAGCATTTTCAGCCGCCGCAAACGTCATTGGCGCCTTCACGCCGAGCGACGCGGTATAATCGTAGCCCGCTTCGATAAGCGGCGGGGCTTAAGGCCTGACGGGCGCTGCAGCCGGCTTGGCCGGCGCTGCGGCGGGCTTGGCGGGCGGCGCAGCGGGCTTGGCCTCGTCCTTGGCCGCCGGCGGGACAGGGGCCTGGTCCGCCAAGGCGCGCTCACCCAGGCGGTCACGCTGC
>JBILYE010000349.1:0-2786 GCA_044377925.1 Caulobacter sp. | reverse complement strand
CGGTCTTCCTGCTTCTTCAGGCCGACGAAGCTCATCTTGGTGCCGGCCACGTGCTTCTGCGGCGCCTTCAGGAACTGGTCCATCTCGTCCCAGCCCCAGATCTTGCCGGTCCCGAAGGTCTTCATGCCGTCCGAATAGGAGAATCCGGCGTGAACGCCCGGCTGCTTGCCCATGGTGCCGTACAGGTTGGGGCCGGTGCCGTTGGCGCCGCCGGCGGTGAAGGTGTGGCAGCTGGTGCACTTGGCCGAGACGGCGGCGCCCAGGGCCGGGTCGGTGGCCGGGATGACCGTGCCCCAGTCGGGAGCGACCTCGGCGGCGGGGCCGGCTTCCCCTGTGTCTGCGACAGTGACGGCGTAGCCGTACTTGTCCTTCTCGAGCTCATGGCCCCCGAACACGATGCCGCTGACTTCACGCAGACCGAAGATGGCCAGGCCCGCCACCAGCACGCCAGCGGCAATTTTGTTGAACGTCAGGTCGCTCATGTTCGCTCGAACTCGTCGGTTTGTGGGTCGTCGGGACTCAGCGGAATCCCGGCGGTTGTTGCGCCCGGCTCTCTTACACGCTACCGCCGCCTTCGCAAGCGCAAGGCCCCTCAAGAACACCCGTATCCTCAATGAAACCCATCGTTTTGATCCCCGCCCGAATGGCCGCCACCCGGCTGCCCGACAAGCCGCTGGCCGATATCGGCGGTGTGGCGATGATCGTGCGGGTCCTGCGCCAGGCCGAGAAGGCCAATATCGGCCCGGTGGCCGTGGCGGCAGGCGATCAGGAGATCGTCGATGCGGTGCGCGCCGCCGGCGGCCAGGCCGTGCTGACCGACCCCGCCCTGCCCAGTGGTTCGGACCGCATCCAGGCCGCCCTCCACGCCCTTGACCCGGGCGGCAAGCATGACGCCGTCATCAACCTGCAGGGCGACATGCCCTTCGTCGAACCCTCGGTCCTCAGCGCCTGCGCCGGCCTGATGGCCGCCCAGCCGAGCTGTGACGTCGCCACCGTGGTCGCCGCCGAGGCCAGCGAAGCCGACCGCTCCAACCCCGATGTGGTGAAAGCCATCCTCGCCCTCGAAGCCGACGGCAAGTCGGGCCGCGCCCTCTACTCCACCCGCCCCACCCTCTACGGCGATGGGCCCGTCTGGCGCCACATCGGCATCTACGGCTACCGCCGCGCCGCGCTCGAGCGATTTAACAGCGCGCCGCCTTCGGCCCTGGAGCGGCGCGAGAAACTGGAACAGCTGCGTGGCCTGGAAATGGGCCTCAGCTACTGGGCGTCCATCGCAGAGGCAGCGCCCATCTCCGTCGACAACCCGGCCGACCTCGAAGCCGCCCGGGCTCACGCAAAGACTGTCTGAACACACCATGCTCAAGAAGATCGCCTTCCAGGGCGCCCCCGGCGCCAACAGCCATGAGGCCTGCCGCGACTATTTCCCCGGCTATGAAGCCGCCCCGTACCCCACCTTCGAAGAAGCCTTCGAAGCGGTCAGCAGCGGCGTCTGCGCCCTGGGCATGATCCCGGTGGAGAACTCCATCGCCGGCCGCGTGGCCGACGTGCACCACCTCCTGCCCTCCAGCGGCCTGAAGATCATCGGCGAGCGCTTCAAGCCGATCCGCTTCCAGCTGATGGCCAACAAGGGCGTCAAGCTGGACCAGATCGCCACGGTCAGCAGCATGGCCATCGCCCTGCACCAGTGCCGCAAGTCGCTCAAGAAACTCGGCGTCCAGACCGAGGCCGTGGGCGATACCGCCGGCGCCGCCCGCTCCCTCTCGCAGCATCCTGACCCGACCAAGGCGGCCATCGCCCCCGCCCTGGCCGCCGAAATCTACGGCCTCGACATCCTCGCGAAAGACATCGAGGACGAGCGCCACAACACCACCCGCTTCCTGGTGATGACCGCCGACAAGGCCCCGCCGGCCCCGGCCTTCACCGCCCGCTGCATCACCAGCTTCTGCTTCCGGGTGAAGAACCTGCCGGCCGCCCTCTACAAGGCGATGGGCGGTTTCGCGACCAACGGCGTCAACATGACCAAGCTGGAAAGCTACATGGAGGGCGGCGCCTTCACCGCCACCTTCTTCTACGCCGAGGTCGACGGCCGACCGGAGGATCGGGGCCTGGCCCTGGCCCTGGAGGAGCTGGCCTTCTTCACCGACCGCATCGAGATCCTCGGCGTCTTCCCGGCCGATCCGTTCCGCGATCGGGTGTAGCGCCATACACGAGCGACTTTGACGAAACCGGCGGGGCGCCTCACCGTGGACGTATGATGCGCCCCAGCCTTTCGCCCTTCCTTTTCCCGTTGCTGGCCGTCCTGGCCCTGACCCTCGCCGCCTGCGACCGCAAGGCCGAACTGGCGCCCGTTCCGGCGCCTGTCCCCGAAGCCAAGGCCAGCCCCTCCGACACCGCCATGACCTCGGCCGGCGCCGCCGTCGACGCCGTCACCATCCCCCCCGCCGGCCAGCAGGGCGGCGCCGACCAGTGGCGCAAGGTTGCCTCGACTGAGGACCAGGACCGCATCGCCGGGCTCGACGGCGCCTGGGGCGCGGCGCTCAGCGAGGCGGACGCTGAATACGGCGCGATGATCGACGCCAAGGGCATGCTGCTGGTGCCCAGGGCCGCCCTGCCCGGCAACCTGCAGCCCGGCCCCGGGACCTACCGCTGCCGGACGATCAAGATCGGCTCGATGGACGGCAAGGGCCTGGCCTACGTCGAATACCCCTGGTTCAAATGCAGCATCGAGCTGACCCCGGGCGGCGACCTGATCCTGACCAAGACCACCGGCAGCCAGCGAACCCGCG
>JBILYE010000348.1:0-2789 GCA_044377925.1 Caulobacter sp. | reverse complement strand
AGTGCGGCCCGGGCCCCTCTGACGATCCTCCCCGATCGTGATGTCGGACCGCATCGGGCGCGCTCGATGCTGGGACCCTGCCCCTCAGTCCCTCCCGGCATCGACGCTCCCATCTGTAAACAGAGGAGCGACCCTGATGACCTACGCTTTGATCAACCGACTCCGCAGCCGTCATGGCCTGCTGGAAACCGCCCTGCGGGAAGAGCGCCTCCGGCCCCGACCGGACGAGCGCATCCTGGCCCGCATCAAGAAGGGCAAACTGTTGCTCAAGGATCGTCTGCTGGCTCTGGAGGCGGCCGTCTCCGGCCGCCGCCCGGCCCTGTAGATGACGGACGCGGCTGCCTGCCCCCGGGCAGCCGCGTCCGGTATGGGGCGATCCGCCTACTGACGAAACCTCGCCGTTGCGCTAGAACCCCGCCCCCTGCGCTCGACGAGGTTCTTTTTCGCATGTTCCGCCGGCTCCACGCCCGCTTCCCGACGACGGCCTGACATGACGGGCGAGGCCCATCAGGTCGGCGCCCTGCCGTGGCGACGCCGGTTCAGCGGCGCGCTGGAGGTCATGCTGGTCACCAGCCGCGAGACGAAGCGCTGGGTGGTCCCCAAGGGCTGGCCGATGACCGGCCTGTCCGACGCCGAGGCCGCCGCCATCGAGGCCTGGGAGGAAGCCGGTGTGAAGGGCCTGATCGCCCCGGCGCCGATCGGCGGCTTCAGCTACCTCAAGCGCATGAAGGACGGCAGCGACCGCCCCTGCCGCGTCAAGCTCTACCCCCTGGAAGTCACCACCGACCGCCCCGACTGGCCGGAGGCCGGCCAGCGGGACCGCCGCTGGGTTTCGCCGCAGGAGGCTGCCGGGCTGGTCGCCGAGCCGGAACTGGCGGCGCTGTTGCGCAAGTTCGATCCGGCCGGAAAACACCGTTGATCGCCCCTTAACCCTTCCCTGTCAGGGTGTGCTGGTTGGTCGCGCCTCCGCGGTTGGGTTACTGGCGCCTTCACCCTGCACCCCGAAAATTCTACCGGGCAGAGTCTGCCTACGGGGCCTTGCCGGCCGTCTGCCCAGGCTGAGCGCAAGATATTTTTCTTAAGAAAAACAACACCGACGTGGCGACCCGCGTTCGGCGGTGTTGGCCTGCCTTTTGCGACGTCCCGCACGGGCCAGAAGGCTCACCGGCGAAATGCCGGGCAACCCCTCCAGAATGGAAGGACTACCGATGGCTTTGTCGGTCAATACCAATGTGGGCGCCATGGTCGCCCTGCAGAACCTGAACGCGACCAACATGGAGCTCGGTCAGACCCAGAACCGCATCAACACCGGCAAGAAGGTTGCGAACGCCAAGGACAACGGCGCCATCTGGGCTATCGCCCAGGGTCAGCGCGCGACGTCCGGTGCGCTCAATGCCGTCAAGGACTCGCTCAATCGCGGCACCTCCGCGATCGACGTGGCCATCGCCGGCGGCGAGTCTGTTTCGGACCTGCTCCTGCAGATGAAGGAGAAAGCCCTCGCGGCGTCGGACACCAGTCTCGACACCGCCAGCCGTACCGCGATGAACGAGGACTTCAAGGCCCTGCGGGATCAGATCTCCAAGGCCGTCGCCAACGCCGATTTCAATGGGGTCAACCTCATCAAGACCGGCGCTGTCGCAATTGCAGCCCTCGCCAACTCGGACGGGTCCTCCAAGCTGACCGTGGCCCCAGAAGTCATGGCGCTCGGCGGATCGGTCGTCACTGTCGCCGCCACCGGCACCATCGGTACGGTGACCACGGCGGCCGCGATGATCACGACGGTGACCAACTCCATCGCCAACGTCAGCGCCTCGCTCGCGCGCCTGGGCACCAAATCCAAGGCGTACGAGATGCACAGTACCTTCATCGGCAAGCTGCAGGACAGCCTCGATGCAGGGATTGGCAACCTGGTCGACGCGGATCTGGCCAAGGAAAGCGCCAAGCTCCAGGCTCTGCAGACGAAGCAGCAGCTGGGGGTCCAGGCTCTCTCCATCGCCAACCAGACCCCGCAGACCATCATGTCGCTGTTCCGCGGTTAAAGTCGCGACGCCGGCCGGCCCCCCTCAGCGGGGGCCGGCCGGCAGACCTTTTCGCAACACCGGCGCCGATGCGCCGCCCGGGCCTGGCTGAAGGCCCCCTCCCATCTTCGCCGCCATTCTGACCGGCGCTGTCATTGGCATCGAGCGAGGGCGCCGCTCCAGCCCCGCCGGTTTTCGCACCCACATCCTTGTCGCGCTGTCCTAGGGCCTGCTGATGCTGGCCGCCGTTCACCAGGTCCGCTGGCTGACCGACACGCCGATCGACATCATTCGTATCGACCTGGTGCGCATGACTCATGGCATCCTCACCAGCATCGGCTTTATGGGCGCCGGAGTCATTTTCCGGGAAGGCTTCGATAGTCGCGGCCTGACCACGGCCGCTTCGCTTTGTATCACCGCATCGCTGGGCATCCTGTTCGGCGTCGGCTTCCATGCTCTGGCCGTCTTCGGGACCATCGCCACCGTGCTTGTCCTCGCCGCCGGCCTGTCCAGCGATCCCTCTGTCCTGGGCCTCGAAATCCTGCCGCATGAACGGTGAGGCTGAGCTGGGCCGCGACCCTCGCACCCGCCCGGCAGAGGTTGCCTGCCCTGCCGCCCGGCAATTTCTGCCGCGGGGGCTTCTGGTCGGCACATATTGCCGGTCCAGACCCTGCCTAACAGACCTATAACGCAATATATTCAATGACTTGTCGGCAGTGTTCAAATCTGCCCATCTGGCCCGGCATTTGCAGCCAAGGTCCCTGAGCAAAA
>JBILYE010000126.1:0-11066 GCA_044377925.1 Caulobacter sp. | reverse complement strand
GGGCCATCAGACCGCGCGGGACGCCTTGATACGCCGGTCCTCAGCGAAACCCAACCCGTTCGAGCGCGGCGATCAGTTTCAACGGCGCGGCGGGTTCGAATGGCCACAGGCGACGCAGAGGAAGGGTGACGCCAAGCCGCACCGCCGTCTCCGGATCCGGCAGGCGCTCGACCGCCTCGGGGCTGCTTTCGCAGGCGATGATCAGGTCGATGGCCGATAAGGGCAGGGCCGGAACGCCGGCGATGCCGAGGCCACGGATTTCCAATAGCCCCGACAGGGCGTCCGGCGCCCGGCCGAACAGCCGGCCCTCGCTGGTCCAGGCCAGAACGCGGTCGTCGGCCACCAGGCGGCCGCCGAGGGTGAGGGTGCGCAGGGCCAGGTCGCTCTTGCCGATCCCCGACGGGCCCTCGATCAACACGCCCCGCCACCGTCCCGAGAGGCGCAAGGCCACCAGGCCGGCGTGCAGGATCACGCGCGTGCGCCCGACAGGCCGCCGAGAGGCAGGCTGACCTCGAACCGCGCGCCGACCACCTTGCCGGTCTCGTCGGTGCGGTTGTAGGCCCGCACGGTGCCTCCGTGGGCGAGGGTGATCTGGCGGGCGATGGAGAGGCCGAGGCCCGAATTGCCGCCGAAGGCCGCGCCCTTGGGCCGGGCGGTGTAGAATCGCTCGAAGACGGTTTCGAGATTGTCGGGCGGGATGCCGGGACCATCGTCCTCGACCTCGACCCGCACCCGACCCTTCTCGGGAATGACGCTGACCCGCACCTCGCCGTCCTCCGGGCTGAAGGAGCGGGCATTGTCGATCAGGTTGCGGAACACCTGGCCAAGCGGCCCCTCCTGGCCGGGGATGACGGTCTCGCCTTCTGGTGCGATCAGGCTGACGCGGGCCTCCCCGGGTTTCCGGGCCGCGTCGTAGATGGACAGGATGTCAGTGAGCAGGCGGGTGACATCGAAGCGGCGGAAGGACTCACGGGACAACTCTGCGTCCAGCCGCGACGCGTTGGAGATATCGCCGATCAGCCTGTCGAGCCGGCCGACGTCCTGCATCAGGATGGCCAGCAGCTTCTTCCGGCCCGGTCCTTCGGGCACGATCTCCAGAGTTTCGACCGCCGAGCGGATACTGGTCAGCGGATTGCGGATCTCGTGGGCGACGTCCGCGGCGAAGCGTTCGATGGCGTCCATGCGGGTGGACAGGGTGTCGGTCATCTCCTCCAGCGAGCGCGACAGGTCGCCGATCTCGTCCTGCCGGCGGGCCAGGTCCGGCAGGCTGATGGCGCGCGCCCGGTTCAGCCGCACCCGGTCGGCGGCCTCGGCAAGGCGAAGCATGGGGCGCGCCACCAGGGCATAGAGCAGAACCGAGGAAAGCAGAGTCACGCCGATGGCGATCAGGGCGAAGGGGATCAGGGCCCGCCGTTCTGCGGCGATGATCTCATCGACGTCGCCGGCCTCGAGGGTCAGTACGCCGAGCACCGCCTTCACCCGCTGCACGGGGATGGAGACGCTGACCACGGTGTCGCCGTTCTCCGCCACCCGGGTATTGCGCACCGCCTCGCCCAGCATGGCCTCGCGCCATTCATCGGCCAGGGCGCGGCGGGCCTTTTCGATGACGGCCGGATCGGCGTCGGCGTCCTGCAACCGGAAGCTCGGGCCGCTCTCACCCCGCTTGCGAGCCGGCGGCAGGACCTGCCACTCGACCCGGTCGTCGACAACGTAGCTGTCGGCCAGCAATCGGCCCTGGATGTCGTACAGCCGCACCCTCTGGGAGCGCGGCACATGCAACAGCTGCAGAATCCGCGCCGCCCGGTCGGCCTGCAGATAGGGCAGGGGTTCGCCCTGGGTGGCGGCCTCGGCCATGATCTGGCCGATCAGTTCGCCCTGCAGGCTGAGGCTGTCGAGACGCGCCTCCACGAGGCCGCGGCGGATCTCGTTGAGCACCAGGGCCCCGGAGATCAGCACCGCCAGCCCGATCAGATTCAGACCGACGATAAGCCGGCCAAGCTTCGACCCACGCGACCAGAAGCGCCAGCGCGAGACACGCCTCACCGTTTCGGGACGAGGCTCGTCTGCTCTGGTGGCCGACGGGTCGTGGGGCTCAGGACTCGCGATATCGGTAGCCGACGCCATACAGGGTCTCGATCGCGTCGAACTCGCTGTCCACCTGGCGGAACTTCTTGCGCATCCGCTTGATGTGACTGTCGATGGTGCGGTCATCGACATAGACCTGATCGTCGTAGGCGGCGTCCATCAGGTTGTCGCGGCTCTTCACGAAGCCGGGCCGCTGGGCCAGCGACTGGAGCAGCAGGAACTCGGTGACGGTCAGACGCACCTGCTTGCCTTCCCACAGGCTCTCGTGGCGTTCGGGGTCGAGGGTCAGTTTGCCCCGGCGCATCATCTTGGCGCTGGCCGCTTCCTTGGCCTCGGCCGAGGCGCCGCTGTCTTCCGGCGCGGCGCGGCGCAGCACGGCCTTGACCCGCTCCAGCAGCAGCCGCTGGCTGAACGGCTTGTGCATGTAGTCGTCGGCGCCGAGGTTGAAGCCGAGGATCTCGTCGATCTCGTCGTCCTTGCTGGTCAGCATGATGACCGGCACCTCGCTGGTCTGACGCAGGCGGCGCAGGAGCTCCATGCCGTCCATACGAGGCATCTTCACATCGAGGATGGCCAGGTCCGGCGGGTCGTTCTGCAGGGCTTCGAGGCCCGTGGCGCCGTCATAGTAGGCCTTGACGCTGTGGCCATGGCTTTCCAGCGCCAGGGAGACGGAAGCGACGATGTTCTCGTCGTCGTCCACGAGGGTGATGTTCGCCATGGTGTCCTTTTCGCCTTTGCAGGGCGCGGTGAATATCTGAGAAATCTAACGCCCGTCACGCCCAATACAACGCATGGCGTGCGTTCATGGCGCCAATGGGCGCCACAATACGGCGGGCCCGCGGCAGAGCATATCCGCCGGGATACGCTAAACGCCCCTTTAAGGCGTCGGCCTTAGGATGAATCCGGGAAATTGGGGACCCGGATGGATCGCGGCCAGATTCACTACGAACTCTTCGTTCGCCGCAACCCGGCGTCCGGCTGGGTTCTCGACCTTGCCACCGAGGACCGCTCGCGCGCCGTCGAGACCGCCGAGGCCTTGCTGGAAGCAGGCCACGTCGCGGCCGTGCGGGTCACCAAGGAGGTGCTGGATCCGGAGACCCGCGAGTTTCGGTCGGTCACCATCCTTAACAAGGGCGCGCCGGAACGCGGCAAGCAGAAGAAGGTGGTGGAGAACCGCGAACCCCTCTGTGTCAGCCCGCAGGACCTCTACACCCTGCACGCCCGTGAGCGGATCGGCCGGCTGCTCGACAACTGGCTGCTCCGCCAACGGGCGACGGCTTTCGAGCTGCTGCACCGGGCTGACCTGGTCGAGAAGCTCGACGCCTCGGGGGTCGAGCTGCAGCACGCGGTTCAGAAGGTGGCGGTGCCGGAGGCCCAGGCGCGCGGGGTGGGCGTGCATGAGATTATCCGTACCTTCCAGACTCTGATCGAGCGGACCATCGCGCGACTGATCAGGGACCAGCGGCGCGGCGTCTTCCCGGACTTCGCCAAGGAGACCTTCGCCGGCGCCGTGGAGCGGCTGTGGAATGAGCCGGAGCGCGGCTACCTTCTGGGGGCGGGCGTCGCCGCCTACCTCGGCGGTTCGTCCGGCTGGAATGAGAAGATCAGCCGGCTCCTGGACCTGGCCGACAAGGCTCCACTGGAAAACGGCGGCCGCGTCGCCGCCTTCGCGGCCATTGAGCAGCCGCTCGCCGAGATCGTCGGCGGCAAGGCGGGGCTGGGCGAGCTCCTTGGCGCGGATCTTGATCTGGGCGACACCCTGGCCGCCATCACCCGCCTGGCGGGGGCTCGAGCCGTCGAGGCCCTGATCCAGATGGAGCCGTCGGTCGCCAAGGTCATGCCGCAACTTCCTCCGGCCGCGGCCCGGCTGGCCACCTGGCTCGACAGCGGGCAGTTCGACAGCGTCCGCGCCGCCCTGGCCTTGAGGGTGCTCCGCGAGCTCGTCGGCCCGCGCCGGCTCAAACCCGGCGACCCGGAGGCCGAGATCGCCTGCCTCCGCGCCCTGGCGATGGCGCTTACCGCCGCCGATGGTCGTATTCTGCAGCTCGAGGACGTCCACACCGTCTTCGCCACCCGCTCGACGACCCTGGTGGCCAGCGACTTCGTCGAGAGTTTGCTCGGCAAGGACCGCAGCGCCCGCGAAGAGGTCGAGATCCTGTCCCACCTGGCCGAGAACGTCACCGGGGCGGCCAACAAGCGGCAGGCAGCGCGCTGGCTGGGGGCCAATATCTCGGCCCTGAAGTTCGAGAAGGAAATGCGCTACGGCCCCGATACCCCGCCGGCCAAGCTGGCGGCCCTGGCCGCTCTGCAGCGCGGGATCGACCGCCTTGGCCTGCCGGACGAGGACCGGGATCTGCTCAAGGCCCGGCTCGGCGAGATCGGCGGGCATGTCGAGGCCGATGCGAAGCTGCTTGCCCTGCTGATCCGGGCGGAGGCGCCGGTGGTTCACAAGCTGAGCCTGCTGCTGCGCCTCGCCACTGGCGAAGCCGCGCCGCTCGGGCCGGCGGCTGACAGGG
This sequence comes from Caulobacter sp., assembly GCA_044377925.1. GTDB lineage: Bacteria > Pseudomonadota > Alphaproteobacteria > Caulobacterales > Caulobacteraceae > Caulobacter. The sequence continues at coordinate 6,465 of JBILYE010000126.1, read as the reverse complement.
CGCGGCTCGAGGCGCTGAAACTGACCCGGGCCCCGGAGCTGCGCCAGGAAATCGCCCGCAGCCCACAGGCCGCCGGCAAGGTGCGCGATCTGCTGCGCGCGGCGGGGTTGGCGGCTTAGACTTCACGGTGAGGGGCGCTGCTCTCCCTCCCTATGCAGGGGGTGCGATAGCGCTTCAGCGTTAGCCCATAGCAAAAGGGCCCGGAGTTTCCTCCGGGCCCTTCGCTTAAGCGTTACCGCTCAGATCAGAAGTTGATCTGGATGGTCGAGCGGCGGTTCAGGGGTTCCTTCACCCCGTCGCCGGTGGCGACGGCGGGTTGAGCTTCACCCTTCCAGTCGACAGCCAGCTTGCCGGTGTCGACGCCGAGACCGACGAGGGCGTCAGCGACGGCCTTCGAACGGCGCTGCGACAGGCCGACGTTGTACTTGGCCGAACCGGACGTGTCGGCGTGACCGACGACGATGATCTGGGTGGCGTTGCCCGACTGAGCGTACTGGGCCGCTTCCGAAACCACGGTCTGGGCTTCCGGCGTCAGGATCGATTGATCGAACGGGAAGTAGACGATGAATTCACGAGCGGCCGGGACTTCCGCGACCGGAGGCGGCGGCGGGGGCGGCGGCTCGGGCGGGGGCGGCGGCGGGGGCGGGGGTTCCGGCGGCGGGGGCGGCGGGGGCGCGGCAGCGGCGAAGCTGTAGCGCAGACCGAAGGTCAGCGACTGGTCTTCGTACTGGCCCTCGATGTCGCCCACGGTCGGGATGATCAGCGGGTTCAGCACCGACTGCTTCGTGGAGAAGCGCATGTCGTTGCCGTCGAGGTAGCGGTAGGTCAGGTCACCGGTCAGGCGGTCGGTGATGTCAAAAGCGAGACCGCCGAGGAACTGCCAGGCGAAGGCGGTGTCGTTGTCGTCAACCGCCAGCGAACCGTAGACGGGGTTGTCGTTGAAACGACCGGCCCAGTCCATGTCGACGTAGTTGACGCCGATGCCCGCGCCGACGAACGGGCGGAACTTGGAGTTGGGGAAGAAGTCATAGATGACGTTCGCCATCAGGGTGTAGGCCTCGACCGAACCTTCCGGCGTGTCGCAGGGCACGAGCGGCAGGGTCACCGAGCAGATCTGGTCGGGGACCAGCGTGCGGGTGGGGTCCTGGCGGATGGAGTCGATGTCACCGGTGCGGACGCCGCCTTCCAGTTCAACGCGCCAGTTGGGCGAGATCTGGTAGCCGATCCGGGCGAAGCCGGCGAGGTTGTCTTCCTGCTGGATGCCATAACGGTAGCCAGTGCCGTCGGCGGCGATGCCTTCCGACTGCGTGTCGATCGATTCCGGCGAATGGTAGCCGAGGTCGAACGCCCCGTACCAGCCGCTTTCCTGAGCCATGGCCTGCGGAGCCAGCGCCAAGGCGGCGATCGCACCCACACCGCTCAGCAACAGTGCTTTCTTCTTCAAGGTGAGCCCCTCACTCTAGTCGTTTTGCCAACGCGCCATCGCTCGGCATGATCTGTACCGCACGGCTCGCCGGACCCCTGCCGTATCTCCGTCCCCTCAAGGGTCGGACATACGAAAAGAACCCCTCCGGACCGCGGTCGATGGCTCAACACCCTCTGGGCCCTTAGGTTCCCAGAAAAATGTCGGGTCGCCGACCTCTCTGCGCACACCATGCGCGATGGGCGCGACCTTACGCCACGGCTTTCAGAATTTCCAGCCTTCGTTGCACTGCAACCCGCTCCGTTCGGTCAGGCCTCGTTCGGGGTATTGGCGTCCAGTTCGGCGAGCCAGGCGTCGACTCGGGCGTCTGACGGCATCCGCCAGTCCCCGCGCGGCGACAGGGCCCCGCCGGAGGAAATCTTCGGACCATTGGGGACGGCCGAGCGCTTGAACTGATTGGCGAAAAACCGGGTCAGGAACAGGCGAAGCCATGTCTTGATCGCTGGAAGATCATGGGTTTTTCGATCCTTTGCCGGGATTTCGGCCGGCCAGGCGCGGGTGCTGTGGGGGCCCCAGGCCTCGAAGGACAGGTAGGCGATCCGCGAGGGCGGGAAGCCATAGCGCGCCAGGTAGTGAAGGTTGAAATCCTGCAGCGCATAGGGGCCGACGAAGGCCTCCGTGGACTGGGTTTCGCCGCTGTGGCTTGCCGGTATCAGTTCTGGAGAAATTTCCGAAGCCAGCACATCGCGCAGAACCTCGGCGGTGTTTTCATCGACCTCGCCGGAGCCCGCGACGAAGCGGATCAGATGCTGGATGAGCGTCTTGGAGACCGACCCATTGGGATTGTAGTGGCTCATGTGGTCGCCGACGCCATAGGTGCACCAGCCGAGCGCCAGTTCCGACAGGTCGCCGGTGCCGACCACCAGTCCGCCATGCTGGTTGGCCAGGCGGAAGAGATAGTCGGTGCGCAGACCCGCCTGGACGTTCTCGAAGGTGATGTCATGCACCGGCTCGCCGCTGGCGAAGGGGTGGCCCATGGCCTCCAGCATGGTCATGGCGGTCGGCCGGATATCGAGCTCTGCGGCGGTGACGCCCAGCGCCGTCATCAGCCGCCAGGCATTGGCCCTGGTGCCCTCCGAGGTCGCGAACCCCGGCAGCGTCCAGGCCAGGACGTTGGTGCGCGGCAGGCCGAGGGAGTCCATCACCTTGGCGGCGACCAGCAGGGCCTGGGTGGAGTCGAGCCCTCCCGAGACACCGATTATCAGCTTCTCGAGCCGGGTTGATTTCAGCCTCTGGGCCAGGCCCTGGACCTGGATGTTGTAGGCCTCGTGGCATTCCTCGGCCAGGCGAGCGCTGTCGCTGGGCACGAACGGAAAGCGTTCCAGCGGCCGCGCCAGATCGAGCACGCCTTCCGGCGGCGCGATCTCGACAGCAATCCGGCGGAAGGGCGTACGCGGCCGGCTGACGGCGGCGTCGCCGAAGGTGACGGTCCGTCGGCGTTCCTGACGCAGGCGCAGGACATCGATATCGGCCACGGCGAGGGTCGAGGCCGTCGGGAAGCGCTGGCTTTCAACCAGCTGGGCGCCCAGTTCGAACACCGCCGCCTGGCCGTCCCAGGCGTTGTCGGTCGTCGATTCCCCGGGGCCTGCCGCCGAATAGACATACGCCGCCTGGCAGCGCAGCGACTGGCTGGCGCAGAGCAGTTGCCGTTCCCGCGCCTTGCCGATGACGATGTTGCTGGCAGACAGGTTGAGCAGGATTTCCGCTCCGGCCATGGCTGCGGCGGTCGAAGGCGGCTCGGGCGTCCAGACGTCTTCACAGATCTCGACCGCGAAGGTCGCCGCCGCCTTGCCGAGCATCTCGATGTCGAACAGCAGGTCCGTGCCGAACGGCGCCGTCTGACCCGCGAGCTTCAGGCTTCGCCCCGTGACGCCGAGGCCGGAGGCAAACCAGCGGCGCTCATAATATTCGCGGTAGTTGGGCAGGTAGGTCTTGGGCACGACGCCGAGAATGGTCCCGCCCTGGATGACGACGGCGCAGTTGTAGAGCCGGCTCTCGCCGCGCAGCGGCGCGCCGACCACAAAGGCCGGCCGAAGTTTGCGGCTGGCCTCGACCAGACTGGCCAGGCCCGCTTCGACCGCGTCGAGCAGGGCCTCCTGGTGGAACAGGTCGTCGATCGAATAGGCCGACAGCCCCAGTTCCGGAAAGGTCATCAGCGCCACGCCCTCGGCATGGCCACGCTCGAGCAGCGCAAGCGTCTCGGCGGCGTTGCGGGCTGGATCGGCGACCGCTGTCAGCGGCACGCAGCCGGCGACACGGAAAAAGCCGTGCCGAAAGGGCGAACGGAAGGGCAGGTCGGAGGGCGTGCGCTTGGCCATGGGGGCTATATAACGACCTTGAAGGCGTTGAGGGAGCGATTGGCGCCGCCCACGCCCTATCGAAGCGGCCAGACATTATACCAGCCGCGCGCGACCTACGAAAAAAGCAGGTGTGGCGGTGAGAACGCCGGAGCCCACGCCAAAGCCTAAGGACTGTGGGCCTTGGCGTGGGCCAGGGTGAAGAAAGCGTAGTCCGCAGCGTAGGTTCAGACGTAGGTCGAGGCGCTGCGTTTGTAGGTCGAAAACGCTCCGGTGCGACCTACACCGTGCGCAACGAGGCCGCCCTCCGGTCCAAGAAGACCGGTTTGCTCGATGAATATGTTTAGACATATTCATCGAGCCTTTGATTTCATAGTGTTTTCGGGCGCCTTGGCGCCCGCGCAACCGGCCGGCGCGACCTAGCCCATCTGGTGCAGCACCGCGCCGCGCTCGTCCGGTACGCGCTCGCCAGTATCGTCCGAAGCCTCGCATATAAGCTTCAGGGCGACCAGCAGGTCTCGAAGCTCCTCGCGCGCGGCAAGGCGGGGCGCGCTGACGCCGCCAGGCCGCAATCCGGGAGCGAGGTCGGCAATGGTCAGGCCGAAGGGGAACATCTCGCGGTAGGTCACCCGCTCCCGCAGGGATGGGCCCATGCGGAAGCCGACCTCGTCGGCCAGGGTCTCGAGGCCCTGGGTCAGCCGCTCGCGGTTGCGCCCGTCTGTTGCGGCCATGCGGTTGCGCAGGACCACCCAGTCGAGGCGACGACTGTGGTATTCGCGGGTCTCGCGCGCTTCCAGCACCACCTGGGTGTAGAGGCTCGGCCGCAGAAGCCGGAGGGTCACGGGGTCGAGTTGGCCCAGGACGTCGAAGTCGACGAAGCTGTCGTTCATCGGGGTGACGACCAGGTCGGCCTGCAGATGGGCGCAGCGCGAGACGGCGGTATCGGACCCGGGGGTGTCGATGACGACGAGGTCGGCATCGCCCATGGCCATGCCGACGGCGCTCTCGAAGCGGGCGACGGCCTCGGCCGGATCGCCGTGGGCCAGGGCGCCCGGATCCTCATGCAGCTTGTACTCCAGCGGCACCGGGGCCTCGACGCCGGCGGCCGGCAACCAGCTGCGGCGGTTGGCCAGGAAGCGGCTGAGGGTTTGCTGCCGCAGGTCGGCGTCGATCACCGCGACGCGCTTGCCGCGGTAGAGCATGGCGGTGGCGATCAGCGCCGCCAGGGTCGACTTGCCGGCCCCGCCCTTCTCGTTGCCGACAACGATGACACGGGCGCCAGGCGGGCCGGGGTTGTTGTTGCGGCTGTTGCCCCGCCACCAGATCGGCTTGTCCATGCCCTGTTCCCCCGTCCCCGTTCGATACACCTTGGCGCGTAACAAGCCGGAGGCCTGCACAAGGCAGGCCAGGGACTTTTACCACAACAGGATCAGGTTGGGCGAATCCCTGTCGCCGAAAGCGGCTAGCGGACCAGCAGGGCCACGGCGAAGACCGCCAGCAGCGCCCAGGGCGCGACGGCCATGGCCAGTTGGGCCGGCGATGCCGGCTCGCCGGCAGCCAGAGGAGAGAGACGGAACAGATTGAACAGCCGCATGGCCGTGACATCTCCGAACAACGCCGAAACTACAGCGGAAACCTTACGCCGTCCTTTCTGTCGCGGAATGCGGCAAGCGGGCGCAGTGGGAACTTGTCGCATGCCGAAAGCGTGGCCTTTCGCGCGCGAGAACAAGGGTTACGCGCCGTTCATTTGCGCGTCAGCCGCTGATCGCTATCGTACCGCCCGTCATCGTGCCGCATGTCAGGCCCTGTCTCTGGTGGGCCCTGGAGTTTTCCGCTTGTCCAGTTCGCGCAAACCCGTCCTCTCCATCCGTGACCTGAAGGTTCAATTCGACACGCCCGATGGCGTTGTCGAGGCGGTGCGGGGCGTCTCCCTTGATGTCGGCCAGGGCGAATGCCTGGGCGTGGTCGGTGAAAGCGGATCAGGGAAAAGCCAGACCTTCATGACCGTCATGGGCCTGCTGGCCCAGAACGGCACGGCGACCGGCTCCGCCACCTTCGAGGGCCAGGAACTGCTGGGTCTGAAGACGCGGGACCTGAACCGCATCCGCGGCTCGAAGATGACCATGATCTTCCAGGACCCGCTGACCGCCCTGACCCCGCATGTGAAGATCGGCGAACAGATCGCCGAGCCCCTGCGGCTGCACCTCGGCCTCTCCGACACGGAGGCCAGGGCCCGGGCCCGCCAGTGGCTGGACCATGTCCGCATCCCGGAGGCCGCCCGGCGCATGAACCAGTATCCGCATGAGCTGTCGGGGGGCATGCGCCAGCGGGTGATGATCGCCGGGGCCATGGCCTGTGATCCGGCCCTGCTGATCGCCGACGAGCCGACCACGGCGCTCGACGTCACCGTCCAGGCCGAAATCCTCGACCTGATGGTCGAACTGCAGCGCGAGACCCGCACGGCCCTGGTGCTGATCACCCACGACATGGGCGTCATCGCCCGTCTGGCCGACCGGGTCTGCGTGATGAAGGACGGCGCCTATGTCGAGGAGGGCGGTGCCGCCGACCTCTTCGCCCATCCGCAGACCGCCTATACCCGCAGCCTGCTGGACGCCATTCCCCGCCTCGACCGCGAGGACCGCGGCGGTCGCCCGACCCTGGATCCTGTCAAACCGGACGCGCCTG
>JBILYE010000125.1:0-11086 GCA_044377925.1 Caulobacter sp. | reverse complement strand
CGACTGGCTTGGCAGGGTCGAGGATTTGCAGTTGTGGTCGTCGCCGGCGATGGCCAGGACGCCGCCCCTGGGCATGACGCCGGCGAAGTTGGCGTGCTTGAAGACATCGCCCGTCCGGTCGACGCCCGGCGCCTTGCCGTACCACAGGCCGAAGACGCCATCGAATTTGGCGCCCGGGAACAGGTTGGCCTGCTGGCTGCCCCAGACAGCGGTCGCCGCCAGATCCTCATTGAGGCCTTCCTGGAAGACGACTTCGTGGGCGGTGAGCAGCTTGCGCGACCGCGCCGCCTGCTGGTCGAGGCCGCCGAGCGGGCTGCCGCGATAGCCGGAAACATAGCCCGCGGTGTTCAGTCCATCCCGCACATCGAGGCGCCGACGGTCGAGCATGACCCGGATCAGCGCCTGCACGCCGGTGATGAAGGCACGGCCGTCTTCGAGGAGATATTTGTCGTCCAACGTCACTTCTGAGTGGCGCATTGAAAAATCTTTCCTGCGGGGAGGGCTAGTTCGCTTGCAAGATCATATAAGTCCGGAGAAAATGTTTGCTAAAGCCATGCCCGTACTGGGGCATGAGTCGGCAAGAACGGGGTCGTTTTTGGCCCTCCAGGGGGAACAATAGTTTGTCTGAGCCTCTCGACGCAGTTGACGCAAAGATTCTCGATCTGATCCAGCACGACGCCGGGCTGTCGGTGGCCGAGATCGCCGAGCGCGTCGGCTTGAGCTCGAGCCCCTGCTGGCGCCGCATCAAGCGCCTGGAGGACGCTGGCGTCATCCAGCGCCGGGTCACCATCCTCGACCGTGAACTGCTGGGCCTGGCCTTCGAGGTGTACTGCACCGTCAAGCTCTCCCTTCCGACAAAGGAAAACCTTGAACGCTTCGAAAGCTCCGTCCTGAAGTGGCCGGAGGTGGTGCAGTGCGCCACCGTGACCGGCGCGGCGGACTATGAGATGCGCATCGTCACCCGCGACATGCACGCCTTCGACGACTTCCTGCGCGACAAGATCCTGTCCCTGGGCCTGGTGTCCAACATCGAAAGCCGCATCGTCATCCGCGGCGTCAAGAACTCCACGGCCGTGCCGCTGGGTCTGGTCAGTCCCTATGTGAGCCCGCACGGCTAGCATTACCGATCGTTAGTTTGCAGAGCGTCGTTTGGTGACGCAGGCTCCCCTCCGAACTGGGGAGCTCACCATGATCCGCGCCGTCAGCCTGACCCTGGCCGCCGCGCTTTGTCTCGCGGCCGCCCCCCCGGAGAGCCGGCTCGAGCAGTCCTTGCGTCTGCGCAAGGAAGCCGGCGCGGCGGCCCAGGCCAATGATATCGCCAAGGCCGAGACCCTGCTGGAAGAGGCGCTGGCGCTTTATCCGACCAACCCCGGCGCCCTGCTTCGCCTGGCCCGCGTTGAAGTCGCTGTCGGCAAGCTGGACGAGGCGACAGCGCATATGGCGGCCTTTGCCGAGCTGGGGCTGACCTGGGACATCGCCGGCGACAAGGCCTTGTCCGCCCTTCTCGCCCACGCCCCTTTCACTGCGGTCCTTGCCAAGCTGACCGCCAACGCCCAGCCGCCGGCGGGGCTTGGCCCGCCGACCGAGCTGGCGGTCCTCGGAAGGCCCGGCGACATCTACGAGGGCCTCGCGTTCCATAACGGCGACTGGTTTGTCAGCAGCGTCACCCGGCATACCATCCTGCGGGTTCGTGGCGGCCAGCCGCAGCCCTTCCTGAAAGCCGACGCCGAAACAGGTGGCCTGTTCGGCCTGGCGGTAGACGCCGATCGCGGCGTGCTCTGGGCCGCCGAGGCCAGCGGCCCGGACATTCCCGGAGCCAGGGCCGGCGCGACAGGTAGCGCGCTGCTGGAGATCGACCTCGATACAGGGGCCATCCGCGGCCGATTTCCGGCGGTCGGAGCCGGTCAGTTGGGGGATGTGGTCGTTGGCCCGGACGGCGTGGTTTACGCCAGCGACAGCGTCGGCGCCGGTCTGTGGCGGTTGCCTCCCAACGGCAAGGCGATGGAGCGGTTCGTGACGTCCGCCGAGCTCCGCTCGCCGCAGGGTCTGGCGATGTGTGATCGATACAGTCTGGTCGTCGCTGACTATTCCTCCGGCCTGCATCGCCTCGATCTGACCACCGGTGCGCTGGAGGCCATCGGCGGTGTGCCGACAGCCCTTGCGGGCTCGGACGGCTTCTTCGCCGTGACCGACCGGCGCTCGGCCCCGACGGCGAAGGCCGGACGGCTGTTCATGGCTACCCAGAACGGCGTCTCGCCCGAGCGGCTGCTGTCCGTGCGGCTGGCCCCGGACTGCAGGACGGTCACCGAGACCCATGTCCTCGCGGCCAACACGCCGGGGGTCGGCGATTTGACTTTGGGTGTGGCTTCTCCAGGCTGGATCGCCTTCATTGCCAAGGGCGGCTGGGCGGGCTTCGGCGCGGACGGCAAGCCACTGAAGGACGCCGCGCCAGAGGCGCCGCGCATCCTGGCCATCGAACGACCGACCGACCATTGAACCCCAAGGCGCGCTGAGGGTTTTCCACTGCTGGAGATCCGGAGATGCTCAAGAACCTGCCGTCCATTCTCGGCCACGTCCTGCAGGGCGTGCGGCCAGGCCTGGAAAAGGTGCTCTACCACGACCCGGCCCTCACGGCCGTGCCCGAGAGCCTGGTCCTGGAGAGCGCCGCCTTCGACGCACCCAACCTGCCGCAACGGTTCACCGCGGATGGCGAGGGCCTGTCGCCGCCCTTCGCCTGGAAGGGCGTTCCGGCCGGCGCGGTGTCCCTGCTGCTGGTCATCGAGGACGCTGACAGTCCGACGCTCAACCCCCTGGTCCACGCCATCGCCTATGACCTGTCCCCGATCGATGGCATCCTGAAGGAGGGCGCGATCGCCACTGGTGACCAGAGCCACCTGCACACCGGCCTCAACAGCTTCCTGGGCAGCGGTTATCTGCCGCCTGATCCGCCGCCCGGCCACGGGCCGCACCACTACGTCGCCCAGATCTACGCCCTCGACGCCGCCAGCGGCTTCAAGGGCCCGCCGGGCCGGCCGCAGGTGCGCGACCTTCTCCACAAACACGCCATCGCCCGCGGCATGATCTGCGCCACCTACGTGCGCCACTGATCCCAAGGTTCGGGTTGCGCCGGATCGCCGGCCGGGCGAGGTGTGCTCCAAGCGGAGGACATCATGATCGAACTCGTCATCGACCAACGGCGCAAGGATCTGGGCGGCCTCGAGGTGGGACGCGTCCTGCCCTATGCGCCGCACCGCATGGTCGGCCCCTTCATCTTCTTCGACCATATGGGGCCGGCGCAGTTCCAGCCGGGATTTCCGCGCACCGTCGACGTGCGCCCCCACCCCCATATCGGCCTCTCGACCCTCAGCTACCTGTTCGAGGGGTCGATGACCCACCGCGACAGCGTCGGCAGCGAGATCGTCATCCGGCCGGGTGAAGTGAACTGGATGACGGCCGGCAGCGGCATCACCCATTCCGAACGCTTCGAGGAGCTGCGGGCCGATGGCGGCCGGATGGACGGCATCCAGACCTGGCTGGCCCTGCCGACCGAATCCGAAGAGGCGGCCCCCGCCTTCAGCCACCATGAAGGCAATGACGAACTTCCCTTCTATGAGGCCGGGGGCATGAGCGCGCGGCTTGTGGCCGGCAAGGCCTTTGGAGCCGAAGCCAGGGTGCCGGTCTTCTCCCCCCTCTTCTACGTCCACTGGGAACTGGCCGCCGGGGCCAAGGCCGCCCTGCCCGCCGAGTACCCGGAACGCGCCGCCTATGTCGCCAAGGGCAGCGTCGAGGTCGATGGCCGCACCATCGGGACCGGCCAGATGGCGGTGTTCAAGCCCGGCGAGACCATCGCCTTCACGGCCCTGGAACCCAGCACGGTCATGCTGCTGGGCGGAGAGCCCGTGGGTCCGCGCTTCATCGACTGGAACTTTGTCTCCTCCAGCAAGGAGCGCATCGATCAGGCCAAGGCCGACTGGCGGGCCGGGCGCATGAAGCTGCCTGACCTCGACCACGATGAGTTCATCCCCCTGCCCGAGCCCAGCCCGCCGGCCAACCCGATGTCGTGATCGGACGCCGCCTTGCCATCGCCTCAGTTGCGAGTCATTCTCAATAACTGAAGTATGACCGGAGGCGAGGATGGTGTTCCAGGCGATAGGCGCTTGCGCCCTGATGCGGCTGATGCGGGTGGACCGCCGGGAGGTAGAGACCGACTGGCTGCTGTTCGGCCCCACCGACGCCGGGGTGGTCGAGCCGGAAGCGGCCGAGGCGCCGCCTTTCCTGCTCGCCGCCGAGTAGTCAGCCCTTCAGGGCCCTGCGGGCGGCCAGACCATATTCGATCCCGGTCCAGACGGTGACGGCGGCGGCGGCCCACAGCGACAGGTCGATGCCGAGGCTGATCGGGCCCGTCATCCAGCCCGGCTGGGTCAGGCGCAGCAGGGCGGCGGCCAGGGCGACCAGCTGCAGGGTGGTCTTCCACTTGGCCAGCACCGTCACCGGCAGGCGCAGGCCGCGGGGGGCAAGCACCTCGCGCAGGGCGCTGATCGAGAACTCCCGGAACAGGATCAGGCCGCCGGTCAGGGCGGCCACATAGTCGCCGTTGATGGCCAGGCCGACGATGGCCCCGGCGACCAGAACCTTGTCGGCGATCGGGTCGAGAATGGCCCCGGTCAGGCTTTCGACCTGGTACTTGCGGGCCAGCCAGCCGTCGAGGAAGTCGGTCACCCCGGCGATGACGAAGCCCCAGAAGGCGAACCACAGCAGGGGCGGTCCGGACGTCGGCATCGTCACCCCGGCCAGCAGGGCCAGAAAGACCAGCAGGGTGAGGACCAGTCGGGCCAGGGTGATGATGTTGGGGACGTGCTTCATGATCTCACCCTAACGCATGGCGGAGGAAAACCGTCACCATCGACGGACCGGGCTGGGCGAGACCGATACCCCGCCGCCCCAGGGCTGAACGGGCGGCGCGCCGGCCAGGGCCTCGAAGGCGGCGATGAAGTCGGCTTCCTCGATCAGATCGGGCGCCTGGAAGTAGCTGACAGTCAGGCCGGCGGTGAGGGCGTCGATGACCTTGACGAAGCGCTCGGCCGGCATGGGCAGGGAACCGGCCGGCAGAAGGCGATTGAAGCCGGCCGCCATGGCGCGCCAGCCGGCGGCGGTGGCCTCGGCCTGCCGGGCCAGCATGTCCGGCCGGGTCATCAGATGCAGCTGAATGGCTGACGTCAGCACGCGCCGCTCCAGCCGCTGGCTGGCATGGGCGTAGACCGCCTGGCCGAGCAGCCGCATCTGCACCTTGAGCGGCGCGCCGGGCTGGAACTGCACCGACACCGGCATCGTCTCCTGCTCCATGACCGCCAGGAACAGGGCGTCGCGGCTCTCGAAATTGCCGTGGAAGGCACCGCGGGTCATGCCGGCCCGGGCGCAGATCTCGTCCAGCGAGGTGCGGTCCCAGCCCTTCTCGGCGATCAGCCCGGCCGCCGCCGAAGCCAGGGCCCGGCGGGTGCGGGCCCGCTTGTCCCCCTTGGGACGGGCGGCGGGGGCGAGAGAATCAGCGGTCATTGAACCCAAATACGCAGTGGTATTTTCAATTGCCATGGGTTCCTTGTCCCCAGCCCTCCGAGGCGGGCTGACGCCACGGCGCCATTGCGCGACCCCACGGTCCCTGCCCTGATGCCTCCAAACACGGAGGATCCACGCTCATGTCCCGCCTGCCCCTGGTCGAACCCGACGCCCTGCCGCCCTATCTCAAGGCCATCCATGACGCGACGCCGGAAGAGAACTGGCTGGGTCGCAATTTCGCCAAGGCCTTCGCCCCGGCCCCGGACCTGGTGCAGGCCTATCAGGGCTTCTACCACCCCTGGCACACCGGCGGCGCCGGCCTGTTGCCGCCCCGGCTGAAGGAGCTGATCCGGCTGCGGATCGCCACGCTCAACGGCTGCGTCCTGTGCAAGAGCGTGCGGATGGCGCCCGATACGGTCAGCGAGGACGAGGCGGCGCGGGGCGTCGATGACCCGGATGCAGAGGGCTTCACGGCCCGGGAGCGGGCGGCGATCCGCTTTGCCGAGAAGATGGCGGTGGACCACCACAACATCGGCGACGAGGACGTGGCCCAGATGCGGGCCCTGTTCAGCGATGCCGAATTCCTGGAGCTGTCGATGATGGCCGGGCAGTACATCGGCTTTGGCCGGGTGCTTGCCATGTTGCAGCTGGAAGTGGCCAGCTGTCCGATCTGAGGCGCCGCACCCGAAAATTCCGCTGAAACCCAGCCTTTTCAACGGGAAAGCCGTTATTCGTCAAAGCCTTGCGCCGCCAGAGCGGTCGGGGCGGGATCAAGGTTTCATCAGGGTTCCATCAGGGCGCCGTCAGGGTCCGGTAGCGACGGGATCAGGGGTCGGTCACGGCCGCATGCGGCCGGGCCCCGCACTTCGGCGGCGGTCGGCAACAGGGGGATCAGGCTGCGCAGGGCGGCCAGCTTGGGGCCCATGCGCACCCGCACGGTGCGCAGGGTCTCGCCGGTCTTCTGGTTGAAGCGCTCCTCGACGACCAGCTCGCGCACCCCGGCCGCCTTGGCCCGGTCGATGCGCGTCAGGTCCGGCTCGATATGGCCGCTGCGCAGGACCGTGTAGTCGAGGACGTTGCTCATCGCCACCCGGGCCAGCTCCTCGATCGCCGCCTCGCGGGTCAGCGTCTGCCCCTGCCGGGCCAGCCCCTGGGCGATCGCCGCCGCCACGTTCGGCCGCCGCGCCAGCTCATAGGCCGACTGCGCCGACGCCCAGCCGGTGTAGCCGGCGGCGATGGCCGCGGCGCTGGGGCTCTCGCCCTCGAGGATGCCATCGACGAACCGCCGCTGACGGGCGTTGAGCGGGCGCAGGGCGGCGGGCGCCGGGCGGGGCTTGGGCATGGGGGACCTCTTTTGGGCAGGGATGTGGGGGCCGGGGATGTGGGGGAAGGCGCGCTTATCGAAGCGGCGCGCCCATTATCCCACGTCCGCCGCGCGCAAGGCGCCGGGGCGGCTCAGGGAATCGCGAAGACGGCGCGGCGGCGTTGCGGCGGGGGCCGGATTTTGCCACCCTCGACGGCGCGGCGGCCGCCCGGCCGGGCCCCTTCCAAGGAGCGCGTGATGTCCAAGACCCTGCCCGGCGCCCTGCCCCACGCGGCGCCCGCCCGCCTGGCCCTGGCCACCCTCTGCCTGCTGCTGAGCGCCGGCGCCGCGCTGGCGCAGGCCTCCCCGTCTCCGTCTCGGCCGCCGCCATCACCCCCCGTGGCCCAGCCCGCGCCGCCGCCGAGCTGGCGCTTCCAGATCGCGCCCCTCGCCCCCCTGCCGCCCGGCCCGCGCACGGCCCGGCGCGGCGAGGCGCTGGCCCTCTTCGCGGTGCGCCCGGGCCAGGCCGCGCGGCTGGACGCCGGGGTCGACGCCCGGGCCGACAACTGGCTGGGGGCCAGCCTGCGCCGCCCCTTAACCGCCAGCCAGGTGCTGAACGCCGTGCAGGGCCGGCCCGGCCTCTACTGCGCCCCGGTCAAAGAGGGCGCCCTCTACAGCGTCGGCCCCTGCCTGCTCGACGCCGACGCCGACGGGGCGTTCGAGGCGGTGGTCTCGGCCGCCTTTAACTCCGGCAGTTCCCACGGCCCCATCGTCAGCGACAGGAAGAACCTGCTGGGCGTGCTGTTCGCGGCCCCCAAGCCCCTGACCGCCAAGGTCGCCTACAGCCCGGCGGACCCCGCCGACGGCCCCTTCGCCGAGGCCCGGCTGACCTGGACCGCCCGGGCCGACAGCAAGGCGCCAGGGGCGCCGCTCGACCTGACGCTGCAGCTCGACGTCAGCGACGACGACAGCGGCACCCGCGTGCTCAGCGACCAGCTGCGGGCCCGGCTGGCCGGCGGTAAGGGCGAGGTCACCCTGGCGGGGATCACCGTGCGGGTGCTGGGTCTGGGGGCTGACGGGACGCTGAGTTACGAGTTGACCCCGCCGCCGGCGGGTCAGGGGACGGCGTTCTATTGGGTTGGGCAGCGGATTGTGATTATCGGGTACTGACGGCGGCGCTGTGCGCCGGATCAGAAGGGATTCACGGCCCGGGAGCGGGCGGCCATCCACTTCGCCGAGAAGATGGCCGTGGACCACCACAACATCGGCGACGACGACGTGGCGGCCATGCGGCGGCTGTTCACCGACGCGGAGTTCCTGGAGCTGTCGATGATGATCTCACCTGCTGCTGATGTATCAGCTGATAGCTTCACTGACTTTGACAGCTTTCTGATCAACAAACTCATCGAACAGACGCAGGATCACCGCGACGAGTAGTGGACGGTCGTGTCTCGCTTTGGCAGCGAGAAAATCAAACCGGAGGTGGTCCTACGGATCAGTTCGACAGGTCGCTTGATGCCGAGATCAAGAAGCGGATCCAAAACTGGAAGTCAAAACGCGAAAAACTTCTTTTTGGAGGGAATAGACCGGCCCCCGTCTATCTAGCCCGCGCGTGACGTGCAGAGCGGCGCAGAGTGTCCGCACTTCGCCGCCCCGTCACTTCCTGAAAAAATCAAACACCCGCTGCGCCAGCGGCTCGTTCACCCCCGCCACCTTCATCAGGTCCTCCACGCTCGCCCGGCTCACCCCGCGCGCGCTGCCGAACGCATGCAGCAACGCCTTCTTCCGCCCCGGCCCCACCCCCTCGATCTCGTCCAGCGGGTTCTTCACCATCTCCTTCGAGCGCTTCGCCCGGTGGGTGCCGATGGCGAAGCGGTGCGCTTCGTCCCTTAGCCGCTGGAGGTAGTAGAGGATCGGGCTCTTGGGCTCGAGCATGAAGGGGGCGGCGGCGCCGGGGAGGAAGAAGCGTTCCAGGCCGGCGTCGCGGTCGGGGCCCTTGGCCACGCCGACGACGGGGATGTCGTCGACGCCAAGGTCGGCCATCACCTCCAGCACCACGCCGATCTGGCCGGCGCCGCCGTCGATGAGGACGAGGTCCGGCCTTGGTGAGGAAGATTTGGGGACGGAGAGGTCGCCGCCGGCTTCCTCCTCCTTGACCAGGCGGGAGAAGCGGCGGCGCAGGACCTCCTTCATCATGCCGAAGTCGTCGCCGGGGGTGAGGTCCGTGCCCTTGATGTTGAACTTGCGGTACTGGTTCTTCTGGAAGCCCTCGGGGCCGGCGACGATCATGCCGCCCACCGCGTTCGTGCCCATGATGTGGCTGTTGTCGTAGACCTCGATGCGTTCGGGCGGGCCTTCGAGCTTGAAGGCCTCGGCGACGCCGGCCAGCAGCTTGGCCTGGGCGCTGCCCTCGGCCATGCGGCGGCCGAGCGCTTCGCGGGCGTTGGTCAGGGCCTCGTCGACCAGGCCCTTCTTTTCGCCGCGGCGGGGCTGGGCGATCTCGACCTTGCGGCCGGACTTCATGCTGAAGGCCTCGGCCAGGAGTTCGGTCTCGAAGGGGGTGTGGGAGACGAGGATCAGGCGGGGGATGGGCTTGTCGTCGTAGAACTGGCCGATGAAGGCGCCCATGACCTCGGCGTCGGTGTCGGACTTGTCGATGCGGGGGAAGTAGGCGCGGTTGCCCCAGTTCTGGCCGGCGCGGAAGAAGAAGACCTGGACGCAGGCCTGGCCGCCGACGGCGTGGAGGGCGAAGACGTCGGCCTCGTCGACGGTTTCCGGATTGACGGTGGTTTCCTGGGCGACGGAGGCCAGGGCGCGGATGCGGTCGCGCAAGCGAGCCGCGAGCTCGAACTCCATGTCGTCGGAGGCGGCCTGCATCTGTTCGGACATGCGGGCCATGACGGCGCGGGACTTGCCGCGCAGGAAGGCCTCGGCTTCGTCGACGAGGAGGGCGTAGTCATCGGGGGCGATCAGGCCGGTGCAGGGGGCGGCGCAGCGGCGGATCTGGTGCAGCATGCAGGGACGGGTGCGGGAATCGTAGACGCTGTCGCTGCAGGAGCGGAGGAGGAAGGCCTTCTGCAGGGTGTTGAGGGTGCGGTTGACGGCGCCGGCGCTGGCGAAGGGGCCGAAGTAGTCGCCCTTGATGCTGTGGGCGCCGCGGTGCTTGCGCAGCTGGGGCGCGGCGTGGTCGCGGCGGATGACGATTTCCGGGAAGGACTTGTCGTCGCGCAGCAGGACGTTGAAGCGGGGTTTGAGCTGCTTGATCAGGTTGATCTCGAGCAGCAGGGCGTCGGTCTCGGTGCGGGTGGAGGCGAACTCCATCGAGCGGGTGAGATCGACCATGGTGGCGATGCGGTTGGTGTGGAAGCGGCCCTGCGCGTACTGGATGACGCGCTTTTTCAGGGAGCGGGCCTTGCCGACGTAGAGGCATTCGCCGTCCTCGCCGTACATGCGGTAGACGCCCGGGGCGTCCGGCAGGCGGTCGGCGTGGAACTTGATCAGCTTGGCGGCGCGCAGGGAGGCGGCCTCTGTAACGGGCAGGTGGTTGTCGGTTTCGGGGGGATCGGGGGTGTCGCTCACGGAAGGCTATATAGGACGAGTCCCGGTGCTTGGCGCGGGGGCTGGTGACGCCGGATGGCAGCAGGGATAGGCTGTGCCGCCTGGCCGCGCCGGGCGGGGGCGACGCGGCGTGGAAACCTTTTGGGGTCTTCTGTGTTGTGGACTTTATGTGACCGGGGGCCGCGTGTCTGTGCGGATCCGGTCTGACCGGGGGGATCCGTGCACCGTATCGACTTCAACGCCCTGTTCGAGGTGTTGCCCAGCCCGCACAATATACTCGACCGCGAGTTGCGGTTCGTGGCGGTCAACAGCGCCTATGAGCGGGCGACCGGGCGGTCGCGCGAGGAGCTGATCGGGCGGGGGATGTTCGAGGCCTTTCCGAACCCGGGCGAGGCCGGGCGGCGGTTGAACGAGAGCCTGCACAAGGTGTTCCAGACCGGCGAGCCCGACACCCTGGCCTTCATCCACTACGAAATTCCCGGCCCCGACGGCCAGATGCAGGACCGCTACTGGACGGCGGTTCACACCCCGATCATGGGCCAGGACGGCGCGGTCGAGTTCGTGCTGCAGAACACCGTCGATGTCACCGACTGGCAGAAGGCCCAGGCGGCGGCGGCGCTGCCGCTGGGGGCGACGCCGGTGGGGACGGCCCTGCTGCAGCGGGCGCAGGAA